>JBGVKB010000089.1:0-3469 GCA_045118955.1 Oscillospiraceae bacterium | reverse complement strand
CCCATGGAAAACTACCTTGCGGTGGAAGCCGACGTCTGGCGCACCGACGAGCAGGGCAGCGTGGTGGTAGTGTACACCGCCGCCGGCCTGCAGGTGTACCCCGAGCGGTGAGCGGCAAAACCGCAAAGATTGCAACATTGCAGAGTTTTTCTCTCAGCGACCCTTACCCAACCCACATCTGCCCGCGCGGCGCTGCCGGCGGGCTGTTCGAGGTGATCCGACCATGAAACTGTGCGAAACCTTTAAAACCAACCCCTGTGTCTTTTCCATCGAGTGCTTTCCCCCTAAAAAGGCCGAAAGCTACCCCAATATGCAGGCTACCCTGCGCAAAATGGCTGCGCTGGAGCCGGACTTTATCAGCGTCACCTACGGCGCGGGCGGCTCGGCAGGCGGCGTTTCCACCGTCGAGATCGCCTCGTTCCTCAAGCGGGAGCTGGGGGTGGAGCCGCTGGCCCACTTTGTGTGCATGGGCTCCAGCGAAGAGCGCATGAGCGCCGATCTGGCCGCCCTTGCCGCCAACGGGGTGCATAACGTGCTGGCCCTGCGGGGCGATGCCACCCCGCTGCGCCCGGTCAGCCCCCATTTTGCCCACGCCAGCGATCTGGCCGCTTTCATCCGGTACAAGCAGCCCGGCTTTGGCATCTCCGGCGCCTGCTACCCGGAGGGTCACCCGGAAAGCGCCAGCCTCGCCGCCGATCTGGAGGGCCTGCGCCGCAAGGCAGACGCCGGCTGCGACCATTTCATCACCCAGCTTTTCTTTGATAACTACCGCTACTACCGGTTTTTGAACCGTGCCCGCAAGGCCGGGCTCAGCCTGCCGGTGTCGGCGGGCGTAATGCCCATCGTCAAAAAGAGCCAGATCGAGCGCACGGTGGCCCTCTCGGCCGCCAGCCTGCCCGCCGAGTTCACCCGCATGATCGCCCGGTATCAGGACGACGAGCAGGCCCTCTTTGATGCAGGCATCGACTACGCCATCCGCCAGCTGCGGGATCTGATCGAGGGCGGGGCCGACGGCGTGCACCTGTACGCCATGAACAACGTGGAAGTTGCTGAGAGGATCTGCGATGGCATCCGTGATCTTTTGTGACCCGCCCCGGGCCGAGGCGCTGCCCGGCCCTCTGGCCCCGGATTTAACCGCCGCCGCGCGGTATCTGGGGCTGCCCGCCTCCGCCGCGCCGGACGCCGCCACCCGGGCGCTGCTGCAGCAGGCCCAAACGGCCCTTGCCGCTGCCGCCCGGCCCCGCATGGCCTGGGCCGCTCTGCCCGCCGCGGGCCTTGCCCCGCTGGGCCTTGCCGCCGGGCGGGACATCGCCCTCCACCTGCAGGGGTGCACCCAGGCGGTGCTGCTGGCGGTCACCTTAGGCCCGCAGGCCGATGCCGCCGTGCGCCGGGCCGGGGTGGGCAACGTGGCGGCCCTTGCCGCCGCCGACGCCGTGGCCTCCGCTCTGGCCGAAGCCGCTGCCGACGCCGCCGAGGCCGCGCTGCGCGCCCGGTTTGCCGCCCGGGGGCTGTACCTGACCGGCCGCTTTTCGCCGGGGTACGGGGACTGGCCGCTGGCGGTGCAGACCCCGCTGTGCGCTTTGCTGGACACCCCCCGCCTGTTGGGGGTGGTGCCGGGGGCGGATCACCTGCTGCTGCCGCGCAAGAGCATCACCGCCCTGCTGGGGGTGAGCGAGCAGCCCCAAACCGGCCACCGGGCCGGGTGTGAGCACTGCGCCCTGCGCCACGGCTGCACCCTGCGCACACAGGGCGGCTGCGCCGGGGCGTAACCTGTAACAGGCGTTGCTGTGTAATTTTTACCCACAAAGGGGGTCTTACCTGTGAAGGTACAAGAACTGTTTGCCCAGCCCCAGACCGTCCTGCTGGACGGCGGCATGGGCACCATGCTGCAGGCGGCAGGCCTTGCCGCGGGCGCAAAGCCCGAGCTGCTCAACCTCACCGACCCGCAGCTCATCCAAAGCATCCACGCCCAGTACGTGGCCGTCGGCAGTCGGATCATCAACACCAATACCTTTGGCGCCTCGGCCAAAAAGCTGGAGGGCACCGGCGTTACGGTGGAGCAGGTGGTGGCCGCCGCGGTGGCCAACGCCCGGGCCGCCTGTGCGGCATCCGGTGCGCTGGTGGCGCTGGACATCGGCCCGCTGGGCGAGCTGCTGGAACCTGCCGGCACCCTGACGCTGGAGCAGGCGGTGGCTCAGTTTGCCCGCGTGGTGCGCGCAGGCGCGGCCGCCGGGGCCGATCTGGTCTTTTTGGAGACCTTTACCGACCTGTACGAGCTGAAAGCCGCCCTGCTGGCGGTCAAAGAGAATTGTACCCTGCCGGTGCTGGCCAGCATGAGCTTTGAGCCCACCGGCCGCACCTTTACCGGCTGCACGGTGGAAAGCTTTGCCGCCACCGCCCGGGGCCTTGGGGCCGACGCGGTGGGCATCAACTGCAGCCTTGGTCCTGCGGCCATCCATCCGCTGGCGGTGCGGCTGGCCGCGGCGGTGTCCGCGCAGTATCCCATTTTTGTAAAGCCCAACGCGGGTCTGCCCCGGGCCGACGGCTCCGGGTACGACCTGACCCCCACCGCCTTTGCCTACCAGATGCGCGCCTACCGGGCGCTGGGGCTGTTTGCCGCCGGCGGCTGCTGCGGCACCACCCCGCAGTTTATTGCCGGGCTGAACAAGGTGTTTGCCGGCTGCGTGCCCGGCCGCCCGGGCGCCGCCGCCCCCGGCAGCGTGCTGTGCACCCCGGTGCGCTGCGTTGTGGTGGACGGGGTGACCATCGTGGGCGAGCGGATCAACCCCACCGGCAAAAAGCGGCTGCAGCAGGCCATCCGGAACGGCGAGACCGACTACATTCTGCAGCTGGCGGTGGCGCAGGCCGAGCAGGGCGCCCAGGTGCTGGACGTAAACGTGGGCGTGCCCGGGGTGGACGAACCCGCCGCGCTGGAAGCCGCCGTCAAGGCGGTGCAGTCGGTGTGCGAGCTGCCCCTGATGCTGGATTCCACCAACCCCGCCGCGCTGGAGCGCGCCCTGCGGGTGTACAACGGCAAGCCCATCGTCAACTCGGTCAACGGGGAGCAAAAGGTGCTGGACGCCATTCTGCCCCTGTGCAAAAAGTACGGCGCCGCGGTGGTGGGCCTTACGCTGGACGAAACCGGCATCCCCACCCAGGCTGCCGACCGGGTGGCCATTGCCCGGCGCATCCGGGACGCCGCCCTTGCCGCCGGCATCCCGCCGCAGGATATTTACATCGACTGCCTGACCCTGACCGCCAGCGCCCAGCAGAGCGCGGTGATGCAGACCCTTGCCGCCCTGCGCGCCTGCAAGGAGCAGCTGGGGGTGCGCACCGTGCTGGGCGTGAGCAACGTCAGCTACGGCCTGCCCTGCCGCCCGGTGCTGAACACCGCCTTTTTCACCCTTGCCATGGGCGCGGGGCTGGATCTGGCCATTCTGAACCCGGCCAGCGAGGAGATGATGGCCGC
>JBGVKB010000088.1:0-18835 GCA_045118955.1 Oscillospiraceae bacterium | reverse complement strand
TGGTTTGTCTCCTCTCAGTGCAGGGGTGAATGGGATCGCTTAGCCGAAGTAGCGGCGCAGCAGACCCTCGAAGGCCTTGCCGTGACGGGCCTCGTCGCGGGCCATCTCGTGGACGGTGTCGTGGATGGCGTCCAGGTTCAGCTCCTTGGCCAGCTTGGCCAGCTCGAACTTGCCGGCGGTGGCGCCGTTCTCGGCGTCCACGCGCATCTCCAGGTTGCGCTTGGTGCTGTCGGTCAGGACCTCGCCCAGCAGCTCGGCAAACTTGGCAGCGTGCTCGGCCTCCTCGTAGGCAGCCTTCTCCCAGTACAGGCCGATCTCGGGGTAGCCCTCACGATGGGCCACGCGAGCCATGGCCAGATACATACCGACCTCGCTGCACTCGCCCTGGAAGTTCTCGCGCAGACCCTGGATGATCTCCTCGGGAGCGCCCTTGGCAACGCCGACCACGTGCTCGGCAGCCCAGGTCTTCTCGCCGGCCTGCTCCTGGAACTTCTCAGCAGGGGCCTTGCACAGGGGGCAGAACTCGGGGACGGAACCCTCAGCCACGTAACCGCAAACGGTGCAAACATACTTCGCCATATTTATTTCCTCCATAAATTAAAATGTTTTGGACTTTGATTGGGCTTTCAGAAATGTAAATAGGAATCATTTCTGTTTGTGGCATTAGTATAGCATGGGAATCTGCACTCGTCAAGTCTTTTTTCTGGAGAATGCAAAAGAATTTTTTGGGATACGACTGCGCAAGCAAAAGCCCGCGTCCGTTAATTCAAACAGCAGACAAAAAGCTCAGCCCACCCTTTGAACCGTTTTAATAGGAGTCTGTTTTTGGAAGGCATCGGCGCAAGTTGGCAGCCCCCAAACTATAGCTCTTCATTTGTAAAAAGCGGCGGTATTCCCCTTTCCCGCAAGGCAAACACCGCCGCTTTTCTTTTCCACGGGCTCACTGCGCCCGGTATCCCATCTTTTCCAGTGCGGGCAGCATGGCGCTCAGTCCCGCCGCCGTGATGCCGCCCATGGCAAGGCCGGAAACGATCAGCACCGGCGCATATCCCAGCGCCAGCCGGCTGGACAGCACAATGCTCGCGCCGCAGAGCTGCCCCAGATTGTGCGCCAGCGCACCGCTGGCGGACAGGATGAACCATGTGGGCCGCCGGGGCAGACGGTACAGCGCCCACATCACCACCAGCGACAGAGCACCGCCGCACAGGGACAGCAAGCCCGCCACCGGGCCGCGGGTGAGCAGCACGAAGCCGGCCTTCAGCAGCACCAAAAACCACGCCCGCCGCACACTCATAAAAAAGACCGCGTACATGACCACCACGTTGGCCAAGCCCAGTTTCACGCCCGGAGCCAGACCCAGCATAGGAGCCACGGCGGACTCCACCATCGACAGCGTGATGGCCAGCGCAAACAGGATGCCGGTCAGAGCAACGTCCTTCGCCTTGCTGCTGCGCATCTCCATCCCCCTTTATACTATAATAGTATTATCTTAGTTTGGGCGGGCAGGTCTGTCAAGCCGCGTCGGATGATGAAAAATGTGTAAACAATCCCGGATATTCCCCCAAAGGCACTTGCAATCGAGGGGGCAATCGTGTAACATTAGTTTGTATATTTTTAACTGCATGTGCGCGTCTTTCGCGGGTTTGCTCCCCGGCTGCCGCGCTGATGTATGGTTTGCCCTTTGCAGCAAAAACTACCCATACAGCCATCATAAAACAATGAGGAGATACCGCTATGAAAAAGTTTCTGTCCCTGATCCTGTGCGTTCTGATGCTGGCCGCCGCTCTGGTTGGCTGCGGCGGCTCCGCCTCCAGTTCTGCCCCTTCTGCCGAGGTCAAGGCCGTGAATCTGGAGGACGTGAAGGCCGCCATTGAGGCCGTGAACGAGGTCGCCAACCCTCTGGTCATCGATGACTTCGCCGCTGAGAACGATGTAGGTCTGACCATGGAGAACGTGGAGAGCTACCTGGGCGTGCAGAGCAACAACCAGGGCGACAGCGCCACCATTCTGGTGGTGAAGGCCGCTGCCGGCAAGGCCGCCGATGTGAAGGCCGAGCTGGAGACTTACAAGTCCAATCAGGAGACCTTCTACAGCAACTACGCCGAGTTTGCCGACGGTCTGGCCCAGATCCAGAATGGCCGCGTTGTCGCCAAGGGCGATTGTGTGGTGCTGGTGTTCGCCAATACTTCCGGTGCGGATTACGCCGAGATCGACAAGGCCATTGACGCCGCGCTGAGCTGAACGTCCCTTTAAGTGGCCGGCGCCCGCTGGGCGCCGGTCCTTTTCTTGCCCTCGACGGCGGTGTCAAGCGCCGCAAGATATCCAACCCGCCCCAGAACTACCCCGCGGCCGCCCCGTGTGCCGCAGTATAAAGGAGTGTTCCCATTGGTTTTCAGTACCGTTTTGTTTCTGTTCCGCTTTTTACCCATCACGCTGCTGCTCTATTACGCAGTGCCCTATAAGTTTAAGAACGCCGCGCTGTTCCTGTGCAGCTTGGTGTTCTATTCCTGGGGCGAGGTGCGCTTCTTCCCCATCATGGTGGCGCTCATCTTCATCAACTATGCATCCGGCCTGCTGATGGAAAAATTTGACCACAGCACCGCGTTGCGCCGGGCTGCTCTCATCTTCTCGATCGTGGGCAGTCTGTCCATGCTGGTGTTCTTCAAGTACGCCAACTTCATCATCACCAACCTGAACCTGCTGGGTGCCGGGCTGCCGCTGGTGGAGGGCATCGGCACACTGCCGCTGGGCATCAGCTTTTACACCTTCCAGACCATGAGCTACTCCATCGATGTGTACCGCCGGGACGTGAAGACTGAGCACAACATCATCGACTTTGGCGCTTATGTGGTCATGTTCCCCCAGCTCATCGCCGGCCCCATCGTCAAGTACCGGGATGTGTCCGACCAGCTCCACGTCTACGAGGGCCGCATCACCCTGCAGCGCATTGAGGAGGGCGTGGCCTTCTTCGTGTTCGGTCTGGCCAAGAAGGTCATCCTGGCCGACAACATCGGTATGCTGTGGACCGACATCATCGGCTCCCCCACCGCCACCGTGGCTCCCATCGGGCTGGCCAACGCCTCCACCCCGCTGGTGTGGCTGGGCGTCATCGCCTACTCCCTGCAGCTTTACTTCGACTTCTCCGGCTACTCCATGATGGGCATCGGCATGGGCAAGATGCTGGGCTTTGATTTCCCCGACAACTTCAACCTGCCCTACATCTCCCGCAGCATCACCGAGTTCTGGCGCCGCTGGCACATGACCCTCTCGGGCTGGTTCCGGGAGTACGTCTACATCCCGCTGGGCGGCAACCGCAAGGGCAAGGGCCGTCAGATCTTCAATCTGTTCATCGTCTGGCTGCTCACCGGCATCTGGCACGGCGCCAACTGGAACTTCATCTGCTGGGGCCTATACTATTTCGCCCTGCTGATGATCGAAAAGCTGTTCCTGCTGAAGCATCTGGAGAAGGGCAAGATCTGGCCCCATGTGTACACCCTGTTCTTTGTGGTGGTCGGCTGGGCCATGTTCGTGGGCAACGAATACGGCGTGGAGTTCGGCCTGCTGTTCCAGAAGCTGTTCAGCTTCTCCGGTGGCGTCGGCCCCCTGTATGCCCTGCGCAGCTACGGCATCACACTGGCGATCTCCATCCTCTGCTGCACCGAGATCCCGCAGAAGCTGTGGCAGGAGGCCAAGGAGAGCACCGCCTCCCGCGTGCTCATCGTCGCAGTCCTGTTTTTGATCAGCATCGCTTATATCATCGGTTCGGACAACCATCCGTTCCTGTACTTTAACTTTTAAGGAGGTGTGGACCCATGCGTGATTTCCTGAACAACCAGTGGCAGAAGGTGCGCAATTACCCTGTCATCGTGGTATTTTTCGCTCTGCTGATCGGGTTCACCCTGATCGACCTGATTGTGCCCGACCGGGAATCCTCTGAGCTGGAGAATAAAAATCTGGCTCAGCGCCCCTCCTTCAATCTGAGCACCCTGCTGCGCAACGAGTGGACCGCAAAGTACGACCAATACGTCAAAGAGCAGGTCTTCGGCCGCGACACTTGGATCACCCTGTACAGCCGCGCCGAGACCGCACTGCTGCGCAAGACCGACATCGGCGGCATGACCATCGGTGAGGACGGCCAGCTTTTCACCAAGATGCCTGCGCTGACCGAGTCCGAGCAGAAGCAGCTTCCCAAGAACATTGAAGCGGTCACCCAGTTCGCCGCCCGCTACCCCGGCAAGGTCACCTTTATGATGGCCCCCTCGGCCAGTCTCGTCCACGCCGACCGCCTGCCTTACGCCACCCCCATTCTGGACGAGGGTGCGCTCACCGATGAGATCTTCGCGCAGGTGGGGCAGACCGCCAACGTGCTGGATCTCCGGCCCCTGTTCGCCGAGCATCGGGAGGATGACGAGGAGCTGTACTATTTCACCGACCACCACTGGACCACCTACGGCGCGTATCTGGCCTACACCGCCTTCTGTGAACAGCAGGGGCTGACCCCCTTTGACCCGGAGAGCCACAGCGCCATCGATGTGCCCAAATTCTACGGCACCAGCTACTCCGCCAGCCGCTACTACGGCACCCTGCCCGACACCCTGACCTACTACGACCTGCCCAACCGGATGACCGTCTATGAGCACAACGCCATGACCAACGAGTTCATCGACAAGGGCACCACCGGCCTGTATGATCTGGCCAAGCTGGACACCCGGGACAAGTACGCCGCGTTCCTGTACGGCAACAACGGCTACTCGGTGATCGAGGGCGACGGCAAGGGCAGCATTCTGGTCATCAAGGACAGCTATGCCAACTGCTTTATCCCCTTCCTGACCGCCAACTATGAGACCATCGGCGTGGTGGACCTGCGCAACTTCAAGAGCATCAACGCCGACGAGCTGATCGAACAGGGCGGCTACGATCATGTTCTGGTGCTGTACAACTTCCAGAGCTTCAAGTCCGATGGCTTCCTGGTGTATCTGAACCGCTACGCCGGGAAGTGATCCCCCCTTCAAAACAGCAAAGGCCCTCTGAGGACAGTCCGTCCTCAGAGGGCCTTTTTGGTTTATTGCCGCGTCGGCTCAGCCGTTCTCCTTCTTGATCCCGAACACCGCCCGCAGCAGCCCGGCCAGACACTTAGGGCTTTTGACCACGATCACCTGCATCCGCATTCCCTCCGATCCGCTGGATTTACCCCAGTATATCGCTGCGGCGGGGCGTTTGTGCCTTTTTGCGGGAGCTTTTTTCAGCGCAGCAGCGGCGCGACCTTCTCGCTCAGGTCGTCCGAGGCCTTCAGCCCGGTCATGGGGATGTCGTCCCAGCCATTTTCTCGCAGGCGGGTGTGCAGCTTTGCCATAAACACGCCCTCTCCCGGTACCTCCCGGTCGTCCATCGAGGTGGTCTGCACCCCGCAGCAGGGCGAACGGTTTGCCCCCAGAATGCCCAGCACCCGGAAGCCGTGCGCACGGTATTCCGCGATCTGCAGCACCACATAGTCCACCAGCAGCTCCAGCCGGGCATCGGGGTCTGCCTTTTGCATTTCCGCGCGGATGCGGGTGTTCTCCACCACCACATCCCGCTGTGCCCCCGCCGGGTCGCCCCGGTCAAGACCCAGACAGCACAGTTCCGGGCAGGGCATCTGCACGATGCCCACCCCCTGTGCCAGCAGCATTCGGATCAACTCCTCAAAGGCCGCCGGATACACCGCCGTTCCGTCCGAGATGGAATTCTGATTCAGCAGGCAGTGGGCCAGAAAGATGACCCGCTTGCTGCGAACGTCCGTAAACATACGATCTCTCCTTCCCTCGCTCCGCACCGGGTGCCCAAAATCGCCCGGTGCCAAACAAAAGGATGCGCCGCACGCATTTTTGCACACAGCGCATCCCCCGTTTCTATGTCATTGATCCTCGTATACGCAGAATACAGCCACCGCGCCCCGCTCCACCGAGAGGGTGACCACGTCCTCCTCAAAGGCATTGCTCACGCCCAGAGGCCAGTCCACCGTGAGACGGGCGCCCTCCAGCGGGTACGCCGCACCGCGGACGCACACGCCCTCCGCCGTGCCCTCCAGCGGGAACAGCGAAAAGTAACTCCAGTCCTCACGGCGCAGCTCAATGGGCTGGTCGGGCAGCAGATACTGCACCAGCGTGCGGCCGTCCGCAAGCAGGGTCTTTACGCCGCGCCGGGCCAGATACAGACCCGTACACAGGTTGGCGATGGTGTGATCCAGACGCGCACCGCCCAGACCGCCCAGAATGGTCACCTCGTCATAGCCCTCGTCCGCCGCCATCCGGGCCGCATAATGGGTGTCGGTGTCATCCTTGACGCGGGGCAGGGTCATCACCGGCCACTCCGGGTCGCGGGGCGGGCGGGAGCTGTCGAAATCTCCCAGCACAAGGTCGGGCCGAAGATTCAGCTCATCGGCGTTGTACCAGCCCGCATCGCAGGCAATGACCCAATCGCCCGGGCGCCAGTACCGCTTCAGGGCAGGCTCCACCGGGCAGGCCGCCAGGATCAGGCAGCGCTTGCTCTCACTCATATCGGTCACATCCTTTGCACAAAAACGCCGCCGCTACAGAATTTCCCCTAAGCAGCGGCGTTTTTTATCGTGTTTCGGTCAATGAAGCTCCCACTCCTTGACCTGCTTCGCCTCGTCGTACATGGCGGCGTAGCTCTCGTAACGGCTGGGCACGATCTTCCCCGCTTCCAGTGCTTCCTGCACCGCGCAGCCCTTTTCGCCCCGGTGAGCGCAGCCGGTAAAGCGGCACTCGCCAAAGTATGGGCCAAACTCCGGGAAGGCGTGCTGCAGGTTCTCCTTGGGGATGTAGCAGGCACGCAGGGTGTCCAGGCTGGCAAAGCCCGGCGTGTCCGCAATGCGCCCGCCGAAGGCCTCGAAGATCTCCACCTCGCGGGTGGTGTGGCGGCCGCGGCCCAGCTTCTGGCTGATGTGGCCGGTCTGCTGCTCAAGCTGAGGCAGCAGAGCATTCATCAGCGTGGACTTGCCCACGCCGGAGTTTCCGCAGAAGGCGCACAGACGCCCCTCCACCCAGTGCTTCAGCTCATCCAGCCCCTCGCCGGTCTCATGGTTCACCTGAACGAACGGGATGGGGCTTGGCTCATAGGTGCTGCGGAGGAACTCGTCGCTGGCCAGATCCGCCTTGGTGCAGACGATCACCGGCTGTACGCCCTTGTCCACTGCAATGGCGGTCAGCTTATCCAAAATCAGAGTGCTGGGCACCGGCTGTACGGTGCTGGCCACGATGAACAGCACATCCAGATTGGCGATGGGCGGGCGAACGAACACATTTTTGCGGGGCAGGATCTCCGCAATGACCCACTGGCCTGCCTCCTGCTCCAGCCGCACCTCGTCGCCGGCCACCGGGGTGATGCGGCGCTTGCGGAAGATGCCCTTGGCCTTGCATTCCACAATGCCCTCGTCGGTCTTCACATAGTAAAAACCACCGATGCCTTTTGTGATATAACTCATCTCAGCGCACCTTCTCAGTCATCGCTCGCGGGCGCATCGCCGCCCCCCACGGGAGGCTCAGGCGCGATCGTCGGCGCTGCAGTGGGCGCAGGAGTCGCCGGCACCTCAGTGGGCGCGGGGGTCACCTGAGGCACCTCGGTGGGCACGGGGGTGCCCGTCGGGGTCGGGGTAGGGGTGGGATCCGGGTCGCGCGGCGGCGGGGTGGGTTCCGGAGTCGGCTCGGGGGTCGGTTCGGGTCCCAAGGAGATGGACACGCTCACCTTGCTGGTCTTCTTCACCTCGGTGTCCGCCACAGGGTACTGGGCGATGATCGCACCCACAGGGTACTCCGCGCTGTACTCCTCGGTCACAGTGCCCAGCAGCAAACCCATGTTGTACAGGGCCGTGCGGGCCTCGTCCAGCGTGAGCAGACCGACCAGCGGCGGCACCTTGCTGTCGATGTCCACCTTCTCCTGACTGATGTAGACCACCACGGAATCACCGCTGGCCAAGCTCTCGCCGGCCACAGGGTCGGTGCGGATGACTGTGCCCTCCGGCACAGAGGTGTCCTCGGTGAAGCGCTGGATGACCGAGAGGCCCTGATCCTGCAGGGTTTCCTTGGCCTGCGCCTTGGTCATACCGACCACATCCCTGACCTCCACCCACAGGGTGCCCAGACTGACCTTCAAGGTGACCTTCTGGCCGGCCTTCACCGTGCGAGGCGGCTTCGGGGTCTGGCTGTAAATGACCCCCTCCTCATAGGTGGAGTTGTACTCCTCCACATAGGTGATGCTGAACTTGGTGCGGTACTCGCTCATGTTGGCCTCGACCTCTTTGCGGGTCATGCCCACAAAGTCCACCAGCTCCACATCCTCGCGGTCGCTGAACAGCTCGTTGCTGGAATTGTTGAAGATCATCCAGCACAGAATGGCCGAGCCGATCATAAAGGCCACGGACATTCCGCACAGAATGGGAAGAAACAGACTGCGCTTCTTCTTTTTGCGGGGCTTTTTCTGGGCGGTCTGCCCCTCGGCGGGCTTTGCCGCCTGCCGGGGCTTCTCCGCGGCAGCCGGCACACGGCCGGCGCTCAGAGGCTTGGAGGTCTTCCCTTTTCCGTTGGATTCTACCATAGTTTTACCGATTCCTGCTTTCCTTGTCTGTCGCATCGTCTGATCCACCTGCGACAGCGTGCTGTCGCCCAGATACTTGTACTCAAACTGGATGCTGGGATTCATCTTGAACTGTTCGATGGCGTTCAGCATGAACTGCGCACACTGGTACCGGTCGCGGGGGTTCTTGGCCATTGCCTTGCGGCTGATCTCGGCCAGACCCACCGGGATGTCGGGCACCAGCTCGTCCAGAGGCACCGCCTCGTCCGAGATCTGCTTGATCGCCACCGAAACCGCGCTGCCGGACACAAAGGGCAGCCGGCCGGACAGCATCTCGTACATCATCACACCCACCGCGTAGATGTCGGTGGTGCCGTCGGTGGGCAGACCCTTGGCCTGCTCAGGGCTGATGTAATGCACCGAGCCGATGGCCTTTTCGCTGAGGGTCTGGTTCTCCGCCTGCGAGAACCGGGCGATGCCGAAGTCCATGATCTTCACCGTGCCGCTGTTCTGCAGCATGATGTTCTGGGGCTTCACATCCCGGTGTACCACGCCCTTGCTGTGGGCGTGCTGCAGGGCTTCCAGCACCTGCGTGATGAAGTGAAGGGTCTCTTTCCAGGTGAGCGGGCCTCCCCGCTGGGCCAGATACTCCTTCAGGGTCATGCCGTCGATGTACTCCATGACGATGTACTGCAGTTTGTCGGTCACCGACACATCGTACACCTTGACGATGCTCTTGTGGTTCAGCACCGCAATGGTCTTGGACTCATTCTTGAAGCGGCGCACCAGCTCTTCGTTCTCGGTGCACTCCTCTTTCAACACCTTGACCGCCACGACCCGTTGTTCCTTCAGGTCCATGGCGCGGTACACGTTGGCCATGCCGCCCACACCCACCAGCTCCTGCAGCAGGTAGCGGCCGTCCAACTTTTTGCCAATCAGATTTTCCATCTTAAACCTCCGTCGGCTCGGTCCCAAGCAGAAGCACGGTCACGTTGTCCGTGCCGCCCGCTTTGAGAGCAAGCTCCACCAGACGCGCCGGTGCCGCGAAAAACGGGACCTCGGTGAGCACTCTGGCTATTTTTTCATCCGGCAGCATATTTGTCAGGCCGTCGGTACACAACAGCAGTTCGTCCCCGGCGTTCAGCGGATACTGGATGTACTCCGGCTGGACCTCCTCCCGCACGCCCAGCGCCCGGGTGATCAGATTTTTGCCGGGGTGGGTGGCGGCCTCCTCCGGGGTGATGGTCCCGGCCTCCACCAGCTCCTGCACCATCGAGTGATCCCGGGTGAGCTGCGCCAGCCGCCCGCCCCGGTGCAGGTAGGCGCGGGAATCGCCCACATGGACCACATGGGCCAGATTGTCCCGCACAAAGGCACACACGCCGGTGGTGCCCATGCCCTTGTCCTCGGGGTGTTCCTTGGCGTGGCGGTGGATGCAGCGATTCATGGCGGCAAAGCCGTCCATCAGGAACACCTTTTCCTCCCCCGGCTTGGGGCCATCGGGATGCTCGTCAAAAAAGACCTCCATCGCATCCGCCGCGAGATGCGCGGCAAGGCGGCCGCTGTTGGCTCCGCCCATGCCGTCACACACCAGCGCCCACACCGTGCCGTCCGCAAAGCGCTTGGCACGGTAGCAGTCCTGATTCTCGGTGCGGATGCGGCCGATGTCCGTTTTGGCCGTTATTTTCATGGCAGTCCCTCCTTGTGGGGAAGATTTCGGTGCCGGTTGCCCGGCTCCGTCTGTGCTGAGGCAGGATCAAAACTCACTGTGCGCCGGCATCCTCGCGCCGCAGCTGACCGCAGGCCGCGCTGATGTCGCTGCCCAGTCGGCGGCGCACCGTGGCGTTCACGCCCAGACTCTCCAGCTTCTGCTGGAACCGCCGCACATTGGCGTCGTCGCTGGCAGAATAGGGGCTGCCGTCCACTGGGTTGATGGGGATCAGATTCACATGGGCGCCCATGCCGCGGATCAGCTCCGCCAGCTCCCGGGCGGTCTGCTCGCTGTCGTTCACGCCGCGCACCATGGAGTACTCAAAGCTGATGCGCCGGCCGGTGGTCTTCTGGTAACGGCGGCAGGCCGCGATGAGCTGCGCCACCGGGTAGGCATCGTTTACCGGCATCATGCTGCTGCGCATGGCGTCGTTGGGGGCGTGCAGAGAGATGGAGAGGGTGAGCTGGAGCTTCTCCTCCGCCAGCCGGTCGATCTTGGGCACAAGGCCGCAGGTGGACAGGCTGATGTTCCGCATCCCGATGTTGGTGCCCTCCGGGTGGGAGATGAGGTGCAAAAAGCGCAGCACCTCGTCGTAATTGTCCAGCGGCTCGCCAATGCCCATCAGCACGATGTGGGAGACTCTCTCCCCCGTATCCCGCTGAACGGCGTAGATCTCAGAGGCGATCTCGCCCGCCAGCAGGTCGCGCACCCGCCCCGCCTGCGTGGACGCGCAGAACCGGCAGCCCATGCGGCAGCCCACCTGTGTGGACACGCACACCGTGTTGCCGTAGTGGTAGCGCATCAAAACGGTTTCGATGCAGTTGCCGTCCGCAAGCTGGAACAGGTACTTGACCGTCCCATCCTTGGACTGCTGCCGCCGGCGAATGGTCGGGGCCGCAATAAAAAACTCTTCCTCCAGCCGGGCCAGAAACGCCTTGGGCTGGTCGGTCATCCCGCTGAACTCGGTCACCTGCTTCTGGTGCAGCCAGCGGAAGATGGATTTGGCGCGGAAGGCCGGCTGACCCATGCCGCGAACCAGCTCGCCCAGCTCCTCGAGATTCATGGATGAAATACAGCGCTTCTCCATGGGATCACACCCTTTCCAGCACGGCAATGAAGAAGCCGTCCATCCCCTTGCCATCGGGCAGCAGGGTCATGCCGAATTCGCTCTTGCAGGCACCCTCGGGCACCATGAAAGGCTCCGCGATGCGGAAGTCCTCACGCTCGGCCAAAAATTCTTCAATAATACGCTCGTTTTCCAGCGGATTGATGGTGCAGGTGGAGTACACCAGCTTGCCGCCCTGCTTCACGTAGCGGGCGGAGGTGCGCAGGATGTTGGCCTGCACCCGGTAAAGCTCCTCAAGCCCCTCAAGGGTCTTGTAGCGGATGTCCGGCTTTTTGGCCAGCACACCCAAGCCCGAACAGGGCACATCGCACAGCACCCGGTCGGCTTCGCAGAAGTCCGGGTTGTACTGGGCGGCGTCCTGCCGGGTAACGATAGTATTGGTGATGTGGCAGCGCTCTAACGCCTTGAAGATGAGCTGCAGACGGTTGATGGCCAGATCGCAGCTGTACAGGCGGCCACCGTTGCCCATGCACTGAGCAATGGTCACGGTCTTGCCGCCGGGGGCCGCGCACAGATCCAGCACCTTCTGCCCGTGGTGGGCGTCCAGACTCAGTGCCGCCAACTGGGAGGCAAGCCCCTGTACATGGAACATACCCGCCTTGAAGGCCGCGCTGTTCGCGGGGGTGCCCTCAAACTCCGCCAGCAGACTGCCGGGGATAGGGCCTTCCACCGCCTTCACGCCCTCGGCTTCCAGCGCCGCGATCAGCACCTTCGGGCTGGTCTGCAGCACGTTCACCCGCAGCGCCGTGGGGGGCTGCACAAAGAAGTTGCTCAGGATCTCGTCCGCCCGGTCGGGGTAGTGCTCCAGCAGCATCCGGGCGATCTCCGGGCTGACCGAGCCGGTCACCGACAGGCGCTCCTGCTCATCGGCAAAGGGGCCGGGCTCCACCGTACCCGCCTTGCGCAGCACCGCATTCACCAGGCCCGCGGCGCTGGTTTTGCCCATTCGCTTCACCAGCTTCACCGACTCGTTCACCGCCGCCGAATCCGGCACCTCGGTGTACTTGATCTGATACAGGCCGCACCGCAGCACCGCCCGCACCTGCGGATCCAGCTTTGTCAGCGGCTTCTGCAGGCATTTGCCCAGACAGGCATCCAGCGTGAGCAGGTGCTCCAGCGTGCCGTAAAAGAGCATACCGACAAACGCCCGGTCGCGGGCGGGAAGCTGAGCCTTGCTCAGCACCGCATCCAGTACCAGGTTGGAATACCCGTCTTTTTCCTGACGCATCAGCGCCGTTACAGCAGTATAGCGTGCTTTGTCCATTCCCTATGTGGGCGGAGGCATTCAGCCCGCCGCCGTTCCCTTCTATGTCTGATAATTTATGTGTTTGCGCCGCTTTTTCACACCAGCGGCATACCGGCCTTCAGTCGGCGGCCGGCGGCCCATGCGGTGCCGTCCATGGGCTTCTTGCCCTCGGGCACCACCTGCCGCAGCTCCAGCGCGCCTTCGCCGCACTGCACCACCAGCGGCTTGGTGCTCAGTACCGCGCCCACCGGGGCATCCTCGCCGGGGCGCACGCGGCACTCGGTGACCTTCACCTTCTTTTCCTCACAGAGGAAGTAGGCCATGGGCCAGGGGTTCATGCCGCGCACCAGATCGTGGATGACCTGCGCGGGCTTGTCGAACCCAAACAGAGCCATCTCCTTGGTGAGGGGCGGCGCGAGGGTGGCCTTGCTGTGATCCTGCGGCACCGGGGTCACCCGGCCCACCTCGATCTCCCCGATGCAGCGCAGCAGGGTCTCAGCGCCCACGGCGGAGATGCGGTCGAACAGCTCGCCGCTGGTCTCCTCGGGGCCGATGTCCACCGGCTCCACCATCAGGATGTCGCCGGTGTCCAGACCCTCATCCAACTGCATGATGGTCACGCCGGTGCGCTCGTCGCCGTTGATGACCGACCACTGGATGGGGGCCGAGCCGCGGTACTTGGGCAGCAAGGATACGTGCAGGTTGATGCAGCCGTACCGGGGCAGCTCC
Organism: Oscillospiraceae bacterium; assembly: GCA_045118955.1. GTDB lineage: Bacteria > Bacillota > Clostridia > Oscillospirales > Ruminococcaceae > SFJ001. The sequence continues at coordinate 5,452 of JBGVKB010000088.1, read as the reverse complement.
AGCACCTCCTTGGGCAGGATGCGGCCATAGGCCACCACCACGATCAGGTCGGGGGCCAGCTCCCGGATGGTCTCGGCGGCCGCACCGTCCCGCAGGGTCTTGGGCTGGTACACGGGGGTTCCGTGGGTCAGCGCAAGCTGCTTGACCGGGGGCGCCGTCAGCACCTGCTTGCGTCCAACGGGTTTGTCCTCCCGGGTAAATACGCCGCAGATGGTGTGCTCAGAGGCGTACAGTGCCTCCAGACTTTGGGCCGCGATGTCCGGCGTGCCCATGAACAGGATGCGCATTACTCTTCGTCCTCGTACTCGTCTTCGTAGAAGTGTTCGGCCAGATCCATGATGGTGATGCCGTCCAGATGGTTGTTCTCGTGGCAGATGCAGCGGGCCAGCATACCCTCGGCCTCGATCTCAAAGGGGTTGCCGTCCCGGTCAAAGGCGCGGGCCTTCACGCGGCAGGGGCGGGCGATCGCGCCGTTGTGGCCGGGGAAGGACAGGCAGCCCTCGTACAGGGTCTCGGTCTCCTCGGACATCTCCAGGATCTCGGCGTCGATGAACTCGATGAACTTGGGGTTCTCGAAGCTGTCCTGACCCTCGGGCACGTCCCGCTCATCCAGGCAGATGAACACGCGGCGCATGATGCCCACCTGAGGGCCAGCCAGGCCCAGACCGCCGGCGTCGATCAGGGTCTCCTGCATATCGTCCAGCAGGGTCGCCAGACGGTCGTCAAATTTGGTCACGGGGCGGCAGACCTTCTTCAGAATGGGGTCGCCGTCCTGTACGATGTTGCGCAGAGCCATAATAAAATCCTCCTGTCAGCGGATGTCCCGCCGTGTCCTCCCCTCCCCGCACGCTTTTACATACATACGAAGTAAGGGGTCAAAATCATTCAAAATTCGCAGTTCGGGCAAGGTGTTTGCGCCGAAGCGAAGTTTTTCACAAATCGCCGTCCGAGTTCAGATCCACCGTCACGACGGCGCGGGCGGGCAGGCCCTCCTCGCTGTAACGGCCCAGCACCCGGCCCAGCATCGCCCGGAAGGCCCGGTCGTTGCGGCACTTCAGGGTCAGCTTGTAGCGGTAGCGCCCGTTCACCATCAACACGTTCATGGGGGCCGGGCCAAGCACCCGCAGCGGAAGCTCCGGCTGAGCGCCGGCCTCCTCCCGCAGCAGGGCGGCGAACCGCCCGGCGGCCGCGAGGGTCACAGCGTCCTCTCCGCCGCTGAAGCCCACCACACAGATGCCGCAGAAGGGCGGGTACAATCCAAGTTTGCGGAAGACGATCTCCTGTTCAAAAAAGGAGTCGTAATCCTGCTTTGCCGCCAGTCGAAGCACCGGATGCTCCGGGTCGCTGGTCTGGATGATGGCGTGCCCGGGCATATCCGCCCGGCCGCCCCGTCCCACCACCTGCGTCACCAGACTGAAGGCAGTCTCAAAGGCGCGGAAGCTCTGAGAAAAGAGCATCGAGTCGATGCCGACCACGCCCACCAGCGTGACCTTTTCAAAGTCCAGACCCTTGGCCACCATCTGGGTGCCCAGCATGATGTCGTACTCGTGGGCGGCAAACTTCGCCAGACGCTCCTCATGGGCGTTTTTCTGGCCGGTGGTGTCCTGATCCATCCGCAGGATGCGCGCTGTGGGGAACAGCCCACCCAATTCCTCTTCCAGCTTTTGGGTGCCGAAGCCGGTGTAGCGCAGCGGGCCGCCGCACTCCGGGCAGACGGTGGGCGGCGGGCTGATGGTACGCCCGCAGTAGTGGCACAAAAGCTGCCCTTTGGCCTTGTGATAGACCATGGGCACACTGCATCCGCCGCATTTTACCACATGGCCGCAGTCGCCGCACTGGGCCACCGTGCGGTAGCCCCGGCGGTTCAGCAGCAAGATGGTCTGCCGCCCGGCCTCGAGGTTTTCCCCGATGGCCTTCGCCAGCGGCAGGCTGATCTCGCCCGGGTTGCCCTTGGCGATCTCCGCCCGCATATCCACCAGCTCCACCGTGGGCAGCGGGCGGCCCTCATAGCGGTGGGCCAGCCGCACAAGCTGGTAGCGGCCGCTCTGTGCGGCCTGATAGGTCTCCACACTGGGAGTGGCTGAGGCAAACAGCAGAAGCGCGTTGTGCTGCGCCGCCCGCTGCTTGGCCACGTCGTGAGCCGCGTACCGGGGCGAGGACTCGGAGCGGTAGGTGTGCTCCTGTTCCTCGTCCAGAATGATCAGCCCCAAATTTTGCAGCGGGGCGAATACCGCGCTGCGGGTGCCCACCACAATGTCGGCGCCGCCCTGCTGGATCATGCGCCACTGCTCCAGCCGCTCGGTGTTGCTGAGGGCGGAGTGCTGCACCGCCACACGGCTGCCGAAGATGCTCTTCAGCCGGTGGATCATCTGGGGGGTCAGGCCGATCTCCGGCACCAGCACCAGCGCCTGCCGCCCCAGCTCCAGCGTGCGGCGGATCAGCTTCAAGAACACCAGCGTCTTGCCGCTGCCGGTCACGCCGTACAGCAGCGCCGCGTGGGGGGCACCGTCCCCAATCCGGGGCGCAAGCTGCTCAAAGGCACCCTGCTGCTCCGGGGTGAGGGCGGGCACCTGTGCCGGCTCACCCGCCGGGGCATCGTACAGGCCGGCGTCCCGGTGTTCCAGATGCTTTTCGGCCAGACCTTTTTTAATGAGGGCTTCCAGCACCGCCCGGCTCACCCCCTGCGCCTCCAGTTGGGCCGCGGTCTGAGGGCCGCCGCCCGCCAGCAGGTTCAGGGCGGTGCGCTGCTTGTCGGTGATGCGCCCGGCGGCCTCCGCGGGGTAGGCGGTGCGCCGGTAGCGCAGCTCCTGATGGAGAAGCTGTCGGCGCAGGCCGGGCTTGCCGTCCACCGTCTGGGGGCGGTACTGCGCCCCATAGGGAATGATGGCCCGCACCGCCTCATAAAAGGTGCAGAAGGTGCGCTCTTTCAAAAAATGCACCAGCTTCAGCAGATCCGGCGTCAGGCGTGCCTCCTCGGGAGCCGCGTCGAACACTTCTTTCAGCCGGGGCGCACGGCGGGGCGGCGGGGCGGTCTGTGCAGCCGCCAGCGCAAGGCTCTCGGCGGGCAGCGACTCTTCCGGCTCCTCGCCGCCCAGTGCCAGCACCACGGCCATGCGGGGCTTGTCCCCCCGGCCGAAGGGCACCAGCACCATGCTGCCCTCAAACACCTTCCCCTCCAGCCGGGCGGGCAGGCGGTAGGTGTACAGCTTATCAAAATGGAAGGTGGCATTGTCCACGGCCACCTGAACCGTGCTCATGGTATGCTCTTCCTCCATCGTAACGGCAATGTGTCGTTTATTTGCTCTGATGCTCGCAGATCAGGCGGTACAGCTCGTCCGCGCAGACCTGCAGATCATCGTTCACCAGCGTGGCGGTGTACAGCGGAGCCTGCTCCATCTCGGTGCGGGCCTCGGCCAGACGCTTCTGAATGGACTCCTCACTGTCGGTTCCGCGCCCGCGCAGGCGAGCCTCCAGCACCTCCATACTGGGGGGCATCAGGAACACGGTCAGCGCACCCGGGTAGCGGGCGCGGATGCGGGCGGCGCCCTGCACCTCGATGATCAACACCACCGTCTGCCCCTGTTCCATGCGAGGCTCGATCTCACTGCGGGGGGTGCCGTACAGCTTGCTGCCGTAGCGGGCGTACTCCGCCATCTCATCGGCCTCCACCTTGGCCATGAACTGCTCCTCGGTGAGGAAGTAGTAGTGTACGCCCTCCTGCTCCTCGCCGCGGGGCGGGCGGCTGGTGGCCGACACCGACAAGGCGATCTCCGGATGCTTGGCACGCATGGTGCCCACCACGGTGTCCTTGCCGCAGCCGGACGGCGCGGAGACGACCACCAGGTAACGATCCTTATTCATCTTCCAGTTCCTCCTCGATCTCAACGCTGTCGCTGCTGTCCAGACGGTTGGCCACCGTCTCAGGCTGAATGGCCGACAGGATGATGTGATCCGAATCCATGATAATGACCGCACGGGTACGGCGGCCGTAGGTGGCGTCGATGAGGGAGCCTTTGTCCCGGGCCTCCTGCACGATGCGCTTGATGGGGGCGGATTCCGGGCTGACGATGGCGATCAGGCGGTTGGCGCTGACCATGTTGCCGAAACCAATGTTGATAAGCTTCATTCCGGTCTCTCCTGTTCCCGGCACGCACCGCGGCCGGCCCTGCTTGGCTTATTCGATGTTCTGCACCTGCTCGCGGATCTTCTCGATCTCGGACTTCATGTCCAGCACGATGCGGGTGATCTCGATGTCTTTGCACTTGGAGCCGATGGTGTTGGTCTCCCGGTTCAGCTCCTGGGTCAGGAAATCCAGCTTGCGGCCCACAGGGCCGTCGCCCGCGAGGATCTCCCTGTACTGCTGGATGTGACTGCGCAGACGGACGGTCTCCTCATCCACGGCAGTCTTGTCCGCGAAGATGGCGGCCTCGGTCAGCACCCGGGCCTCGTCCACATTGCGATCCTCCAGCACGACCTGCAGCTTGGCGTACAGCCGCTGGGTATAGGCGGCCACGCGGCCCTCGCTGTTCTCCTCCACCCGACCCACGGAGGTCTCGATGGCGGCAAGGCGGCCGAGGATGTCCTCCTCCAGTTTCCGGCCCTCGATGGCGCGCATGGCAAGGAAGCTGTCCAGCGCCTGCTCACAGACCTGCGCCACATCCGCCCAGAGCTGCTCCTCGTCCACGTCCGCGTGGCGAAGGCTCATCACGTCGGGCAGGCGGGCCAGCGTCTCGGCGGTGGAGGTGTCCTGCACGCCCAGCTCCGCGCTGATCTGCTGCAGAGCCTCGTGATAGCTGCGGGCCAAAGCCATGTCCACATAGACCACCTGCTCCTGCGCGCCCGCCGACTGGATGTGCAAGCTCAGCTCCAGCTTGCCGCGACTGACCCGGCTGCACACCATGGCCTTCAGCTTGTCGTCCAGAAAGCCGCAGCTTCGCGGGATGCGGGAGGAGTATTCCAGCCCTCCCTTGGAGTTCACACTGCGGATCTCCACCGTGATGTCGCGGCCGTTCAACACTGCCTTGCCGCGCCCATAGCCCGTCATGCTCAATGCCATATCCCAAACCTCGCTTTTTATCGGTGTGGCCGGGCCTTGCCGCGGGCGCACACGTCCCTACTTTACATATACATCTATCATACTATTTTTCGGGCATGGTTGCAAGCAAAGCGGCGGTCTTTTATCAGTTTTGCACCGGCACAGCACCCCCATTCCCCCGCCGCACACCGCCTCCCCGTCCAAAATCGGACGCCGGGACACCTCTGAAAAAAAGATCAAAAAAATTTGAAATTTGGTGTTGACAATCCAAGCGTTGCCTGATATAATAAGCAAGCAGTCGAGAGACGGCAAACACCTGTGGGGGTGTAGCTCACCTGGGAGCCCGGTTGAAGCGGTAAACAACCCCCGTACAGGGAACATAAAAATTAAACATCACAATCTCTCTTATCTGGGGGT
>JBGVKB010000087.1:0-17074 GCA_045118955.1 Oscillospiraceae bacterium | reverse complement strand
CTGTCGGTGAAGCCCGGCACCCCTGCCGAGGCGGTGTTCCCCTGGCTGGACAAGCTGGATCTGGTGCTGGTGATGAGCGTGGAGCCGGGCTTCGGCGGGCAGAAGTTCATGCCTCAGGCACTGGATAAGATCGCCCTGCTGCGGGCGGAGATCGACCGCCGCGGCCTTGAGTGCCTTGTGGAGGTGGACGGCGGCATCGGCGCCGACGCGGCCACCGGCAAGGCCTGTGCCGATGCGGGCGCGGACGTTCTGGTGGCGGGCAGCGCCGTGTTCGGTGCCGCCGACCCCGCCGCCGTCATCGCCGCCCTGCACACCTATTGATTTGATTTGAGAGGGGCGGCCCACCGGCGGCCCCTCGGGAGCGTGTTCCATGAGTGAAAAGACCGCGGCCGTGCGCCGCAACGATCAGGTCCTTTACTGGGATCTGCTGGCTGTGACCGTCGCGCCGCTGCTGCTGGCGGTGTTCCTGTACGGGCTTCGACCCCTGCTGCTGTGGCTGGCGGCGGTGATCACCGCCAACCTGTGCGACCATCTGGTGGCGCTGCTGCGCCGCCGCCCCTACGACCATAACGAATTCAGCAACGAGGCCTTCGCCGCCACGCTGGTGCTGCTGATGCCCGCCAGCGTCAGCTACTATGTGGTGGTGGTGTCGGTGATGGCCGCAGTGCTGGTGGGCAAGGAGGCCTTCGGCGGGGTGGGCTGCTACCCCTTCCACCCCACCGCGGTGGGCTACACCATCGCGGCGGTGAGCTGGCCGCAGCAGGTGTTCCGCTACCCTGCCCCGGGCACCCGCCTGCCCCTGACCGGCAGTGTGACCGGCGGCCTTGTGGAGTCCGCAAGCTCCACCCTGAAGGCCGGCGGCACCCCCAAGATCGACGCGCTGAACCTGCTGCTGGGCAACTACGCCGCCCCCATGGGGTCGGTGGCCGCCCTGATCCTGACCGCCTGCGCGCTGGTGCTGCTGGTGCGCGGCCGCCTGAAGTGGGACGCCGCGCTGGCGTTCCTGCTGACCTGCGCCGCGTGGGCGTGGCTGTTCCCCCGCATGGGCCGGGTGGGGCTGGATCTGCCCTGGGTGGCGATGGAGACCCGCGCCGCCTCGGTGGCGTACGAGGTGTGCTGCGGCTCGCTGCTGTACGCGGCGGTGTTCCTGCTGTGCGACCCGGTGGTGCTGCCCCGCCACCGCACCAGCCGGGTGGCATTCGGCGCGGTGCTGGGCGCTGTGAGCATGATGTACCGCTACTTCGGCAGCTATGAGACCGGCGTGTGCTTCGCCCTGCTGCTGGTGGGCAGCCTGTCCTCCGTGCTGGACCGGGTGCTGATGGAGCGGCTGAACAAAAAGGAGGCCCTGCGAGTATGACCATTGAAAAAGCGCGCTATTGGGCCGAACATATGAACGAGCTGAGCAAGGCCGACCGGCTTTGGCTCAACAATCCCGTCATCATTCAGGGCTTGGGCATCGCCCCGCTGGTGGTGGCCGCCACGAACGGCACCTATGCGCTGTACCTGTCGGTGGCGGTGCTGCTGATGCTCACCCCCACCCGGGTGCTGGGCGCGGTGCTGCGCCGTCTGCTGGGCGAGCGCAGCCAACTGACCCGGGTGCTGTACTACGCCGTGCCCGCCGCCCTGTGCTATGTGCTGGTGTATATGCTGGTGCGCCAGATGTGGGGCGTGAGCGCCCTTCAGCAGATCGGCATCTATCTGCCGCTGCTGGTGTGCGAGCCGCTGATCATCCGCCGCTACCGGGCCGAGACCGCCGAGGGCGTCGTCCGGGCTCTGCGCCGGGGCCTGCACACCACGGTGGGCTACCTGCTGGTGCTGAACGGCATGGGCCTGCTGCGCGAGCTGCTGGCCGCAGGGACATTGTACGGCAGTCCGGTGCTGAGCGTTCAGCTCTTCCCGCTGGCCGCCCAGCCTGCCGGCGGCTTCATCCTGCTGGGCGTGGTCTGCGCCGCATGGCGCGGCCGCATCCGGGCTTTTAAGAGAAACGTCTATCAGGAGGTGGAACGGGCAAAATGAGCATCGTACTGACCGCACTGGGCGAGTTCGTGCTGTACGCCGTTCTGGCAACCTTCGCCCAAAACGCGGTGTTCGGCCGCAGCTTGGGCGTGACCCGTCTGGTGCTGCTGGTGGACGACGGCTCCACCGACAGTCTGGGCTTCTGCGCCCTGCTGACGCTGGTGCAGCTCCTCAGCACCCCGCTGTGCTGGGGTCTGAACCACCTGACCATGGGCATGACCTACCGCGCCCCCCTGCGCCCGCTGGGCTATGTGCTCATCACGGCGGCGGTGACGGCGCTGGTGTGGCTCATCGCCCGCAGCCTGCGCAACGCCACCCGCCTTGGCCCCACCCCCGAGCGCATGGCCGAGCTGCTGCCGCTGGCCACCTTCAACAGCTGTGTGCTGGGCACCCAGATGGTGGTCACCGTGCAGGCGCTGACCTTTGCCGAGGCCATGGGCTTTGCTCTGGGCAGCGGCGCGGGCTACTATCTGGCGGTGCTGCTGGTCACCGAGGGGCAGCGCCGTCTGCGCAGCCGCCGCATCCCGGCGAGCTTCCGCGGCCTGCCCATCACGCTGGTATACATCGGCATTCTGGCGCTGGCCATCTACGGCTTTACCGGCCATACCCTGCTGGTGTGAGCCTGCGCGCTGCGCAAAAAAATAAAACGTTCCGACCTTGGATCTCATATCTTAAGGAGTAAAACACCATGAAAAAATCCTACGGCAAGGTCAAGCGGTACGGCTTCGCCTTCAACCGCGGCCCGGGCTTCTGGCTGAAGAAGATCCTCGCCCTGCTGCTGGCGGGCGCGCTGCTGTTCCTGCTGGGCTGGGTCATCGGCCCGGCGGTCATCGATGCGGGCACCAGCACCTGGTACGCCCTGAAAAACGCCGGCGGCGGTACGAGCGCCTCCGAGCCTACCCCCACCCCCGAGCCTACGGCGGAGCCGCAGCCCACCGCAACCCCTGAGCCTACCCCCGTCCCGGTGGACGGGGAGGGCGCATGGGCCTGGGTGAGCCTGTCCGGCCTGCAGACCCCCGAGCAGGCCGCCGCCGCTGCCCAGAATCTGGCCCAGCAGGGCGCCCGCTATGTGGTCGTCACCCTGAAGGACCGTCAGGGCTACATCTACTACAACTCCGCCCTGCCCGCCGCGGCCCGCAGCATCGCGGCCAGCACCATCGACGCGGCCGCCGTGGCGCAGGCCATCAAGGACGCGGGCCTTGTGCCGGTGGCCGGGCTGTGCGCCTTCCAGGATCCCACCTCCCCCTACACCGACCGGAGCATGGGCGTCCACTATGAGAACACCGAGATGTTCTGGCTGGATGCCGCCGCCGAAGCGGGCGGCAAGCCCTGGCTGAACCCCTACGCCGAGCCTGCCATCGACTACATCGAGGGTCTGGTGGCCGAGGTCATGGAGCTGGGCTTTGAGCAGGTGGCGCTGAGCGGGGTGCAGTTCCCCGAGCGGGCCACCGCCCGCTGCGGCTATGGCGACACCGCCGGCGTGAGCCAGTCCGAGCAGCTTCGCCGGGATCTGGCGGCCTTTGCCGCGGTGGCCGAGGACAAGGGCGGCGCGCTGTGGCTGACCCTGCCGCTGGAGACCGCCGCGCAGGAAAGCCCCGCTGTGCTGGGCGGCCCTGTGAGCGCCCTGCAGGCCGAGCGCATCCTTGTGGAGCTGCCCGCGGAGCAGACCGACGAGACCGCCGCCCTGCTGGAGGCCGTGAAGGCCGCCGCCGGGGACGCCGCCCTGCTGGTGCGGGACGGCGACTGGGCCGAGATCGTCAAGTGACCGAAGTGCTTAAAATAAGCGTTTGTTCGACTGTTTGTAAGTGTGAGACCGACGGAGGGATCATCATGTCCAACTGTTTTCGCCCCGCCCGCATCCTGCTGCCTGCGGCGGGCATTCCCCTGAGCCAGTGGGCCTGTCTGGCCTGCGACCAGTTTACCAGCCAGCCCGAGTACTGGCGGCGCGCCGCTGCCCTGGTGGAGGGTAAGCCCAGCGCCCTGCATCTGGTGCTGCCCGAGATCTTTTTGGGCGGCCATGACGAGCAGGAGCGCATCCGCCGCATTCAGGCGGCCATGAAGGAGTACGAGGGCACCGTGCTGGAGCGCACAGTGGAGGGCTTCGTCTATGTGGAGCGCACCACCACCGAGGGCCTTGTGCGGCAGGGTCTGGTGGGCATGGTGGATCTGGAAAAATACAGCTACACCCCCGGCAGCCGCCCGGCCATCCGCCCCACCGAGAACACGGTGGTGGAGCGCATCCCGCCCCGTCTGGCGGTGCGCCGCGGGGCCGATCTGGAGCTGCCCCATGTGATGATGCTGATGAGTGACCCCGAGGACCGCATCCTCAGCGGGCTGGCCTACGAGCGGGACAACGGCAAGCTGCCCCTGCTGTACGAGGGTCAGCTCATGCTGGGCGGCGGGCAGATCCGCGGCTGGGCGGTGGAGGACGCCGACCTGTGCCGCACCCTGAGCGACGCCATCGAGGCGCTGGGCGCGCAGGACGCCTTCGACGCGGCCTACCCCAAGGCGGCCGGTCAGCCCCCCATCACGCTGGCGGTGGGCGACGGCAACCACAGCCTTGCCACCGCCAAGGCCTACTGGGAGGAGCTGAAGCCCACCCTGTCCCCCGCCGCCCGCAAGGAGCATCCCGCCCGGTTCTGTCTGGTGGAGGTGTGCAACCTGCACAGTGCGGCCATCCAGATCGAGCCGATCCACCGGGTGCTGTTCGGGGTGAACGGCAAGCAGGTGCAGGCCGGCCTGACCCGCTACGCCCAGACCCGCCATCTGGGCATGACCCGCGGCGCCGCCGAGGGTCAGCAGCACTTTATGGTGGTGGACGCCCCCGGTCATGAGATGACCTTCTCCTTCGCAACCCCCGCCGAGCCTCTGGCCGTGGGCACCGCCGAGGACTTCGTCCAGTGGTTCCTGCGGGAGGAGGTGGACGCCCGGGTGGACTACGTCCACGGGGACGAGACCGCCCGCGGCATGGCCGGCGAGGACGCGGTCGCCCTGATCATGCCCCCCTTCGCAAAGGACGACATCCTGAAGGGCGTTGTGCTGGGCGGCGTGCTGCCCCGCAAGACCTTCAGCATGGGCCACGCCGAGGAGAAGCGCTACTACATGGAGGCGCGCCGCATCCGCGAGTGAGCCGAACAAACGGCAGACTGCACAAAATAAACGAATAAAACCGCTCCCCGTGCCGGGTCTCCCTCTTGGCGCGGGGAGCGGCTTTGTGCTATACTAAACTGGGTCTGTATGTGCCGCCCGGCACGGCAGACCCGTCAACAACGGCGGGGAGCGCCCCGCAGGAATGAGCAAGAGCATCTATGAATTTCAGTGAACTTTCTCTTACCCGCCCGCTGCTGCGGGCTGTGCGGGAGCAGGGCTACGACGTCCCCTCCCCCATTCAGGCCAAGGCCATCCCCCCGGTGCTGGCCGGGCACGACCTGCTGGGCTGCGCCCAGACCGGCACCGGCAAGACCGCGGCCTTCGCCCTGCCCATGCTGCAGCTTCTGGCGGCCAAGCGCCCCAACCACCGCAAGGTGCGCGCCCTTGTGCTGACCCCCACCCGGGAGCTGGCGCTGCAGATCGGCGAGAGCTTCGCCGCGCTGGGCAAGTATACCTCCATCAGCCACACGGTGGTGTTCGGCGGCGTGGGTCAGGCTCCTCAGGTCGCCGCCCTGCAGAAGGGCGTGGACGTGCTGGTGGCCTGCCCGGGCCGTCTGAACGATCTGATCGGGCAGGGGCTGTGCGACCTGAGCGCGCTGGAGATCTTCGTGCTGGACGAGGCCGACCGGATGCTGGATATGGGCTTCATCCACGACGTGAAGAAGGTCATCGCCAAGCTGCCCCGCCAGCGCCAGAACCTGATGTTCAGCGCCACCATGCCCGCCGAGATCGAGCAGCTTGCCGACAGCTTTCTGCACCGGCCGGTCACGGTCAAGGTGGACCCGCCCTCCAGCACCGTGGACAAGATCGACCAGTACCTGTACCGGGTGTCCAAGTCGGACAAGCGCCGCCTGCTGGCGTGGCTGCTCACCGAGGAGGGCATCCCCGGGGCACTGGTGTTCAGCCGCACCAAGCACGGGGCAGACCGCATCGCCCGGGAGCTGAACAAGGCGGGCATCACCGCCGCCGCCATCCATGGCAACAAGAGCCAGAACGCCCGCGTGGCGGCTCTGGAGGGCTTCAAGGCCGGCAGCACCCGGGTGCTGGTGGCCACCGACATCGCCGCCCGGGGCATCGACATCAACGAGCTGAGCCATGTGATCAACTTTGACCTGCCCGAGGTGCCCGAGACCTATGTACACCGCATCGGCCGCACCGCCCGCGCCGGGCGCAGCGGCGTTGCCATCAGCTTCTGCTGCCCGGACGAGGCGGAGTATCTCGCCGGCATCGAGAAGCTGAACCGCAAGAGGATCCCCGTTGTGGAGATCCACCCGTGGGCGGAGGGCGCGGACGCCCCCGCCCAGCCCGAGCCGCCGACGCGCCTGCGCCGTGTGGCGGGCGAAAAGACCGAGAAGGCCGCCCGGGACAAGTCGATCCCTGCGGCAGCCGCCAAACCCGCAAAGACCGGAAACGAGGAACCCATCGTGGAAGAAAAGCAGAAGCAGACCGCCCCCGAGGGCGGCAAGACCGAGGGCCTGTCCGCCAGCGCCAAGCGCCGCCGCCGCCGCCACCGTGCCGCGCAGGCCGCCGCCGCTGCCGCCGAGGGCACAGCGCCCCAGCAGACCCATCAGCCCGCCCAGCCTCCCAAGGCCAAGGCGGAAAAGGCCGAAAAGGCGGAGCGTCAGCCCCGCGCCGAGAAGCAGTCCAAGCCGCAGAACGGCCGTCAGCCCGCCAAGAAGCAGGCGGAAAAGCCCGCCCAGCTCCCCAAGGCCAAGGCGGAGAAGTCCGAAAAGCAGCCCAAGGCGCAGCCCGCCCGCAAGGCCGCCGAGGCCGCCCGCAGCGAGCGTCAGGCCAAGCCCCAGCGCCCGGCGCCCCTGCCCCGCGCCAAGACCGCGCGCCAGCAGGACGAGGACCCCGGCCTGCTGCTGATCACCCGCCGCCCCCCTGCCCAGAAGTTCGCCAGCTTTGAGGAGTACATCCAGAGCCACGGCGGCGTCACCGCCCCCATCATCGGGGACGAGGAGGAATGAGCGGGGGCTTCGGGGCGTTCCGCTGCCCGCTGTGCGCCGGCACGCTGACCGCCGAGGGGCGCACCCTGCGGTGCGCCGCCCGCCACAGCTTTGATCTGGCCGCCGAGGGCTATGTGAACCTGCTGCCCCCGCAGGCCAAGCGCACCAAGGACCCGGGCGACAGCCGGGAGATGGTGGCCGCCCGCCGCCGCTTTCTGCAGGCAGGGCACTATGCTCCCTTCGGCGAGGCGCTGGGCGCGCTGTGCCGGGAACTGGCAAAGACCGCCCGCGACCCCCATGCGCCCCATCTTCTGGACGCGGGCTGCGGCGAGGGCTGGTACAGCCGCGCCGCTGCCGAGGCGCTGACCGCCGCCGGCTGCGCCCCCCTTGTGGCGGGCTTTGACATCGCCAAGCCCGCCGTGCGTCTGGCCGCGAAGGCCCAGCCCGGCGCCGCCTTCGCGGTGGCCGGCAGCTTTGCCATGCCGGTGCGGGACGGCTGGGCCGACCTGCTGCTGAACATCTTCTCCCCCATGGCGCGGGAGGAGTTTCTGCGGGTGCTGGCCCCCGGCGGGGTGCTGATCTACGCCGTGCCCGGCCCCGAGCATCTGTACGGCCTGAAAGAGGTGCTGTACGACACCCCCTACAAAAACCCCTGCGCCCCTGTGGAGTACGAGGGCTTTGCCCGGGAAATGGAGCGGGAGGTCACCGCCCGCATCCGTCTGGAGGGCGGGGCCATTCAGGATCTGTTCTCCATGACCCCCTATTACTGGAAGACCCCCCGGGAGGGCGCGGCTCGTTTAGCGGCGCTGCAGGTACTGGAGACCGACATCCAGTTCCGGTTCGTGGTCTACCGCAAGCTGTGACCCCAGAACAAAGGAGGACGCCATGAAGCTGGCAGTGTTGTTCCCCGGCATCGGCTACCACATGGACAAGCCCCTGCTCTACCACAGCCGCAGACTGCTGGAGCAGCTTGGCTGGGAGGTGCGCGGGGTGGACTACGGCGAGCTGCCCAAAAACGTCAAGGGCGACCCGCAGAAGATGCGCCGGGCCTTTGAGCTGGCACTGAGCCGGGTGCGCGCGCAGCTCCCCGCCGAGCTGGCCGGGGCCGAGCAGGTGGTGTTCGTGTCCAAAAGTCTGGGCACCGCTGTGGCCGCCGCGCTGGCGGCGGGGCTAGACAAGCCGGTGGGGCAGATCCTGTTCACCCCGGTGGCCGAGACCTTTACCCTGCCCATCCGGGAGGGCATCGTGTTCCACGGCACGGCGGACAGTTGGGCGGACACCGCCGCCATCACCGCCGCCTGCGCCGCACAGAGCCTGCCCCTGTACACCCTGCCCGGCGCGGATCACTCGCTGGAGGCGGGGGACGCGGTGGAGGATCTGAAGGCGCTGGCCGATGTCATGGCCCGGTGCCGCCGCTGGCTGGAGAGCCGCTGCTGACCGTCCGCGGGACAAAAAACAGAGAAAGGCCGCGCACTGTGAAGTGCGCGGCCTTTTTGTGTGCGGCCTGCGGCGTTTATTCCGGCGCGGCCGGGCCGAGCAGCGGCGGGAGATAGGGCAGCTCCCCCTCCCGGTTCGGTGGGGCCATCTATTCCGATTTTGCGGACTTTTTACCGCCACCTGCCCGCCGAAGTATATTTTTCATCTCCTGACAAACACTAGCACTGCAAGACCAAAACAAGGAGAGACAGCTATGAAAGCAACCGGAATCGTTCGCCGCATCGATGATCTGGGCCGTGTGGTCATCCCCAAGGAGATCCGCCGCACCCAGCGCATCCGGGAGGGCGACCCCCTTGAGATCTTCACCACCGGCGACGGCGAGGTGGTGTTCAAGAAATATTCTCCCATGGGCGAGGTGAGCCGCATCTCCGCCCAGTACGCCGAGGCGCTGGCCAAAAACCTGAACACCACCGCCCTCATCTGCGACCGGGATCACATCCTGTCGGCGGCGGGGCCGGGGCGCAGGGACTACCCCGACCGGCGGGTGAGCCTGCCGCTGGAGCGGCTGATGGAGAACCGGGTACCCTACAGCTACAGCGGCCACCCGGACGAGGCCCTCTATCCCTGCGAGGAGACCAGCCGGCACATCCTTGCCGCCGCGCCCATTCTGGCGGCGGGGGATGTGGTGGGCGCGGTCATGTGCCTGGGGGAGGACCGCCGCATCCGCCCCTCCGACCAGATGACCAAGTGCATCGCGGTGGCCTGCGCCTTTTTGGGGGACAGCTTTGTGAGTTGAACGCCGCCCCACCGGGGCAGATATTCCACAAGACTTCAATAAAATGTGAAAAACCACGGCCCGCTCTCGCACCGAGCGGGCCGTGGTCGTTTTATAAGGTCACGGGGTCTGGGAGGCGGCGCCGGAATCCATCAGCTCCAGACTCATGCGCAGCAGGTCGAGGGGCTTCTCCCCTGCCCGCATCTTCAGCACAAGGCAGGGGCGGGCGGTCATGTCCACCGCGATGCGGTCGCCCAGCTCGTCGAACAGGCGGGTCAGATCCATGTGCATCAGCCGCTCACTGTAGAACAGCAGCTTCTGCCCCTTCTGGCCGATCTCCTCGATGCGGCAGCGGGCGGCGGTCACGCGGATCAGGCTCACGTCCACCAGCCCGGACACGCTCCGCGGCACATCGCCGTAGCGGTCGATCAGCTCGTCCAGCACATCGGCGGCGTCCTCGGGGGTCTGGATGGCGGCGATGCGCTTGTACGCCTCGATGCGTCCCGAGGCGTCCGGGATGAAGCTCTCCGGGATGTAGGCGTCCACCGCGATGTCCACAAGGCAGTCGCTCTTGTCCGGGGCCACCGGCTCGCCCTTGGCGGCGGCGATGGCCTGATTCAGCAGCTTCACATACAGGTCGTAGCCGATGGCCTCCATGTGGCCGTGCTGGCTCTGGCCCAGCAGGTTGCCCGCGCCGCGGATCTGCAGATCCCGCATGGCGATGCGGAAGCCCGAGCCAAAGCTGGTGAACTCCCGAATGGCGGACAGCCGCTTGTTGGCCAGCTCGCTGAGGGTCTTGTCCCGGCGGAAGGTGAAGTAGGCGTAGGCCTTGCGGCCCGAGCGCCCCACACGGCCGCGGATCTGGTAGAGCTGTGCCAGACCCATCCGGTCGGAGTCCTCGATGATGAGGGTGTTGCAGTTGCGCACGTCCACGCCGGTCTCGATGAGGGTGGTGCAGACCAGCACGTCGATCTCGTTGTCCAGAAGCTGCTGCCATACCCGGCTCAGAGCCTCCTCGCCCATCTTGCCGTGGGCGGTGCCGATGCGGGCCTCGGGGGCCATGCGCGCCACCCGGGCCACCGCCTGGTCCAGCGTGCCGATCTGGTTGTGCAGATAGTACACCTGACCGCCCCGGGCCAGCTCCTTGCGGATGGCCTCGCCCACGATGCCCTCGTCGTACTCCAGTACATAGGTCTCGATGGGCTGCCGCTCAAAGGGCGGCTCCTCGATGGTGGACATATCCCGGATGCCGCTCATGGCCATGTTCAGGGTGCGCGGGATGGGGGTGGCCGACAGGGTCAGCATATCCACCCCCACAAAGGCCTCCTTCAGCTTCTCCTTGTGCTTGACGCCGAAGCGCTGCTCCTCGTCGATGATGACCAGACCCAGATCCTTGAACTTCACATCGTCGCTGAGGATGCGGTGGGTGCCCACCAGCACGTCGATGCTGCCCCGCTTCAGGGCCTCCAGATCGCCCTTCTGCTGCTTGGCGGTGCGGAACCGGCTCAGCAGTCCGATGCGGAAGTTAAACGGCTCCATGCGGGCCAGCGCGGTGTTGTAGTGCTGCCACGCCAGCAGGGTGGTGGGGGCCAGAATGGCCACCTGCTTGCCGCCCATCACCGCCTTGAAGGCTGCCCGCAGGGCCACCTCGGTCTTGCCCACGCCCACGTCGCCGCACAGCAGCCGATCCATGGGGCAGGGCTGCTCCATGTCCTGCTTGATCTCGTGGGCGGCGGTGAGCTGGTCGTCCGTTTCGTCGTAGTCGAAGCGGGTCTCGAAATCCCGCTGCCAGTCCCCGTCCTCCGGGAAGGCGAAGCCCCGCGCCTGCTTGCGCCGGGCGTAGAGCTGCACCAGCTCCTGCGCGATCTCCTCGGTGGCCTTCTTCACCCGGCTGCGGGTGCGGGTCCACATCTCGCCGCCCAGCTTGCTCAGCTTCACCTTGCCGTCGTCGTCGCCGGGGGCGGTGTAGCGGCTGAGCAGGTCGAGCTGGGTGACCGGCACAAAGAGCTGGTCGCCCTTGTCGTACTGGATCTTCAGATAGTCCTTTTCAACGCCCTGGATCTCCATGCGCTGGATGCCCGCGTACAGGCCGATGCCGTGGTTCTGATGCACCACGTAGTCGCCGGGCTGGATGTCGGACAGGCTGGACAGGGCGTCCTTGTTGCGCTTGGCGCGCTGCTTGGCCTTGTCGCCGCTGGTGCCCTGCCGGCGGCCGGTGATCAGGGCGAATTTGGCAAAGGGGAACTGTACGCCGCCGGTGAGATGACCGGGCAGCGCGTACACGATGCCGGGGGCAGGCAGCACCTCCGGGTCAGAGGTGGCGCGCAGGCCCCGGTGGGCCAGATCCTTGGCCAGCGCCTTGGCGGCGCGGTCGGTGCCCGCCGTGATGACCACCGAATAGCCCTTGTCCAGCAGGGGCTGCAGATCCTCCAGCAGGCTTGGCACATCGCCGCCCCAGCTTGGCAGGGTGTGGCAGGGGGTGTCCACCAGCGCCCGCAGACGGATGCCCACCAGCGCCCGGGCAAAGGTGTCGCAGGCGAGGGTGCGCCGCTTGGCGGCCTCGGCGTACAGCCAGTCGGTGTCCAGATAGTAGTCGTCCAGCCCGGCGGCCAGCACCCCTTCGTTCAGCAGACCCTTCAGCTCCTCCTGCCGGCGGAAGCGGGTGGCACGCTGGGCCTCGTCGATGCGGGCCGGCTCCTCCAGCACCACCAGCGGGTCGTCGAAGTAGTCCAGCAGGGTGGCGGGCCGGGGGTAGCGCACCGGCAGGTACTTGTCCAGATTCTCCGGCACAAGGCCGCTGTCCAGCTGATCCAGCTCGGGAGCCATGGCGTCCAGCAGGGCGGTCTTTTTCTTGCCGCGGAAGCCGCCCACCCAGTCCCGCAGGGCGGCGGCGGTGGCGGCGGCGTCCCCGAACAGCACCTCGCGCGCCGGGGAGAGGTAGACCTTCTCCAGCCGGTCGCCCCGGCGCTGGGTCAGCAGGTCGAACTGGTTCAGGGTGTCGATCTCGTCCCCCCAGTACTCCAGACGGGCGGGGGCCTCCATGTCGGGCGGGTAGAGATCCAGAATGCCGCCGCGCACGCTGAACTGGCCGGGGCCGTCCACCCGGTCGCGCCGGGTATAGCCCGCGGCGAACAGCCGGGCGATGAGCTGCTTTTGGGGGATCTCCAGGCCGGGCTTCAGGGTGAGGGTGTTGGCGCAGAACTCGGCGCGGGGCACGGTGTACTGCAAAAGGCCCTCGGCGGGCACGCACACCGCGTTGATCCGCCCGCCCACGATGCCGCCCAGCACCGCCAGCCGGCGGTACTCATACTCGCGGCCCGCGCCCTCGATGGGGCGCAGCAGCAGGTCGCGGGCGGGGAACACCGCCGCGTTCAGACCCAGTGTATTCAGGTCGGCGGCGGCGCGGGTGGCCTCCGCCTCGCCGGCGCACACAAGGCACACCGGCCGGCTCATGCGGCGGGCCAGCAGGGCCACCGTGGCCATGCGCCCGGCGGGGGGCATACCGAACAGGGCCGTGATGCCGGGGGCGGACAGCCCCTCGGTCAGGCGGCCGAATTCGGGGCTTGCCACAAAGGGCGATTCGTAGGGGATGCTGGGCATGGGGTGCGCCTCCTTTCTGCGGCGGGGTGAGAAAAAGGCCCCCGGGGGAGCCTTTTTGAAGGGGAGATCAGCGGTTGTACTTGTTCTGAGCCTCGCTCAGCTTGCCCGCCATGATCAGGCGGCAGGCGGCCTCGGCGTCGGGGTAGCGGGCATCGATGGCCTTGCGGTCCTCGCCCGAGGGCTTGCCCAGCACCCAGTCGGCCAGATCGTACTCGGGGTGGGGCTTCTTGCCCACGCCCATGCGGATGCGGGGGAAGTCCTGACTGTTCAGGTGGGCGATGATGTCCTTCAGGCCGTTGTGGCCGCCGGCGGAGCCCTGCGGCCGGATGCGCACCTTGCCGGGGGCCTGCTCCACGTCGTCGCACAGGACGATCACCTGCTGGGGCGGGATCTTGAAGAACTGCGCTGCTGCGCCGATGCTCTGGCCGGACAGATTCATGTAGGTCATGGGCTTGAGCAGGATGACCTTGCGGCCGTCCACCGTGCCCTGCCCCCACAGGCCCTGAAACTTGGCCTTCACCGGCTGGATGTTCCACTCCTTGGCGATGTGATCCAGCGCCTCAAAGCCCACGTTGTGGCGGGTGCCGTCGTACTTTTTTTCGGGGTTGCCCAGCCCGGCGATCAGCCAGGCGTCGCCGTCTGCGGCGGGTCTGCGTGCAAAAAACATAGCTCTTTTACAGTCACTTTCTGTTGGTATTTGTCGGACGGAGACTCACTTGTTCCCCATCTTTTTCTTCTGCTTCTCGGTGTAGGCGGCCAGCCGCGGCTCGGCCCAGCCCTCCTTGTTGCTCTGGCGGGTGCGGGCGATGCCCAGCGCCCCGGCGGGCACCTCGTCGGTGATGGTGCTGCCGGCGGCGGTGTACGCCCCGTCGCCCACGGTCACCGGGGCGATCAGGTTGGTGTTGCAGCCGATGAAGGCGTAGTCGCCGATGGTGCAGCGGTACTTGCCCTGCCCGTCGTAGTTGCTGGTGACGGTGCCGCAGCCGAAGTTGCAGCCCTTGCCCACATCGGAGTCGCCGATGTAGGTCAGGTGGCTGACGGTGGTGCCGTCCCCCATGGTGGAATTTTTGGTCTCCACATAGGCGCCCAGATGCACCCCGTAGCCGGTGACGGTGCCGGGGCGGATGTGGGTGTAGGGGCCGATCTTGGAGCCGGCGCCAAGCTGGCTGTCGTAGGCCTGGCTGGCGTTGAAGGTGCTGCCCTCGCCCAGCGTGGTGTTCTCCAAAAGGCTGTTGGGGCCGACCACACAGCCCGCGCCAATGACCGTGTTGCCCCGCAGGATGGTGCCCGGCAGGATGGTCGCGCCCGGCGCGATGACCACGCCCGGCTCGATGTAAACGTCGCGGGAGATGAAGTTGACCCCGTTGGCCAGATGGGTCTCAAAGGTCTGGGCGTACTTGGCCTGCGCGGCGGCAAAGGCCTCAGCGGCGGAAATGGACATGGTCACACGCTCCTTTTTTATGCGGGGCGGCTGCGCCCCGGCGATTGTCTCGTTTGATCTCGATACGGTCGGCGGGCTTGGCGGTGCACGGGCTTTCCCTGCCCCGGGCACGGCACAAAGGCCGCTGCTGACAGCACCGGCCTGAAAATGACCTCGATGATGCGCCGAAACACAGAACATCGAAATCCTAACCCATTATAATAGTACCATTTTTCGCGTTCAATGCAAGACCAAATGGGAAAAAATCGCCACGGGATGGAGAAAAAAACACGAAAAACTCTAGCCCCGACTGGCCTTTTCTGATATAATACTTACGCATCGGATTTCCGGTTTATGTTTGTGGGAAAAACCCCGTTTTTTGATGCTAAATTCTGTTGGAGGTAAAGTAATGAGCAAAAAGTATCTTTACTACTTCGATGAGGGCAGCGCAGCCTTTGGCGGCGACAAGACCACCATGAAGAACATTCTGGGTGGCAAGGGCGCCGGTCTGGCCGAGATGACCGCGGCCGGTATGCCTGTTCCTCAGGGCTTCACCATCAGCACCGAAGCCTGCACCCAGTACTACGCCGATGGCCGTGAGATCAACGACGAGATCGTGGCCGATATCTTCGAGCACGTCAAGGGCCTGGAGAAGATCACCGGCAAGGAGTTCGGCAGCACCACCAATCCCCTGCTGGTGTCCGTCCGTTCCGGCGCCCGTATGTCCATGCCCGGCATGATGGATACCATCCTGAACCTGGGTCTGAACGACGAGGCCGTTGAGGGTCTGGCCGCCAAGACCGGCAACCCCCGCTTCGCTTACGACAGCTACCGCCGTTTCATCCAGATGTACTCTGACGTCGTCATGGAGCTGGGCAAGAGCTTCTTCGAGGAGCGCATCGACGAGATGAAGGAGCGCAAGGGCGTTAAGCTGGACGTGGACCTGACCGCCGAGGACCTGAAGGAGCTGGTCCAGGAGTTCAAGGCCATCTATCTGGAGAAGCAGGGCTCTGAGTTCCCCCAGGATCCCAAGGTCCAGCTGATCGGCGCCGTCAAGGCTGTGTTCCGCAGCTGGGACAACCCCCGCGCCAACGTTTATCGTAAGATGAACGAGATCCCCTACGAGTGGGGCACCGCTGTCAACGTTCAGGCCATGGCCTTCGGCAACAGCGGCATGAACTCCGGCACCGGCGTTGCCTTCACCCGCAACCCCGCCACCGGCGAGAAGAAGCTGATGGGCGAGTACCTGATCAACGCTCAGGGCGAGGACGTCGTCGCCGGCATCCGTACCCCCAACCCCATCAGCGAGCTGGAGAACCAGATGCCTGAGGTCTACGCTCAGTTCCTGGAGATCGCCACCCGTCTGGAGAACTACTTCCGCGATATGCAGGACATGGAGTTCACCATCGAGGACGGCAAGCTGTTCATGCTGCAGACCCGTAACGGCAAGCGCACCGCGCAGGCCGCTCTGAAGGTCGCCATCGACCTGGTGGACGAGGGCATGATCACCGAGCAGGAGGCTGTCCTGCGCGTTGAGCCCAAGCAG
The DNA here is from genome assembly GCA_045118955.1 of Oscillospiraceae bacterium. Taxonomy (GTDB): domain Bacteria; phylum Bacillota; class Clostridia; order Oscillospirales; family Ruminococcaceae; genus SFJ001. The sequence goes on along the minus strand of JBGVKB010000087.1, from coordinate 1,181 downwards.
CTGGATACCCTGCTGCATCCCCAGTTCGACCCCGCCGCTCTGAAGGCCGCTGAGGTCATCGGCAAGGGTCTGGCTGCCTCCCCCGGCTCCGCCTGCGGTCAGATCGTCTTCAGCGCCGAGGAGGCCGAGGAGATGGTCACCAGCGGTGAGATGAAGAAGGTCGTTCTGGTCCGTCTGGAGACCACCCCCGAGGACATCGTGGGCATGCAGGTCTCTCAGGGCGTCCTGACCGTGCGCGGCGGTATGACCAGCCACGCCGCCGTCGTCGCCCGCGGCATGGGCACCTGCTGCGTGTCCGGCATCGGCAACGACAACGATGTCAAGATCGACTACGACGCCAAGACTCTGGTGATCAACGGCCACGCCTTCAAGGGCGGCGACTGGATCTCCATCGACGGCTCCACCGGCAACATCTACGGTGAGCAGGTCGCCACTGTGGACGCCACCGAGAACCCCTACCTGCAGCGCTTCATGAGCTGGGCCGACGCTGCCCGCCAGCTGAAGGTGTTCACCAACGCCGACAACCCCGCCGACGCTCAGAACGCTGTGAACATGGGCGCCGAGGGCATCGGTCTGTGCCGCACCGAGCATATGTTCTTTGCTGCCGACCGCATCAAGGCCGTGCGTGAGATGATCTGCGCCCGCACCGTCGAGGCCCGCAAGGTCGCTCTGGCTAAGGTCGAGCCCTTCCAGGAGGCCGACTTCACCGCCATGTACAAGATCATGGGCGACCGTCCCATGACCATCCGCTACCTGGATCCTCCCCTGCATGAGTTCCTGCCCACCCAGGCTGCCGACATCGCCGAGCTGGCCGCCGAGATGGGCATCACCGCCGAGGAGCTGACCGACGTGGTCGAGGGTCTGCATGAGTTCAACCCCATGATGGGTCACCGCGGCTGCCGTCTGGCTGTCACCTACCCCGAGATCGCCGCCATGCAGACCCGCGCCGTCATCAAGGCCGCTCTGAACGTTCAGGCCCGCCACGCCGACTGGAACATGGTCCCCGAGATCATGATCCCTCTGGTCGGTGAGGTCAAGGAGCTGGCCTTCGTCAAGAAGATCGTGGTTGAGGTCGCTGACAAGCTGATCGCTGAGTCCGGCACCAACATGCAGTACAAGGTCGGCACCATGATCGAGATCCCCCGCGCCGCTCTGACTGCCGACGAGATCGCCAAGGAGGC
>JBGVKB010000086.1:0-3726 GCA_045118955.1 Oscillospiraceae bacterium | reverse complement strand
TTAGAAGTGGAACTCCTCACCGCGCTTGCGGCGGTCGTAGAACTCGGCGGTGGCGGCGAACACCACGTCACCGGAGGAGTTCAGGGCAGTCTCCACGGAGTCCTGCACCACGCCGATGATGAAGCCGACGCCCACCACCTGCATGGCGATGTCGTTGCTGATGCCGAACAGGCTGCAGGCCATGGGGATCAGCAGCAGGCTGCCGCCCGCCACACCGGACGCGCCGCAGGCGCTCAGGGTGGCCAGCACGCACAGGATCAGCGCGGTGGGCAGGTCCACGTGGATGCCCAGAGTGTTGGCCGCAGCCAGACTCATCACCGCGATGGTGATGGCGGCGCCGTCCATGTTGATGGTCGCGCCCAGAGGGATGGACACGGAATACAGGTCCTTGTCCAGCCCCAGCTTCTCGCACAGGTTCATGTTCACGGGGATGTTGGCGGCGCTGCTGCGGGTGAAGAAGGCGGTGATGCCGCTCTCACACAGGCAGCGGAAAACCAGAGGATAGGGGTTGCGGCGCAGCAGCAGAGCCACGATGGCGGGGCTGACCACCAGCGCCATGAAGAACATGCAGCCCACCAGCAGAGCCAGCAGCTTGCCGTAGCTGGTGAAGATCTCCAGACCGTTGGTGGACACGGTGGTGAACACCAGACCCAGAATGCCCAGAGGGGCCAGCTCGATGACCCAGCGCACGGCCTGGCTCACCACGTCGGAGACCTCCTGCAGCATGGCGCGGGTGCCCTCGCTGCACAGGCCGCGCACGCCCGCGCCGAAGATCACCGCCCAGAACAGGATGGCAATGTAGTTGGCGTTGGAGATGGCGCTGATCGGGTTCTCCACCATGCTGGTGAACAGGTTGCTCAGCACCTCGGCGATGCCGCCGGGGGCGGTGTTGGTGGCGGCGTCCACGCCGCTCAGCACCAGGGTGATGGGGAACAGCTTGCTGCCGATGACCGCCACCAGGCTGGCCAGCAGGGTGGTCAGCATGTACAGGCCGATGACCATGCTGAAGCGGCTGCCGATGCTGCCGTTGGCGTTGGCCAGGGCGCTCAGCACCAGCACGAACACCAGCACGGGGGCCACGGCCTTCAGCGCGCCCACGAACACGCTGCCCAGAATGGAGATGCCGGTGACGGTGGGGATGGCCACGCCCAGAATGGCGCCGATGACCAGACCCACCAGGATGCGCAGAACGAGGCTGACGCTCGTCCACTTTGCAAACAGGTTTTTCATTGTAAAATCGCTCCTCACAAGATATTTTGGGATGCGGGCACAGGGAGAGACAGCCGGGAACGCCGCCCGCCCCGCACAAACTGCACCAAGCAGATGCAAAAAGAGCATCCATACAACTGCAGATGCCCAACAGTATACGAAACCTTGTGGAATTTGTCAATGGATGTCGGGAAAGTTTGGAGAAAATGCTGTGCTTTTGGGGACTTGCGGTCTGCCGCTGCCGGGGAGAGGGTGCCGCGGCGGTGCAGGCCGCTGTTTGCCCGAGAGCCGCCCCGCGCAAAGCGCGGCCTTCCCCCGCTGGGGGCTTGCGGTCTGCCGCTGCCGGGGGCAGGGAAAGGCAGGCCGCAAGCAGCGCAGCGGTCGAGCGAATGCAAGCGGCCGCAAGGACGCGCCGCATGAGCCGGGCACCGCAAGTCGGGCGGTGCCCCGAAGGGGCGGATGAGGGCCGCCCGCGGCAACCGGATGGTGCAGCCGCAAACGCTGTGTACGCCGCCGCACCTTACTTATTCACTCTTACTTTTTACTTCCGCCTATTGACCATCGAAAGGAGGAATTCTTATGTTTGTCCCTGTGAAACGCCTGATCGGCGATGTGGAGCCTTTTGAGCGCCTGCCCGGTGCCGAGGGGCTGAGTCTGGGCATGGCGGCCCGGGTCGCCGGCGGCAGTCTGAGCCTGTGCACCGGCGCGGACAAGCCCACCCACATCCTCATGGGCCCCGCCGGTGCGGACGGCCTGTACCCCGCCATCCCCGTGCTGCCCACCACCCTGTTCGAGACCGAGTGCGCCGACGCGGTGGCCGCTGACCTGCTGGGCAGCGCCGTCCAGATCGCCGCCGACGGCCTCACCGTCACCACCGCGTCCGGCGGCGCGTTCACCCTGTGCGCCACCGAGAACGCCGCCGGCGGCTTCGTGCGGGGCCGCTTCGTGTAAGAGAGGAGGTTTTTGACCATGGCAAGTGTTATTTTCAGCAAAAGCAGCGATGTGAACGACTCCATCTTCGGCAAGAGCCAGGAGCCTGTCCGCGCCGTCATCACCCAGGGCGTGGAGGCCTTTGAGGCGCACAGCCTGCTGAGCACCGTGTTCAGCATGGACACCTCCTCCAGCTTCGCCGAGAAGTACACCAGCGAGACCAGTCTGGGCGACTTCGAGGACGTGGGCGAGAACGGCGCCTACCCCAAGGCCGGCATGGTGGAGGGCTTCTCCAAGGTCATCGAGCCCACCACCTGGAAGTCCAGCTTCGAGGTCACCCAGGAGCTGGTGGAGGACGCCAAGTTCGGCAAGGTCAAGAGCCGCGCGTCCATCTTCACCACCAGCTACAACCGCACCCGCGAGAAGTTCGGCGCGGCCCTGCTGGCGGGCGGTCTGGGCAAGAGCGTGACCATCGGCGGCAAGGTGTACAGCACCACCAGCGCCGACGGCGTGCCCCTGTTCAGCACCGCCCACCCCAGCCGCACCCGCGGCGCGAAGCTGGCCCAGAGCAACTGCTACACCGGCGCGTTCAGCGTGGAGATGCTGGACAAGGTGCAGGAGGCCATGCAGGGCTACATGGACGACGACGGCAACCTGCTGAACGTGACCCCCAACACCATCGTGATCCCCAACGTGGGCAGCCTGAAGCGCGCGGTGCTGGCGGCGGTGGGCAGCGACCTGGACCCCAACACCAACAACAACGCCATGAACTTTCAGGCCGGCCTGTGGAACGTCTGCGTCTGGAACTACCTGCCCAAAACCATCGGCGGCAAGCCCTTTTTCCTGATGATGGACACCGGCTTCAAGGAGGACTACGAGTGTATGCCCTGGGTGGACCGCATTAAGCTGACCGTGCGCAGTGAGATCGACCCCAACACCGACGCCAATGTGTTCCGCGGCCGCGCCCGCTTTGGCGCGGGCTTCAACAACTGGCGCTGCGTGGCCATCTGCGGCGAGGGCGTGGAGGGCACCGTGCTGTAAAGCCCGCGGGGGTGCGGTGAAGGCCGCCCATTTACCACGGCAGCGCCCCCGCGCGAAGCGCGGCCTTCCCCCGCTGGGGGGCTTGCGGGCTACCGCCGGGAGAAATCATTGCGGCGGTAGCGGTCACCCCGTTGCCACAGCCACGCCCCGCGCGAAGCGCGGCCTTCCCCCTCCGGGGGAAGGTGGCTGAACGAAGTGAAGCCGGATGAGGGACGGTCGCGGGTGGCGCTGTTGTGTAACGCGTTTCGTAACGCAAAATGCTGTGTTTGCGGTGTGGGTGTGCTGTGGTGGCGGGGTTTGCCGTTTCCCTACGGCGTTTCCCATCCCGTCCCTCATCAGTCTGCTTCGCAGACAGCTTCCCCCGGAGGGGGAAGCCCCCGGCTACGCCGGGGAATGGGGAGCGGTTGTAAGGTGTTGGTTGATGGCTCCCCCACGGCATTCCCCGCCCGTCCCTCATCCGTCTGCTTCGCAGACAGCGCTCGACTTGCGGTGCCCAAAATCTGCTGCGCGCGTTCGCTTGCTTGCAGATTTTGACCGCTGCGCTGC
>JBGVKB010000085.1:0-12025 GCA_045118955.1 Oscillospiraceae bacterium | reverse complement strand
CGCCCGCCGTGTTATAATAAAAAATACAATGTCTCTGTAGCTCAGTTGGATAGAGCGACCGCCTCCTAAGCGGTAGGCCGGAGGTTCGACTCCTCTCAGGGACGCCACAGTGCGGCTGCACCCACACCGGGTGCGGCCGCCTTTTTGTTTAGCACACTTCTTTTGTCAATTTTACACGCTTTCGGCGGGAATCGCAACCACAGCCACTGTAAAACAAAAAAGCGGACGCCGCCGCAGCAGCGCCCGCTCTCAGGCAGAGGGTTACAGGAAGATGTTGGCGCACAGCACCAGCAGGGGGATGGCGATGAGGGTGCGCTCCAGGAACAGCACGAACAGCTTCCACAGGTTCAGGGGGATCTCGCTCTTGATGATGATGGCGCCCACCTCGGTCAGGTAGATGATCTGCACCAGCGACAGCGCGCCGATGACGAACTTGGTCTTGACCGACTGGATGCCGCCGATCAGCAGGGCGGGGATGAACATATCGGTGAAGCCCACCAGCGTGGCAGGTGCCACGGCGAAGGCCTCCTCCACACCCAGCAGGTTCAGGTACAGGCCCATAGGGTAGGAGATCCAGTCAAAGACAGGGGTGTAGGTGGCGATGATCAGCGCCAGAGTGCCCCAGGACAGCACGATGGGGATCAGGTCGAACAGCATGCCCATGACCACCTCCATGCCGCCGGAGATCACGCTCTTCATGCCGAAGCTCTCGGCGCGCGCACAACTCTGCTCCAGCGCGTAGGTCATCATGCTCTTCTCCTCGGGCACGTCCTCCACGAGCTGCTTGCCGGCCTTTTCCTGATAGGTGTCGGGAAGGGTGCAGATGGGGGGGATGCGGCACAGCACGATGGCCAGTACCACGCCCACAATGCAGATGCTCAGGTAAAAGGCCGGGAACAGGTGGGCAATGCCCACGGTGTCGGCGATGAGCAGGCAGAACGGAATGGACACCAGCGAGAAGTTGGTCATGATGTAGCCGGCCTCGCGCTTGGTGTAGTAGCCCTTCATGTACTGCTCGCGGGTGAGGATGACCGCCGCGTTGGACGCGCCGAACCAAGAGGCGATCAGGTCCACCGAGGCGCGGCCGGGCACCCGGAACAGGGGGCGCACCACCGGGCGCAGGATGACGCCCAGGAACTCCATGATGCCGCAGTCGGTGAGGAAGGGCAGCAGGAAGCTGAAGCTCAGCACGATGCAGATGAGGGTGCAGCACAGGTCCACCATGGTGGCGCCGGTGTCGATGGAGGTGATGAACTCAGGGCCGAAGCCGAACACCACCATGCAGGCCACGACGGTGCCGGTGACCTTGGACACGATGTACAGCGGGGTGGTGGAGAAGGCCTTGGACAGGTAGTGGTTCTTGCGGATCCACTCGGGCTTGCAGAACCAGTCGTACACGGTGAGGGCCGAGCCGATCACCGCCAGAACGACCAGAATGTAGGGCAGGCTGCCACCGAACAGGCTCTTCAAAAAGTTCTTGCAGAACTCCAGCAGGGTGGTGAAGGAATCGCCATAGGGGATGGGTACCAGAAACATCAGCGCACCGAAGGCGGAGCCGAGGATGAACTTCACGAGGTTCTTGGGGTTGACAACGTTGGTTTTCACGATCAACACATCTCTTTCATTTTTATTGATGCTATGTAGTTTTTTGAGTCACAGCCGCTCCACCCGCTGCATGGCGTCAAACACCATGTCCTCGGTCACGGGGTACGGGATGTGCTCCATGTCCGGGCCGGTCACCGTCTCGGTGAGCACCGGGGCGAGGGTCTGCCGGTCGGCGGGCACATCCATTTCGGCCAGCGTGGTGGGGATGCGCAGCTTCTTCAAAAAGGCCTTTAGGCGCAATGCCTCGGCCTCGTCGCCGTCCACCAGAAGCTGCACCAGCACGCCGTAGGCCACCACGTTGCCATGGAGCCAGCGCTGCTCAAAGCCGGGCAGCAGCACCAGGCCGTAGTACACCGAGTGAGCGATGGCGCAGTTGTAGTCGTCCAGCACCAGCAGGGACACCAGCCCGGTGCTGACGATGTTGGCCAGCACCGCCTGCTCCAGCGCGGTGCTGACGGTGTGGGTCTCGCAGTCCAGCAGCGCCTGCTCGCCGTACTCCAGAAGCGGGGCGTAGCACATATTGCTGATCTCCCGCCCCAGCGCGGAGCTGTGCTCCAGCCGGTCGCCCCGGGCGGAGAAGTGGCACTCGAAGAACTTGCCAATGGTATCGCCCATGCCCGCCTGCAGGTACTTCCACGGGGCGGCGGCGATGACGGTCAGGTCGATGAAGCAGTGGCGGGGCGGGCGGGCATAGAACCAGAACCGGTCGAAGCTGCCGTCCTCTCGGTAGACCACCGACAGGGCGGTGGTGCCGGCACAGGTGGCCGCAATGGTGGGAAAGGTGAACACCGGCAGTCCGGCCAGATCGGCCGCGCCCTTGGCGGTGTCCAACGCCTTGCCGCCGCCCATACCGAAGATCAGGTCGGCCCCCAGCGCCTTGGCGCACTCGGCCAGCCGGCGACAGCCCGCCTCGGTGCAGTCATGGCCAAACGGCTCGGCGGCGGCCAGCTCCACCCCGCTGCCCTCCAGCGCGGCGGTGAGCCGGGGCAGAGCGGCGGCCATGGCCTTCTCGCCGCCGATGAGCAGCGCCCGCCGCCCGTACAGCCGGCAGACCTGCCCGGCCTCGGCGTAGGCGTCCGGGCCAACGGTGTAGTTGCAGTAAAAAACAGAACGGTTTTGCATCATTTCAGCAGCTCCTGCAGCTTGGACAGCCGGGCCAGCGCCTCGTCCAGCGTGGACTTCTCGCGGGCGAAGTGCAGGCGGATCAGGTGGTTGACTTCCTCACGGAAGAAGCTGGAACCGGGCACCGCAGCCACGCCGATGTTGATGATCATCCACTCGCAGAACTCCAGATCGCTCCAGCCCTTGAACCGGGGCAGGTCGAGGAACTGCTGGATGTCGATCATCACGAAGTAGGTGCCCTGCGGCACGTTGTGCTTCAGGCCGATGCGGTCCAGACCCTCCAGGAAGTAGGCGCGCTTCTCGGTGTAGGTGACCAGCAGCTCATCGTAGTAGCTCTGAGGGAACTTCAGACCCACGGTGGCGGCCTCCTGCAGAGGGCTGGCCGCGCCAACGGTCAGGAAGTCGTGAACCTTTTTGGCGTTCTCGATGACCCATGCGGGGCCGACCAGATAGCCCAGCCGCCAGCCGGTGATGGAGTAAGTCTTGGACAGGGAGTTGCAGGTGATGGTGTGCTCGTACATACCGGGCAGCGAAGCCATGCAGGTGTGCACGTTGGGGGCGTAGACCATGTGCTCGTAGACCTCGTCGGTGACCACGAAGGCATCGTACTTCACCGCCAGCTCGCCGATGGCGAGCAGCTCCTCCCGGGTGAACACCTTGCCGCAGGGGTTGGAGGGGTTGCAGACGATGATGGCCTTGGCGCCCTGACGGAAGCCCTCCTCCACCAGCGTGATGTCGAAGTGGTACTCGGGGGGCACCAGCGGGATGTAGATGGGCTGGGCACCGGAGAGAATGGCGTCCGCGCCGTAGTTCTCGTAGAAGGGAGAGAATACCATCACCTTGTCGCCGGGGTTGCAGATGGTCATCATGGCGCACATCATGGCCTCTGTGCCGCCGCAGGTGACCACGATCTCGGTCTCGGGGTCGATGGCGCGGCCAAAGGCGCGGCCCTGCTTTTCGGCCAGTGCCTGACGGAAATTCTCCGCGCCGAAGGTGATGGGGTACTGGTGGGGGCCTTCGTGAGCCACCCGGGCCAGCGTGTCCAGAATGGGCCGGGGCGGATCGAAGTCCGGGAAGCCCTGGGACAGGTTGATGGCCCCGTGTTCGTCACTGATGCGGGTCATGCGCCGAATGACGGAGTCGGTAAAGGTCTGAACGCGGTCGCTGAGTTTGGGCATTTCGCTTCCTCTTTCCTTGCTTTCCTATTATATAAGGCAGGGCGGCGGCGCGGGGGCCGTGCGCACGATGCATTAAAAGCAGTATCATAATAGTATGTCTGCGGCCACCTCGTCAACCAAAAGCGACAAAAAAACAGACGCACCGGGCGATTTTGTACAGAAACCGGCGGCACATAAAAAACAAAAATCCCCCGTGGTCAGCCCACGGGGGAGTTCTGGTGATCCATCGGGGATTCGAACCCCGGACACCCTGATTAAAAGTCAGGTGCTCTACCGACTGAGCTAATGGATCGCTTATACAGCCTAATCATTATACCAGCCTGCCCCCGCCTTGTCAACAACGTTTTTCCGCTCCCCCTCCCGGTCAAGTTATTACAAAATATTTACAATTTGCGCAAAACCAATATGGCGGCCCCGGTCAACTCGTTTTTCTTACAGCGGGCATCCCGTTCGGCTGCGGCAATCCCCCGGCGGCACCCCCGGCCCGGGAGCGCTGTACGACCGACCGATTTCACAATTCTCAATGATTTCGCCCGGCCCCATCACTTTACAATCTGCGCCGCAGCAGGTACAATAGTACTAGCTATAGGCCGCGCACCAACGGACAGTCATCATTCGGCTGCACCATGGCCACGGCTTTTTTGAACACCGCCGCACGGGCGGCGCATTCCACAGAAAATCAACAGGAGAATCAAAACCATGAGACGTGCAGTGTCCTTCCTTCTGGCTCTGACCCTTGCGGCCGGTCTGCTCACCGGCTGCGGCGGCAGCGCCGGCTCTTCCGCACCCGGCAGCGAACCCGCCGGTACCCCCGCCCCCACCGCGACCCCCGAGCCTACCCCCGAGCCTTACGAGGCCAATGTCCTGACCGGCGAGAAGAAGGACATCGACTACCCCGAGGGTCAGCGCATCACCGCCATCATGGTGAACAACATCACCAAGGCCCGCCCCCAGAAGGGTCTGTCCGACGCGGATATGCTGTTTGAGATCAAGGTCGAGGGCGGCATCACCCGCTTCATGGCCATGTACAACAGCTTTGAGGAGGTGCCCACCGTCGGCCCCGTCCGCTCCGCCCGCGACCAGTTCTTCCGCCTGATCCTGCCCTGGCAGCCCATCTACGTCCACGATGGCCAGAGCGTGGTGCAGGCCGAGTACATCAAGAACTACGACTACCACGAGTGGAACCTGAACAACGGCGGCAACGGCTACCGTGACTTTGACCGGGTCAACTGGCAGGGCAACAGCTACAACGGCGGCGGCCTGAGCTACGAGCACACCGAGTACACCGATGCGGAGCACATCGGCGCCTACATCAGCGAGAACACCGTGGACACCACCCGCACCTACAACAGCACCTACTTCAACTTTGTGGACTACCGCGACCCCGTCCGCACGCTGGACAAGGGCGAGGACGCCATGCAGGTGACCGTGGTGCATTCCAGCAGCTACCGCACCCGTTTCCTGTACAACGAGAGCCTGGGGCAGTACATGATGTCCCAGTTCTACCCCCAGCTGGGCGACTACATGGACACCATCGACGAGAACAACGAGCGCCAGCTCGCCTTCGAGAACGTGATCGTCCTGTTCACCGACATCCACACCTACCCCGGCCATGAGTCCTCCGACCTGCAGTACGCCGAGTACAGCTGGGGCGGCGTCGGCTACTACTGCTACGGCGGCAAGGTGGAGAAGATCCGCTGGACCAAGGGCACCGATCTGGAGGTGCTGCGCCTGTGGGACTACGACATGAACGCCGAGCTGCCCGTGAACGTGGGCCGCAGCTATGTGACCGTGGTGGACGTGGACGAGGCCATCAACTTTGAGTACACCGCCGCCGCCACCAACGAAGGCCCCGAGCAGAGCGTCGAGGAGACCTTCGTGGAGAGCTCCGATTAACGCACCCTCCCCGGGGCGGCCATGAGCGGGCAGCACTGCCCGAGCAAGGAGAACCATGAAAAAGCGCATTTTGGCTGTGCTGCTGTGCCTTGTGCTGGCGGCCTGCCTGCTGGCCGGCTGCGGCGGCGGGAAGCCCTCTTCCTCCGCCGCCCCCACGGCCGAACCCACCGCCGAGCCGACTGCGGAGCCTACGGCGGAACCCACCGCCGTGCCCACCGCCGAGCCTGCGGCTCAGCCGGTGAGCGGCCACGACGCGCTGACCGGCGTGGAGGTGACCGAGGGCCCGCAGCCCCGCCCCATCGCCGTGATGCTGAACAACCGCGCGCAGGCGTGGAATCACTGGGGCGTCTCCTACGCCGACGTGCTGGTGGAGGCTCTGTGCGAGGGCAAGGCCACCGGCCTGATGGCGGTGTACAGCGGCTATGAGGCGCTGCCCGAGCGGGTGTTCCCGGTGGGCGACGGCCGGGATACCTTCTGGCAGCTCGCCATGCCCTACAACGCCGTGCCGGTGCAGCTCGACAGCAACATCTACGCCTCCAACCTGCTGAACTACTACGGCTACCAGCCCATCGAGGCGCTGAGCGCCGGCAAGGACGCCTTTGTGTTCGCCCCGGAGCGGGCGGCGCTGGGGCATGAGTTCGCCTGGTACATCACCCAGGAGCGGTACGAGAACGCCATGAACTGGTACGGCATGGACCGCAGCAGCGCGGTGGCGGTGCCCGACCTGTTCCGGTTTGCCGGCGCGGGTGAGGCGCTGCCCGCCCCCGCAGGCGAGTCCGGCGGTGCCGAGCAGGTACAGGTGACCTTCTCCGATCAGTACACCATCCGCCTGCCCTACAACGCCGAGACCGGCCTGTACGAGAAGTATCAGGCCGGCGGTGAGCCGCACGTGGACGCCTTCAGCGGCGAGGTCGTCTCCTTCCGCAACGTGTTCGTGCTGGAGTGCGTCTCCGGCGTGAAGGACGACGGCTACACCCGGGAGTATGACCTGTCCGCGGGCGGCGAGGGTCTGTACCTGACCGACGGCGGCTGGCAGAGGATCCGCTGGGAAAAGGGCGGCCCCATGGACGCGCTGAAGCTGTACAGCGCCTCCGGCGAGGAGCTGACCGTGAACCGCGGCGCCAGCTACATCGCCCTGTACGGCGGCTTCAGCGGCCAGCAGGTGCAGGTGCGCAGCGGCGAGACCGACCTGTACCCCTTTGAGGGCTGAGCGCCCTCCCAAACCACACAGCGACCCGCAGGGGCGCGGCTGACACCGGCCGCGCCCCTGCTTTTTTGTGCCGTTCCGGTGCTCTGCAAAAAACGCACCATTTTTTCACCTCGACCGACAATTCCCCCGCCGCGGCGATTACAGGGGCACGAAGAGGGCGGGCGATGCGGCCCCGCCCCACAAACGCCGCACACAGCGGACAATACAAAATGAGGTGCTTGAATCATGTTTCTTGGCGCGACCCTGAAATTGACCGGTATGCTGACCCTCGGCTGGGGCTGGATCATCGGCGGCGGCCTGCTGGCCAGCCTGCTGCCCCTCGGCCTGACCATCGCCTTTGTGGTCTGCAAGCTCACCGGCGTGCTGGCGGCGAGCTGGCTGTGGATCCTTCCGGTCATCCTGATCGACCTGGGTGAGCTGGCCAACAGCCTCAACTGACCTGAAAAAACACAGCGCCCCCGCGCGGACGAACGTCCATGCGCGGGGGCGCTTTTGTCATTTGTATGCGGTTTGCTCAGGCGGGCACGGGGGCCAGACGGCGCTCCAGATGCATCAGCCGATACAGACAGAGCAGCTCCACCACGGCGCAGCTCTTGTCGGCCAGATTCACCGCCACCGCCGTGCGGCTGCGGGGCAGATGGGAGGCCAGCGGCCACATATGGCTCACGATGGCGTTGGCCTCAGCGTCGCTCAGGTCGGTGAGGCGGGCGGCGTTCTCCAGCGCTGCCACCGGGTGGTCGAAGCACTGCAGGCCCGGATGGGTGCCCTTGGTGTGGGGGTCGTACAGAAACAGGTCGTGCAGCAGACCGGCGCGGGCGGCCTCCCGCGCGTCCCAGCCGAAGCGGCGTGCCATGCGGAAGGCCACATAGCTGACGAACAGCGAGTGCCCATAGCAGGTGCCGAACCAGTGGTGACGAATGCGCTTCATGCTGAGCACCTCGGGGGTGTCCAGCAGGTCGGCCACACAGGCCTCGAACTCCCGCTTGGCGGCGGGGTCAAAAAATGCTTGGTGCATTGGCGTAATCCTCCCTGTCGGTGGTCCATGGCGGACGGCCAGGCGGGGCTATCCTCTTACAAGGCCATTATACCATATGCACCCCGTCAAGAAAAGACGGAAATCCTTGCCTGCACGCTGTTTTTTGTGAAATTTTCGCCGCGGGTGGCTCACTCCTCCCCGTCCAGATAGCCGATGGGCAGCACCTGCATGGCCTCCATCAGGCCGTCCCGCATCCACAGGGAGGCGTCGGTGCGCAGGGTGTAGCCGCAGCCGGGGTCGGCCATCCACTCCTCGGGCTTGTGGTAGGGCAGCGCCTTCTGCGCCATCATGCTCATCAGCACGCCGCCGTGGGTGACGCAGGCAGCCTCGTGGGTGCCGGTGCGCATCATGTACTCAAACAGACGCATCAGGGTGGTGCGGCAGCGGTCGTGGAACGCCTTGCCCGACTCCGCCCGCTTGGGGGTGAAGCCGCTGGTGGGGTCCATCCAGCGGGCAAACTCCGGGTCCTTCACCAGCTCCTGCACCTTTTTGCCCTCGTACACGCCGAAGGCCATCTCCCGCAGGTCGTTCACCACCATCTTGTGGGCGGCCTCCGGGAACAGGATGTCGGCGGTCTGGGTGGCCCGCTGCAGGGGCGAGCAGAACACCGTGTCCACTCGGGGGTAGACGAACTTCTCCTTCAGGTCCCGCAGGGCGGCCTCGCCCTCGGGGCACAGGGGCAGGTCGGTGCCGCTGCCCACATACAGCCCGTCCAGGTTGCCCTGCGTCAGGCCGTGGCGGATGAGATGAAGCTGATAGCTTTTCACGTTAGGTCCTCCCTTTGGCGCACACGGCGCCCTGTATGGTTCGATAAAACGCGGGACGCGCCCATCGGCGCCGCCCCGCAAAAGATTACAAAAGAGTTACAAGCCCAAAACTTTTTCGCCGCGCCCCAAAACGGCACCACAACATTTTGTCCGCCTGTGCCGCAAATTCGGGCACATCTTGTTGCCCCGGGGGGAATTGACGGATTCCCCAAAAAATCAGGGGAATGTTTGACGAAAAATGTATTTACAAAGTGTTTTCGCTGCTTTATAATTTACCATACGTAATTGTGAAATGCAACACTTAACAGTCAGGAGTATCGCAGGCATGGAATTTAACCGCATCATCACCCTGCTTCGCAAGGAACGCGGCATCACCCAGAAGCAGGCGGCGCAGGACCTGGGCGTCTCCCAGGCGCTGCTCTCCCATTATGAAAAAGGCATCCGTGAGTGCGGTCTGGAGTTTGTGGTCCGTGTGGCCGACTACTACGGCGTCTCCTGTGATTACCTGCTGGGCCGCAGCGCCGAGCGCAGCGGTCAGACCCTGACCGTGGAGGACATCCCGGAGGCGGAGTCCAGCCGGGACAGCCACTACCGCGGCAGCGTGCTGCCCACCATGAACAAGAAGCTCATCGCCAACAGCCTGAACATCCTGTACGACAAGCTGGCGGTGTGCCGTGACAAGGGCCTTGTCACCGAGGTGAGCGCCTTTCTGATGCTGGCGGTGTACAAGATGTTCCGTCAGGTCTACATGGCCGACCCCAAAAACGCCGCCAGTATGTTCAGCGTCACCCCCGGCCGGTGGGAGGGCTACTCCACCGCCGCCATGCTGGCCGCCGAGGCCAACGTGAAGAGCATCCTCTCCGGCGAGGAGCAGGACGGCACCCCCGGCGTGAAGGACCCCTCCTGCTTCGGCATGACCACCGAGACCCTGAGCCGGAACTACCCCCTGTACGCCACCAGTCTGCTGAACCTGATCAAGGCCAGCGAGGGCCGCATCGAAGGCCAGCACTGAGTCCACCCCCTTAAAACCGACAAAAACGCCGCCCCGCGGGGCGGCGTTTTTTTGTGCTTCCGCAGGGTTCAGCCCTGCTGAGCGATGGCGCGGCGGCAGCCCGCGCAGATGTTGCGCCCCATGTAGGGGGTCACATCCCGCGCCTCACCGCAGAAGCAGCAGGCGGGCTGGTAGCGCTTGAGCACGATGGTGTCCTCCTCCACGAAGATCTCCACAGTGGGATCCTCGTCCAGCCCAAGGCCGCGGCGCAGCTCGATGGGCAGCACAAGGCGGCCCAGGTTGTCGATCTTCCGCACGATTCCGGTGGATTTCATGGCACACACTCCTTACAGCCGGTTGAACAAGGGACCGGCCCGCCCCGACGACAAACGGGTTTATGAATCTACAAAAAGTATACCTTCTTTTGGTTTAATTGTCAATATCTGGAAATTTTGCCGCATTTTCTCCAGCCTGTACAAAAAAATGACGCGCTGCGCTGGAATCCGACCCGCTGCGCCGTCCGGCGGCGCGAGGTTTCACAAATTGTTTACAAAACCCTCCCCCGCACCGGCCTGTGCGGCCCTTTGCATTGACAAAACTTTCTCATAAGGGTACACTAAAGACAAATATTTACCGTCAGCGGTATGACCCAAACCACCCCGGGCAGCGGTTTTGATGCTGCCCCAAGAGGGATAAGAGGAGAGATCGACCATGGAAGTTCGCACTCGATTTGCGCCCAGCCCCACCGGCTATATGCACGTGGGCAACCTGCGCACCGCCCTGTACGCCTACCTGAAGGCCAAGAGCAAGAACGGCACCTTCATCCTGCGCATTGAGGACACCGACCAGGTGCGTCAGGTGGAGGGCGCGGTGGACATCATCTATGACACCATGCGCCAGACCGGCCTGCTGTGGGACGAAGGCCCCGACATCGGCGGCCCCGTCGGCCCCTACGTTCAGTCCGAGCGCATGGGTATGTTCAAGCAGTACGCCGAGCAGCTCGTGGAGAAGGGCGACGCCTACTACTGCTTCTGCACCAACGAGCGTCTGGAGGAGATGCGCAAGCAGCAGCTTGAGGCCGGTGCCGCCGCCGCCCGCTACGACGGCCACTGCCGCAACCTGCCCGCCGAGGAGGTCAAGCGCCTGCTGGACGCCGGCACCCCCTATGTCATCCGTCAGCGCATCCCCGCCGACACCATCTCCGGCTTCGATGACATGGTCTACGGGCACATCGAGGTCAACACCAACGAGATGGAGGACCAGATCCTCATCAAGACCGACGGTATGCCCACCTACAACTTCGCCAACGTGGTGGACGACCATCTGATGGGCATCAGCCACGTCATCCGCGGCGCGGAGTACCTGTCCAGCACCCCCAAGTACAACCTGCTGTACAAGGCCTTCGGCTGGGAGATCCCCACCTATGTGCACTGCCCCCCTGTGATGAAGGACGCCCAGCACAAGCTGAGCAAGCGCAACGGCGACGCCAGCTATCAGGATCTGATCGCCAAGGGCTACCTGAGCGGCGCCATCCTGAACTACATCGCCCTGCTGGGCTGGAGCCCCAAGGGTGAGCAGGAGATCTTCACGCTGGAGGAGATGACCAAGATCTTCGACGAGAGCGGCATCAGCAAGAGCCCGTCCATCTTCGATTCCCTGAAGCTGCGGGCCATGAATGCGGAGTACATCCGCCGCCTCAGCCCCGAGGAGTTCCGCCGTATGGCCGATCCCTGGATCAGCCAGGCCGTCACCCGTGACATCGACCGGGACCTGCTGTGCCAGAACCTGCAGCCCCGCTGCGAGGTGCTGGGTGAGATCCCCGCGCAGCTGGACTTCTTCGACGCCATGCCCGAGTACGACGTGGAGCTGTACACCAATAAGAAGCAGAAGACCACCCCCGAGAGCGCCAAGGAGGCCCTGAGCGCCCTGCTGCCCGTGCTGGAGAGCATCGAGGACTGGAACAAGGACGTGATCTTCGAGGCCGGCAAGGCCAAGGCTGTGGAGCTGGGCGTGAAGAACGGCTGGATGATGTTCCCTCTGGGCATCGCCCTGTCCGGCAAGAAGAGCACCCCCGGCGGCGGCAGCGACCTGGCCCAGATGCTGGGCAAGGACGAGACCATCGCCCGCGTGAAGGCCGCCATCGCCAAGCTGAGCTGACCCAATAAGACCCCATAAAACGCGCAAAGCCGCCGCATCCCAACGGATGCGGCGGCTTTTTTG
>JBGVKB010000084.1:0-13534 GCA_045118955.1 Oscillospiraceae bacterium | reverse complement strand
CCCGTCTGTGACGGGCGGGTTGCAGATGGGGTGGTGGGCGGGGGGGGGGCGGTATTTTTTGCTGGGGCCCGCGCGTTCACATACCATTGAAATAAGAGGGGGGGTAGCGGGCGGGGGGCAGGCACCGCCGCCTTTTTATGTGTGCAGTGCGCGCCGCAGGGTGCGCAGGTGGGCCTTCCGCTCGGGGGTGATGCAGCGGCTCTCGATGGCCTTTTGAATGGCCTTGTTGTGGGTCCACACCTCCAGCCGGTGCTGCTCCAAAAAGGGCAGCGCCGCCGGATACTGCTTGGTCAGCGCGGTGGCGAAGTACCACGCCTGCATCATGCGCACATAGTAGTCCTCGCTGCGCACCGCCGCCACCCGGGCGGGCCACTCGGGGGAGAAGCCCTCCTCTAGATAGTGGCACATCAGCATCTCCATGCCAAAGCGCACCGTGTAGGGGTGGTCGTCGGCCATCCAGCCCAGCAGCCGGTCGGCCAGCCCGGCGGGGCGCCGGGCGAAGGCGCGGGGGCGCAGTAGGTCGCAGGTGGCCCAGTTGTCCACATGGGGCAGGAAGGCCTCCAGCGCGGCCACGGTCTCCTCATAGCCGGGCAGGGCGCAGAGCAGCAGCCCGTGCAGGTTGTCCTCCTCATAATAGGCGTGGGGCAGGGCGCACAGGAACGCCGCCGCCTCGGGGGTGCCGCGCAGCTCCTTCGCCAGCGCGCGCAGGGCAGGGGTGCGCACCCCGATGACCCTCTCCCGGGGGACGGTGGGCATCAGCCGGCACTGAAAGTCCCGGTAGCCCTCGTCCCGCAGGGCGAACAGCCGCGCCTGAAGGGCGGTCAAATCAGCACCCCGCGGCAGTGATCCAGCTCATGCTGGATGATCTGTGCCGTGAACCCGGTGAAGGTCTTGATGCGGGGCTTCAGCTCCATGTCCTGCCAGCGCACCTTGATGCTCTTGTAGCGCTTGGCGGGGCGGGTGCCGGTCAGGGACAGACAGCCCTCCTCCGTCTCATAGGGGCCGCTGCACTTGAGCAGCTCCGGGTTCAGCATGACCAGATACTCGCCGTCGTTGTCCACGGCGATGATGCATCTGCGCACCCCGATCATGTTGGCGGCCATGCCCACGCAGCCGTCGGCGTGGGCTTCGAGCGTTTCCAACAGGTCGCGGGCCACCGGCAGGTCGGCGGCGGTGGCCGGCTCGGAGGGCTGTGCGAGGAACAGGGGGTTTTTCATAATGGGTCGGATCATGGGGGATACCTCGTATTTTACGAAAAATGGGTGGATTCAGCGCAGCGGCGGCAGGTACAGCCCGGCCTGCTGCGGTTCCCGCACACAGCGGCGCAGGAACTCCGCCGGGGCGGCGACGCCCTCAAGGGCGGCACAGCGGCCGGGCAGGCGGTTCACCTCAGCGGCCAGCAGCTTCTGGTGCTTTTGGGCAGGGTCGGCCAGCAGGTCGGCGGCCAGCACCGACTCCCAGACCCGGTTCAGGTAGGCCACCGGGCGGCGGCCGTGGGTGCGGGTGAACGCGGGCTGACCGGCGGCCAGCAGGTAGTTCTCGGTCTCCTCAAGGGTCAGGCCGGCCTCCCGCAGACCCAGACGGATCTCCTGCACCGCCAGCAGGTGGACGGCCTGCCAGTCCGAGGGGGTCATGCCCATGCGCACCACCGCGTAGCGGCTGGGGCTGTGTACCAGCAGCAGGGTGCTGTGTCCCCGCAGGTCGATGCAGTGGGCGTCCCAGCAGTGGGCCAGCGGCACGGCGGGGCCGTAGGGCACCGGCTGTTTCAGCAGCCGCTGCAGCGGCCATGTGATGCCGATCTGCATGGTCAAGGCTCCTCCAGCAGCCGGATGGCGGCGGCGTACTTCTCCATGCGCGCCTGCATCCGCGCGTCGATGAAGTCCAGCCGGGTGGGGTCGCTGTTGTGGCGCAGGTCGGCCAGCTTCACCGCCCGGGCGATGGGGTCGTGCTTCAGCGCCGCCACATAGTCCATGTAGGGCACCGCGTCGTCGTGGGTCAGCAGAGCCAGCGCGTCCAGCACCGGGGCGGGGCAGCCGATGGCGGCCAGATCCTCTGGCGTGTAGGGGGTGTCCTCCACCACGTCGTGCAGCAGGGCGGCGACGGTGGTGTATTCGTCGGTCATCTGCTCCGCCAGATGGAAGGGGTGGAACACATAGGGCAGACCGGTCTTGTCGGTCTGGTTCTTGTGCGCCTCAAAGCAGAGCTTCAGGGCGCGGCGGGTCAGCGGGGTGTAGATCATGGGGCGCTCCTTTGGTCACGGTGTGGGTGCGGCTCAGGGCGTGCCGAACAGCACCAGATACACCGTCATATCGTGTTCGGCGAGGAATTCTCGGATGGTCTCCTCCGCCACCCGGCGGGCCTCCTCCTTGGGGTAACCGTAGATGCCCGCCGAGATGAGCGGGAAGGCGATGAAGCTGCAGCCGTTGTCCCGCGCCAGCTCCAGCGCGGTGCGGTAGCAGCCCCGCAGGGCGGCCTCCTCGCCCCGGTCGCCGCCGTACCAGATGGGGCCGACCGCGTGGACGATGTACTTAGCGGGCAGCTTGAAGCCCGGGGTGATGACCGCACTGCCGGTGGGGCAGCCGCCGATGGCGGCGCAGGCCCGGGACAGCGGCTCGTATCCGGCGGCGTCAAAGATCGCGCCGCACACGCCGCCGCCCGCCATGAGCTGGGCGTTGGCTGCGTTCACGATGGCGTCGGCGTCCACCCGGGTGATATCGCCGCAGATGACCTCAAAGGGCATGGTTTGCCTCCTTTTTCAGACAGGCCGGGGCAGCCCGGCGGGTGTGTACTCTCGGCTTGATTATACCACGCCGCCGGCCCGGTGCGGCTTATCCGGCGGCGCATTTGTGAAACCGCACAAAGAAGCCCATGAGAATTTGTCGGCTTTGGCGGACGCGCCCCCGGCCGCAGGTGGCACAGAGCGCAAAAAATGCCAAAAGACGCGGGTGGGGGGATTGAAAAAACCTGCCCGCGGGTATATGATAAGCATAGGCGCGGAAACGTTTCCATGGAAGCGGCCGCGCCGGGGCTGCCTGCGGGACGCCCCCGACCCCACCAATGAAAGGACAACGACTCTATGACCATTAAGGACATTGCCAGACTTTCAGGCTATGCGGTGGGCACCGTTTCCAGGGTGCTCAACGGCAGCCCCAACGTGTCTGACGAAGCCCGCGCCAAAGTGATGGCAGTGGTGCAGGAGCATCATTTTACCCTGAACAACAACGCCAAGCATCTGAAGCAGCAGGCGGGCAGCGGCATTGCGATCATTGTCAAGGGCACCCGGAATATGCTGTTCGCCCCCCTTGTGGAGCAGATGCAGGGCTTGATCCGCAAGCGGGATCTGGCCAGCCTGATCTACTACATCGACGAGGATGAGAACGAGCTGGATCAGGCGCTGCAGGTCTGCCGGGAGCGCCACCCTCAGGGCATCCTGTTTTTGGGCGGCAATCTGGAGGATTTCCGCGCCCGGTTTTCACAGATCACGGTGCCCTGCGTGCTGGTGACCACCTCGGCGGTCTCGCTGGGGTTTGACAACCTGTCCAGCGTCAGCACCGACGACGCCGCCGCCGCAGAGTTCGCGGTGGATCGGCTCATCGGCATGGGGCACCGCCGCATCGGCGTGCTGGGCGGCCGGGCGGATTCCCACACCGCCGCCGTGCGCTACGGCGGCTGCCGCGCCTCGTTTAAAAAGCACGGCATGGAGTTTGACCCGGCGGTGCAGTATGTGCCCGCCCGCTTCGGCATGGAGGACGGCTACCGGGCCATGGGGGATCTGCTGGATCGGATGCCCGGCCTGACGGCGGTGTTCGCCATGTCGGACGTGATGGCGGTGGGCGCCATCCGCGCCATCCATGAGCGGGGCCTGCGGGTGCCGCAGGACGTGTCGGTGATGGGCTTTGACGGCATCGAGCTGGGGCGCTACCTGACCCCTCAGCTCACCACCATTCAGCAGCACCGCGAGAGCATCGCGGATCGAAGCGTGGAGATCCTTCTGCGCTGCATCGAAGAAAAAGCGCCGGCTGTGCATGAGATGACCCCCTTTGGGATGATCGCCGGCGAGAGCGTGCGCGCCCTGTGAGCGGGGCGCAGACAGAGATAGAGAGGGTGTTTCGATTGAGAAGCAGCGGCGTACTGATGCACCTGTCCTCCCTGCCGGGGCCTCACGGCATCGGCACCATGGGCAAGGCGGCGCGGGAGTTTGTGGATTTCCTGCAGCAGGCAGGCCAGACCTATTGGCAGCTTTTGCCGGTGTGCCCCACCGGCTATGGGGACTCGCCCTACCAGTCCTTTTCCACCTTTGCGGGCAACCCCTACTTCATCGACCTGGACCTGCTGGCCGAGGAGGGCCTGCTGGAGCGGTCGGAGTATGAGGACATCGACTGGGAGTGCCGCCCCGACGCGGTGAACTACAGCGCCCTGTACCGCAAGCGGTTCCCGGTGCTGCGGCTGGCCGCCGAGCGGCTGCTGTACCGGTCGCAGGACGACTACCTGCGCTTTTGCATGGAGAACCGCCACTGGCTGGGGGACTACGCCCTGTTCATGACCCTGAAGGAGGTCTACGGCGGCATGGCGTGGCAGCAGTGGCCCGCCGAGCTGCGGGAGCGCAGCCGCCATGCGATGGAGGAGGTGCGGCTGCGGTACTGCAAGGAGGTGGCCTTCTGGCAGGTGACCCAGTACCTGTTCTATCGGCAGTGGAACGACCTGCGGCAGTATGCCGCCGCGAAAGGGGTGCGCTTCATCGGCGACCTGCCCATCTATGTGTCGCTGGACAGCGCGGACGTGTGGGCGCATCGGGAGCTGTTCCGGCTGGACGGCGAGGGCTTCCCCACCGAGGTGGCGGGCTGCCCGCCCGACGGCTTCTCCGCCGACGGTCAGCTCTGGGGCAACCCGCTGTTTGACTGGGAGCGCATGGCGCAGGACGACTATGCCTGGTGGGTGAGCCGCATCGACTTCCAGTGCCGGGTGTACGACCGGCTGCGCATCGACCATTTCCGCGGCTTTGACAGCTACTTTGCCATCCCCTTCGGCGACGAAAACGCCCGGCGGGGCGTGTGGTGCAAGGGGCCGGGCATGGCGCTGTTCCGCGCGGTGGAGCGTCAGATCGGCCGCAGGGACATCATCGCCGAGGATCTGGGTTACCTGACCGACTCGGTGCGCCGGCTTCTGGAGGAGAGCGGCTTCCCCGGCATGAAGGTGCTGGAGTTCGGCTTTGACCGCCGCGAACCGGATCACGAGGTCTACCTGCCCCACAACTACCCCCGCCACTGTGTGGCCTATGTGGGCACCCACGACAACGACACTGCACAGGGCTGGATGGCCGGCGCCGACCCGGTGGACGTGGCCCACGCCCGGGAGTACCTGTCCCTGAACAGCGAGGAGGGCTACCACTGGGGCATGATGCGCGCCCTGTGGGCCAGCGTGGCCGACCTTGCGGTGGTGCAGGCGCAGGACCTGCTGGGGCTGGGCAGCGAGAGCCGCATGAACACCCCCGGCTCCATGGGCGGCAACTGGTGCTGGCGCGCCCTGCCCGGCAGCTTTACCGCCAAGATGGCATGGCGGATGCGCCGCCAGATGGCGCTGTACGGCCGCCTGCCCCAGAACGGCTGAGGACGGCGCGCCCCGCGCACGTTGCGACAAAACTGCCATATAAAATGAGAACGGCCAAGCCCGGAGGGTTTGGCCGTTTTTATGTGTCCTGTTCGGGTGTGTCGGGGCGGAAGGCCACCACGTCGTTTGGGGTGCAGTTCAGAATGGTACACAGCTTCTCCAGCGTGAGAAGGGTGATGTTCTTGTTTTTCTTCAGGTCTGCCAAAGTGCGGTTGTTGATGCCGTCTTTCAACAGGCGATACTGGGTGACGCCATTGCGTTCCATTGTCTGCCACAAAGGACTGTAATCAATGATACGGCACCCCACCTTTCCGTCTGCTATAAGTAAATTATAGGTGGGTTGGTGGAAATCGAATATTGTTCATATACGACCAATGTGCTATAATAAAAGAAAGAACCGCCCGGAGGGGCGGATGCATCAAATCAAAAGGGATGAGGATACAGGAGGCAGACGTATGCTGGAGGTCGAGATACGGGAGCAGGAGGTTCGGGAAAAGTTCGCACGCTATATGGACGATTTTGCGGCGCGGTACAACGTCCCCGCGCGCCTGATCCGCTTGATTACGATGGAACAGATCTACCGTGAATGGGCGGCACATCCCACCCTGCCGCTGCTGTGGGCAGAGATGGAGCTGGCCGGGAAGACCGACACACCGGAGGACTTCATGGGGTATCTCGTTTCGCGGGCCGAGTGGGGCGACCCGGAGCTTCGGGGCGCCGCCGAGCAGACCCTCGAGCGCCTCTACGCCCGCATGGAGCAGGGACTGCAAAACTAAAAACAGCCGAACCTGTTTGGCCACAGGTTCGGCTGTTTTTTGCGTTTTATCGGCTTTACCCACCCGCGGGCACCAGCTCGTCCAGCAGCGCGTCCAGATTTTCCTCGGAGTACTCCAGCTCGGAGGAGAACAGCCGCGCCAGCTCGGCCTGATCCTCAAAATCAAAGCGCCCCTGCTCCGTCCACAGCACCGCGCCCAGCGCCCGCAGAAGCTGCCAGCCAAAAGCCGCCAGCCGCACCCGGGCGGCCAGATCGTCCCCGCTGACCGCGTTGGCGGCGTGCCGATATATAAGGTATACAAGGAACTGCTCGTACTCGGTCTGCCGGTTCTGCATCC
Organism: Oscillospiraceae bacterium; assembly: GCA_045118955.1. Lineage (GTDB taxonomy): Bacteria > Bacillota > Clostridia > Oscillospirales > Ruminococcaceae > SFJ001. The sequence goes on along the minus strand of JBGVKB010000084.1, from coordinate 6,815 downwards.
ATGCGTCAAAGCCGGCGCGGTCGGCGGTCTGCCAGCCCGCCTTCAGCCGCCGCAGCAGTGCGCCCCACGCCCCGTCCAGTTGTTCCAGCCCCAGCAAAAAATCTGCCCAGCGCCCCATGTCCCCGTGGGGGCGGGGCAGCCCCAGCAGCCCCAGCATCCCGTCCACCCGCCGGTCGATGGGCAGGCCGCGATCCTGCAGGCAGGCCAGCAGCTCGTCCCGCAGGGCGATCACCGGGTCCTCGTCCTCGTCCTCGCCCGCCGCTACCAGCGTCATGGGGGTCTGCCTGGACAGGATGAGCCGGGCGGCCTCCTCGCAGCACAGCCCCAGCCCGCTCTCCACCCGGCCGGGCAGTCGGTTGTGGAACCGGGGATGCTCGGCGCAGATGCCGCACAGATGCTCCTCCCCCAGTGTCAGGATCAGATCGCAGAGATTTTCCCCGTTGAGGAATGGGCAGCGCTCCCCCTCGCCCAGAATAAAGTGGGGCGTGCCCTCCCGGGACAGCCCCGCCCGCAGCCGCGCCCCGAATGCGCCGGGGACGCCCTCGTAAAAGGCCAGCGCGTCCGCGTCCACGTCGATCTCCCAGCCGATGCAGCAGCTATGCCGGCACCGCCCGGCGATGCAACGGAACTCCTTATAATAATCGGGAACCACCTGCAGCACGGCGCAGCCCTCCTCGCGTTTGTGTCTGACACAAGGATACCACCCGGCGGGCGCGGTGGCAAGCTGGACACGGTTTAAAAAAGTGTCCGCGAAAAGGCAACGTTAAAACGTGATATAGTGCAGGCGAGTTTGAACAAACTGTTAAATAATTAAAGAATTTTAACTAAAATCATTGACATTTCAGGCCGTGCAGACTATGATTGGCTCAGCAAATTTAGTTAAAGAGATTTATCTAAAATCACTTGCAGAAAATTTGCGCCAAAAAAGCAAACTCATATAAAAATAGAAACCGGAGGAATCGACCATGACGTTTGAGACCCTGAAGAAGATCATCGTGGACACCCTGAGCTGCGACGAGGAGAAGGTGACCCTGGAGGCCAGCCTGTTTGAGGATCTGGAGGCCGACAGCCTGGACGCCGTTGAGCTGAACATGGCGCTGGAGGACGAGTGCGGCACCGCCATCCCCGACGACGTGCTGCCCACCCTGAAGACCGTGAAGGACATCTTCGATTACCTGAACAAGTAAGTTCACGCCGGCACCGGTCCCTTGCCAGACCGGTGCTTTTTTTGAAGGGGCGGCCCCATACCGCGCCCTATCCCAAGCTGTGGAGGAACCCACATATGGAAAACATCTTCAAGCGCCTCGGCGCGGCCCGTACCTTTGAGCGCAGGGCGCGCAGCGAGGCATCCGGCCGCGCAAACCCCTGGCAGGAGACCGTGTTCGTCACCTGCCCGAAGTGTGAGCGCCGCGCCGCCCGCCAGAACTGGGCCGAGAGCCTGTATGTGTGCCCCAACTGCGGCCATTACCAGCCCATCGGCGGGTACTACCGCCTGTCGCTGATCTTTGACCACGGCTCCTTCCGGGAGCTGAATGAAAAAATCACCGCCGCCGACCTGCTGCACTTCCCCGGCTACGGCGAAAAGCTGCTGGTGAACAAGCGCAAGACCGGCCTGAGCGAGGCGGTGGTCACCGCCACCGGCCGCATCGACGGGATGCCCGTGGTGGCCGCCGTGCTGGACAGCCGCTTTTTTATGGGCAGCATGGGCACCGGCGTGGGCGAAAAGATCACGCTGGCGGTGGAGTACGCCGCCGCCAAAAAGCTGCCGCTGGTCATCTTTTCCGCCAGCGGCGGCGCACGGATGCAGGAGGGAATCTTCAGCCTGATGCAGATGGCCAAGACCAGCGCCGCCATCGCCAAATTTTCGGCGGCGGGCGGGCTGTTCATCAGCTACCTGACCCACCCCACCACCGGCGGCGTCACCGCCAGCTTTGCCAGTCTGGGGGACATCACTCTGGCCGAGCCGGGCGCGCTGATCGGCTTCGCCGGCCCCCGGGTCATCGAGCAGACCATCGGCCAGAAGCTGCCCGAGGGCTTCCAGCGCAGCGAGTTTTTGGAGGAGCACGGCTTTGTGGATCGGATCGTGCCCCGCAGCGAGATGAAGGACACTCTGGCGCGGCTGCTGCGCCTGCACACCACCGCGGGGAGGCGGCACGCATGATCATCAAGGACGTTTTGCAGCAGACCGAGGCCATCGACGCCCGGCTGAAGGAGCTGAAGGGCGAGCGCACCGCCGCCGCCCTCGCCGAGGTGAGCGGTCTGCGCCGCCGCCGTGCGGAGCTGCTGGCCGGGTGCGTCCGCCTGAAGGCGGAGGACAAGGTCTTTCTGGCCCGCCACCCCCGCCGCCCCAAGATCGACGACTACATCGCCGCCCTGTTCACCGGCTTTTTTGAGCAGCGGGGCGACCGCCAGTGCAAGGAGGATGCCTCCATTCTGGGCGGCATTGCCCTGTACAAGGGGCAGCCGGTGACCGTCATCGGCCACCGCAAGGGCAGCGATCTGGCCGGCAACATGAAGTACAACTTCGGTATGCCCGGCCCCGAGGGCTACCGCAAGGCTCTGCGCCTGATGAAGCAGGCGGAGAAGTTCGGGCGGCCCATCATCACCTTCATCGACACCCCCGGCGCCTACCCCGGCATGGAGGCCGAGGAGCGGGGACAGGGCGAGGCCATTGCCCGCAATCTGGCCGAGATGAGCCGGCTCACCGTGCCGGTCATCGCGGTGGTCACCGGCGAAGGCTCCAGCGGCGGCGCACTGGCGCTGGGCGTGGCCAACCGCATTCTGATGCTGGAGAACGCGGTGTACTCGGTGCTCAGCCCCGAGGGCTTTGCCAGCATCCTGTGGAAGGACGCCGCCCGCAGCGGCGAGGCCTGCGAGATCATGAAGCTCACCGCGCAGGACCTGCTGGGGTTCGGCGTGGCCGAGGAGGTCGTGCCCGAGCCGCTGGGCGGCGCACAGCTCGACCCCGCCGCGCTGTATGCCTGTCTGGACGCGGCGCTTGAGAAGAACCTGACCTCCCTGCGCAAGCTGAGCGGCGCGGCCCTGCAGGCGCAGCGCTACAAAAAGTTCCGGCAGATCGGCCAGTGAAAGGACGTAACACAATGAATGGGATCAAACTACTGGCCACCGGCGGGGCGCTGCCCGCCCGGGCCGTGACCAACGACGAGCTGAGCCGGATGGTGGACACCAGCGACGAGTGGATCGCCAGCCGCACCGGCATCCGTCAGCGGTATTTCTGCGGCGAGGGGGAGAGCGCCCTGACGCTGGCCACCGCCGCCGCAAAGCAGGCGCTGGAGCGCAGCGGCCTGCGCCCGGGGGACATCCACTGCTGCGTGTGCGCCACCCTGTCCAACGACTGGGCCGCCCCCAGCATGGCCTGCATGGTGTCGGCGGCGCTGGGGCTGGAGGAACGCATCCCCGCGCTGGACGTGAACGCCGCCTGCAGCGGCTTTTTGTACGGCATCGCCACCGCCCGGGGGCTGCTGGCCCAGACCGGCGGCCGGTACGCGCTGGTGGTGGGCTGCGAACAGCTCTCCAAGCTGCTGGACATGACCGACCGAAGCACCTGCGTGCTGTTCGGCGACGGCGGCGGCGCGGCGGTGCTGGACATGGGCTGCGAGGGGGAGTTCGGCCTTGTGCTGGGCGCCCGGGGCAGCTGCGCCATCCGCGCCGAAGGCCCCGGCCCGGTGCCCAGCCGGGTGGAGATGGACGGCAAGGCGGTGTTCCGCTTTGCGGTGGACGCCATTCCCAAGTGCGTCCACGGTGTGCTGGCCCAGACCGGCCTGACCCTTGAGGACATGGACTGGGTGGTGTGCCATCAGGCCAACGAGCGCATTCTCGACCACTGCATCAAAAAGCTCGGGGCGCGGCCGGGGCAGTTTTACAAGAACATCGACCGCATGGGCAACACCAGCGCCGCCAGCATCCCGGTGGCGCTGAACGAGATGAACGAACAGGGTCTGCTCAAGCCCGGCCAGCGTGTGCTGTGCGTGGGCTTCGGCGCGGGCCTCACCTGGGCGGGCACCCTGCTGACCGTGGCAGGCCCCGCGGAGGGATAAACATGAAACTTCTGAACGAGATCTTGGGGACGAAGTACCCCATCATTCAGGGCGGCATGGCCAACATCGCCACCGGCGCGTTCGCCGCCGCCTGCTCCAACGCGGGCGCGCTGGGCGTCATCGCCGCCGGCGGCCTGCGCAGCGGGGACGCGCTGCGGGAGGAGATCCGCCGCTGCCGTGACCTGACCGAAAAGCCCTTCGGCGTGAACATCATGCTGATGCACCCGCTGGCGGACGAGTTCGCGCGGATCGTCATCGACGAGCAGGTGCCGGTGGTCACCACCGGCGCGGGCAACCCCGGCAAGTACGTCCCCGGGTGGAAGGCCGCCGGGGTCAAGGTCATCCCGGTGGTGGCCGCGCCCATTCTGGCGCAGCATCTGGCCAAGGGCGGGGTGGACGCCATCATCGCCGAGGGCACCGAGAGCGGCGGCCATGTGGGCGAGATGACCACCATGGCGCTGGTGCCGCAGGTGGCGGACGCGGTGGACCTGCCGGTGATCGCGGCGGGCGGCATCGCGGACGGGCGGCAGATGGCGGCGGCCTTTGCGCTGGGCGCCTGCGGCGTGCAGATCGGCACCTGCCTGCTGACCAGCGCCGAATGCCCCATCCATGAAAACTACAAGGCCGCCCTGCTGAAGGCCAAGGGCAGCGACACGGTGGTCACCGGCCGCAGCGCCGGCGCGCCGGTGCGGGTGCTGAAAAACCGCATGAGCCGGGAGTACCTGCGCATGGAAAAGGAGGGCGTGGACAAGATGGAGCTGGAAAAGCTGACTCTGGGCAGCCTGCGCCGGGCGGTGGCCGAGGGCGACACCGCCGGCGGCAGCCTGATGACCGGGCAGGTCTGCGGGATGCTCACCGAGGTGCGCCCTGTGGCGGACATCCTCGCCGACCTGATGGAGGGCAGCCGGGCGGTCATCGCCGGGCTGCAGGCCGAATGATCGCGCTGGCGGGCCGCACCCTGCAGATCCCTCTCATTCAGGGCGGCATGGGTGTGGGCGTGTCCATGGGCGGTCTGGCCGGCGCGGTGGCTGCCTGCGGCGGAATGGGCTGCATCAGCACCGCCGACGCGGGCTACCGGGAGCCGGATTTTGCCGCAAACGCCGCCGAGGCCAACCTGCGGGCCATCCGCGCTGAGATCAAAAAGGCCAAGGAACGGGCGCAGGGCATGGGCATGGTGGCGGTGAACGCCATGGTGGCCACCCGCCAGTATGCCGACGCGGTGAAGGCCGCGGTGGAGGCGGGTGCGGATGCGGTCATCAGCGGTGCGGGTCTGCCGCTGGAGCTGCCCGGGCTGGTGGAGGAGGGCCGGGCGGCCATCGCCCCCATCGTGTCCGGCGGCCGGGCGGCCCGGCTGATCCTGAGCCGCTGGCACAAGCGCTTTGGGCGCACCGCGGACTTTGTGGTGCTTGAGGGCAGCGAGGCGGGCGGTCATCTGGGCTTTGCCGAGGAGGACCTGCACGCCGGGCGCTGCCGGACGCTGGAGCAGCTTCTGCCGGAGGTGCTGGCCGAGGTGAAGCCCTATGAGGAGCAGTACGGGCGCAGCATCCCGGTGTTCGTGGCGGGCGGCGTGTACACCGGCGCGGACATGGCGCGTTACATGGCACAGGGCGCGGCGGGGGCGCAGATCGCCACCCGCTTCATCCCCACCTATGAGTGCGACGCCTCGCAGGGCTACAAGGATGTGCTGCTGGGGGCCTGTGCCGGGGACGTGCGCATCATCCACAGCCCGGTGGGGATGCCCGGCCGCGCGCTGGCCACCCCGCTGGTGCGGAAGCTGGAAGCCGGTCTGCGGGTGCCCGCTGTCCGCTGCTGGGGCTGTATGCGCGGCTGCAAGCCTGCGGAGATCCCCTTCTGCATCACCCATGCCCTCATCGAAGCGGTGAAGGGCAACCGGGAGGAGGGGCTGTTCTTCTGCGGCAGCAATGTGGGGCGGCTGGACCGCATGATGCACGTCCGGGAGCTGATCGACGAGATCATGGACGAGCTGCACGCCGGGATCGGTCGGGAAACGATGTGAGAGGATACGAGGAAGATACCATGAGCAAGATCGCTTTTCTGTACGCCGGGCAGGGCAGTCAGCACCCCGGTATGGGTAAGGACCTGTACGAAGCTTATCCCGCCTTCCGCGAGGAGTTCGACGCAGCCGCGCTGGATTTTGACCTGCACGCCGTCTGCTTTGAGGACCCGGAGGGCGTCCTGAACCTGACCCGCTACACCCAGCCCTGCATGGTGGCCTTCGCCGCCGGCGTCACCGCCGTGCTGCGGGAAAAGGGCCTTGTGCCCGCCTGTGCCGCCGGGCTGTCGCTGGGCGAGTACTCGGCGCTGCAGGCCGCCGGCGTGCTGGACGCAAAGACCGCTGTGGAGCTGGTGGCCTTCCGCGGCAGGGCCATGGAAGCCGCCGCCGAGGGCATCGCCTGCGGCATGACCGCTGTACTGAATCTGAGCCGCGAGGTGCTGCAGGACTGCTGCGACAAGGCCGCGGCGCTGGGCGTGGTGCAGATCTGCAACTACAACTGCCCCGGGCAGCTTGTCATCGGCGGCGAGCAGACCGCAGTGGACGAGGCCGCCCGTCTGGCCAAGGAGGCGGGCGCGAAGCGCTGCCTGCCCCTGAAGGTGAGCGGCCCCTTCCACACCCGCCTGATGAAGCCCGCCGGCGACGCGCTGGCCGGGCGGTTCAAGGCGGTGGAGTTCGGGGAGATGGACTTCCCGGTGCTGTTCAACTGTCTGGGCCGCGAGATGGGGGAGGGGGACACCATC
>JBGVKB010000083.1:0-13624 GCA_045118955.1 Oscillospiraceae bacterium | reverse complement strand
CCATACGCAATATCTTCGACTTGAATTTCGACAAAATCAAGCGCTACACTATATTAAAGTATATAAAATAGGATAGCTTGGCTTGCTGTATCAAGTTTTCGCATCAATCGCTATCCTGCGTGCTTTTTCGACCTTTTTCGTACCGCCAGGCGGTGCGTCTTTTCTATCTACAGGAGGTGACTTCATGAGAGCAGGTCTGGACATTGGCTCCACCACAATCAAGTGCGTGGTTCTGGACGACGCCGGACGCCTTGTGTGGCACACATACGAGCGACACTACAGTCACATCGTTGAGAAGGCCCGGGAGCTGCTGGGCCGCATCGCCGAACAGATCGGCGCCGAGCCGGTGAAGCTGGCCATTTCCGGCTCGGCAGGTATGGGTCTGGCGCAGAGCTGCGGCGTGCCCTTTGTGCAGGAGGTGTTCGCCACTCGGGTGGCGGCCAACCGTCTTGCCCCCGGTACCGACTGCATCATCGAGCTGGGCGGTGAGGACGCGAAGATCCTCTTCCTCACCGGCGGCACCGAGGTGCGCATGAACGGAAGCTGCGCCGGCGGCACCGGCGCGTTCATCGACCAGATGGCGACCCTTCTTAAAATGAGCGCCGATGAGATGGACAAGGCGGCGCAGACCTCCACCCGCACCTACACCATCGCCAGCCGCTGCGGCGTGTTCGCCAAGAGCGACGTGCAGCCGCTGATCAATCAGGGCGCGCTGACCGGCGACATCGCCGCCTCCATCTACAAGGCGGTGGTCAACCAGACCATCGCGGGTCTGGCACAGGGCCGGCCCATCGAGGGGCACATCCTGTATCTGGGCGGCCCCCTCACCTTTAGCAGCGTGCTGCGCAAGAGCTTTGACGAGGCGCTGGGCGTGACCGGCACCTGCCCCGAGAACAGCCTGCTGTTCGTGGCGCTGGGCGCGGCCTTCTACGCCGACGAGACCGTGGACGTGGCCAAGGCCGCCGCGCTGCTGGACGAGTACTCGGCCACCGCCACCTATGCCAGCCAGCCGCCGCTGTTCGCCAGCCGGGAGGAATACGAGGCCTTCCACGCCCGTCACATGAAGGCCAGCGTGCCCTGCGTGCCCTTCGGCGCAGAATGCGGCCCGGTGCACATCGGCATCGATTCCGGCTCCACCACCGTGAAGCTGGTGGTCACCGACGAGCAGCAGCGCATCCTGTACACCAACTACCAGCCCAATCTGGGCACTCCGCTGGAACTGATCCGCCAGCAGCTCCTGCACCTGTATGAGACCCATCCGGGCCTTGAGGTGGCCAGCGTGACCACCACCGGCTACGGCGAGGAGCTGGTCAAGACCGCCTTCGGCGCCGACCGGGGCGTGGTGGAGACGGTGGCCCACTTTACCGCCGCCAAGCACTTCCTGCCGGAGGTGGACTTCATCATCGACATCGGCGGTCAGGACATGAAGTGCTTCAAGATCGAGGATGACGCCATCAGCAACATCTTCCTGAACGAGGCCTGCTCCTCCGGCTGCGGCAGCTTTTTGCAGACCTTCGCCGAGGCGCTGGGCTACAGCGTGAAGGACTTCGCCAGTCTGGGTCTGTTCGCCGACCGCCCGGTGGATCTGGGCAGCCGCTGCACCGTGTTCATGAACTCCAGCGTGAAGCAGGCCCAGAAGGACGGCGCTTCGGTGGAAAACATCTCCGCCGGCCTGTCCATCAGCGTGGTGAAGAACGCGCTGTACAAGGTCATCCGCTGCTCCGGCCCGGAGGATCTGGGCCGCAACATCGTGGTGCAGGGCGGCACCTTCTACAACGAGGCTGTTCTGCGCGCCTTTGAGCAGGAGATGGGCGTGGACGTCATCCGTCCCGACATTGCCGGTCTGATGGGTGCCTACGGCGCGGCTCTGTACGGTCAGGCCCACTGCGAGCCGGGCCATCGCAGCAGCCTGCTGAGCGAGGAGGCCCTGCGCGCCTTTGAGCAGAAGGTCACCAGCGTGCAGTGCAAGGGCTGCGGCAACCACTGTCAGCTCACCATCAACGACTTCGGCAACGGCAAGCGGCTTGTGAGCGGCAACCGCTGCGAGAAGCCGGTGACCGGCAAGGCCGGCGCCAGCGACCTGAACCTGTACGAGTACAAGCGGCAGCTCATCGCCGGCTACAAGCCCGCGCCCGGCCGCCGGGGTCGTCTCGGCATCCCTCTGTGCCTGAACATGTGGGAGCTGCTGCCCTTCTGGCACACCTTCTTCACCAAGCTGGAGTTCGAGGTGGTGACCAGCCCCATGTCCACCCGGGCGCTGTACCTGAAGGGTCAGGCCACCATCCCCAGCGACACCGCCTGCTTCCCCGCCAAGCTGGCTCACGGCCACATCGAGGCGCTGAGCCGCATGGATCTGGATGCGGTGTTCTACCCCTGTCTGAGCTACAATCTGGACGAGGGGCTGGGCGAGAACCACTACAACTGCCCGGTGGTCGCCTACTACCCCGAGGTCATCGCGGGCAACTGCCCCGAGCTGAACGGCACCACCTTCATCTACGACTATGTGGGCATCCATCGCCCCAAGGATTTTGTCCCCCGCATGACCATGGCCCTGAAGAAGTACTTCGCGGGCATCAAGCAGCGGGAGGTGCAGGCGGCGGCAGATGCGGCCTATGCCGAGTACGCCCGCCACATGGCGCTCATCCGCGCCCGCGCCGAGGGCATCATCCAGCAGGCCCGGGAGGAGAGCCGCCGCATCGTGGTGCTGGCGGGCCGACCCTACCATGTGGACCCGGAGGTGAACCACGGCATCGACACCCTCATCACCCGCTACGGCGCGGCGGTGATCACCGAGGACTCCATCAGCGACCGGGTGCAGCGTTTCCCCACCACCGTGCTGAACCAGTGGACCTACCACAGCCGTCTGTACGCGGCGGCGCGGTACTGCACCACCCAGCCCGACATGGATCTGGTGCAGCTTGTGAGCTTCGGCTGCGGCCTGGACGCCATCACCACCGACGAGACCCGCGAGCTTTTGCAGGAGGGCGGCAAGCTGTACACCCAGCTCAAGATCGATGAGATCACCAACCTGGGCGCGGTGAACATCCGCCTGCGCAGCCTGTTCGCGGCGCTGGACGAGCGGTCGTGAGCTTCCCCCGCCGTCCGTCCCCATCTACATAGAAGCAAAGGTGATCCACTATGGAAATGACCTATCCCAAATTCACCAAGGAGATGAAGGACACCCACACCATCCTCATCCCCAACATGGCCCCCACCCAGTTCCGCATCATGAAGGCCTGCCTTGAGAGCGAGGGCTACAAGGTGGAGATCCTAGGCAACTGCGGCAGTCAGGTGGCGCAGCTGGGCCTGAAGTACGTCCACAACGACACCTGCTACCCGGCGCTGGTGGTCATCGGCCAGTTTCTGGACGCACTGGCCAGCGGCAAGTACGATCTGGAACACACCGCGCTGGCCATCACCCAGACCGGCGGCGGCTGCCGCGCCTCCAACTACATCCATCTGCTGCGCAAGGCGCTGGCCAAGTCCGGCTATGGCAACATCCCCGTGGCCTCCATCAACTTCTCGGGTCTTGAGAAGGACAGCGGCCTGAGCTTCACCCTGCCCCTGCTGCGCAAGATCGCCGCCGCCGTGTTCTACGGCGACCTGCTGGTGGCTCTGCGCAACCAGACCGCCCCCTACGAGCGCAAGCCCGGCAGTGCCGACGCGCTGGTGGATCACTGGGTGCGGGTCATCGGCGACTGGATCATGCAGGGCAGGGGCTTCACCGCCGCCGACATGAAGCACCAGTTCCCCCGCATCGCCGCCCAGTTCGCGGCCGTCCCGGTGGACCGGGTGCCCAAGGTCAAGGTGGGCGTCGTGGGTGAGATCTACGTCAAGTACTCCCCCCTCGGCAACAACGACCTGCAGAAGTTCCTCGAGAGCGAGGGCTGCGAGGTCAACCTGCCCGGCCTGATGGGCTTTGTGCAGTACTGCATCTACAACATGGCTGAGACCAACCGCCTGTACGGCGGCAGTCTGGCGGGCCGTCGGGTGCCCGAGGCTCTGCTGAGCTGGCTGGACGGCGTGGAGAAGGCGAGCTGCAAGGCGCTGGCCGACCACGGCTTCCACGCGCCGGCCACCTTCCGGGAGCTGACCGCCCTGCCCGCGGGCATCATCGGCATGGGCAATAAGATGGGCGAGGGCTGGCTGCTCACTGCCGAGATGATCGAGCTGACGCAGGGCGGCTACGGCAACATCGTCTGCGCCCAACCCTTCGGCTGCCTGCCCAACCACATCTGCGGCAAGGGCATGATCAACAAGATCCGCGCCCTGTACCCCAGCGCCAACATCACCCCCATCGACTACGACCCCAGCGCCACCAAGGTCAATCAGGAGAACCGCATCAAGCTGATGCTGGCGGTGGCGCGGGAAAACCTGCAGCAGGGCATGGCCGCCCCCGAGCCGGTCACCGCCGAGAGCCTCGCCGGCGGCGCGCCTCAGATGGCCCACTCGGTGCATTGAGTCGCCCGGCTGTTCCTTATTAAATAAGAAGGCCGCCCCGCAGCCGATCGGCGCAGGGCGGCCTTTTGCGTGCTTTTTCGCACACAGGCTCTGTTACAATGAGAGGCAGTGCGCGGTTCTCAGCGGGTGTGCACGTCCATCTGAGGATAGGGGATCTCGATGCCCTCCTCCTCAAAGGCCTTCTGCACCTGCTCCAGCAGGTCGAAGTGGACGGTCCAGTAGTCCTCGTTCCTGCACCAAACACGCACGGTGTACTCCAGCGCGCTGGCACCGTGGTTGGCCAGCCGCACCATGGGGGCAGGGTCCTTCAGGCCCAGAGGATGGCTCTCCGCCACCCGGGTCAGTACCTCGATGACCTTCTGCACCGGGGCGTCGTAGCTGGCGGTGTAGGTCTGGGTCACACGGCGGGTGGCATTGGCGGAGTAGTTGACGATGGCCGAGCCGGTCAGGGTGCCGTTGGGCAGGGTGACCACCTTGTTGTCGGCGGTGTCCAGCCAGGTGTAGAACACGCCCACGCCGCGCACCGTGCCCTCCTCACCGGAGGCCAGAATGTAGTCGCCCACCTTGAAGGGCTTGAACAGCAGCAGCATCAGGCCGCCGGCGAAGTTGCTCAGCGCGCCCTGCAGGGACAGGCCGATGGCCACGCTGGCGGAGGCCAGCACGGTCAAAAAGCTGGTGGTCTCGATGCCCAGCACCTGCGCCACGGTCAGCACCAGCAGCGCATACAGGCCGATCTTGGCAAAGCTGTTGATGAAGGTGTGCAGGCTGGGGTCCAGCTTATCCAGCGTGGGGCTTTTTTTGATGAGCTTCAGCACCCACTTCACCAGCTTCATACCGATGAGCAGCACGGCAGCGGCGGCGATCAGCTTACCGCCCAGATCCACGCCCATCTGAACCAGTTTGTCGAACAACACGGTCAGTTCCATAGGTTCTTCCTCGTTTTCTCTAAAATGCCCCCGGCAGACATCCCGCCGGGTTTGACACAATTATACCAGTTTCGCCCCCATGGGAGCAAGTAGGGCGATGCGTCCATAATGTTTCCCGTTTTGTAATGCCATCCCTTGTCCATTTGTGTTATAATTATAGTGTATAAAGATAAAGTACAAATTCTGCCCTTTTCCCCGAAGGAGGTGCATCCCGTGAAGCGAGCGTTGGTATTGGCCGGCGGCGGAGCCAAAGGCAGCTATCAGGTGGGCGTGTGGAAGGCCCTGCAGGAGCTGGGCTGGCGCCCCGACATCATCACCGGCACCAGTGTGGGCTGTCTGAACGGCGCGCTGTTCGTGCTGGACAAGTATGAGGTGGCGCGGGATATGTGGCTCACCATCCAGAACCGGGACGTGATGCGTCTGCCCGGCGAGGCCCACCCCGGCCCACTGGCAGCATTTTTGCAGGACGTGCTTCGGGGCGGCGGCTTGAACGTGGAGCCGCTTGAGGACATCGTATACACCCTGCTGGACGAGGCGGCCATGCGCCGCGCCCCCATCCGCTACGGGCTGGTGACCGTGCAGCAGAAGCCCTACAAGCCGCTGCAGCTCACCCTTGAGGAGATCCCCGAGGGCAAGCTGGCCGACTATATGCTGGCCTCCGCGGCCTGCTTCCCCGCCTTCCGACCCCGCTCCATCGACGGGCGGAGTTTCATCGATGGGGGCTACTCCGACCTGATGCCCGCCGGCCTCGCCCACCGCATGGGCGCGGAGGAGGCCATCTGCGTGAACATCGACGGCATGGGGCTGAACCGCCCCGCGCCGGAGGGGCTGGCCTGCCGCGTCATTGAGAGCCACTGGGAGCTGGGCAATATGCTGCTCTTCGACCCGGAAAACGCCGCCCGCAACATGGAGCTGGGCTACTGGGACACCCTGCGCAGCTTCGGACGGGTGCGGGGCAGCGCCTACGCCATCCGCACCGGGGACGGCCCTTGGCTGGAGACCCTGCTGCAGGAGCGGTACCTGCCCCTGATGGCCCGCACAGTGGAGCGCACCCCCTCCTTTGCCCTGACCGAAAAGGCGGCACTGGCGCTGTTTGAGCGCTGCACCGACCCGGATCTGGCCATTTTCGAGGTGGCCGCCGAGGCCGCCGGGGTGGACCCCACCCGGCTGTACTCCGGCGCGGAGTTCTGCACCGCCTTCATTCAGGCCTTCGGGCGGGAGCGGGCGGAGCGGTACGCGCCCCTGTTCGCCCCCGAGGAGGAGATGGATCTGATCGAGGCGGTACAGGCCATCGCCCGCCCCGCCGAGGCGGTCGCCGCCGCCCTGTTCTACGCCCTCACCGGGCCTGCCGTGCGCGCCGCCGCGCCGGCCGAGGGGAAGGACGCGCCCGAGCCCGACTCCCTGCCCGCCCTACCGGCGGACTGACCCCCGCACACCCAACGCGTTTCATAAGGAGGGACACACCATGCGTACATTCAACGGCGTCATCGCTTCCCGCGGGCTGGCCATCGGGCCGGTGCTGCGGCTGGAACACAGCGCCCGCTCCATGACCCGCGTGGTGAAGGAGCCTCACAAAGAACAAGCCCGGTTTGAGCGGGCCGCCGTCCGCGCAAAAGAGGAACTGGCCGCACTGCAGCTTCAGGCCAACGAGGCGGACAAGGACATCTTCCTATTCCAGCAGGTGCTGCTGGACGACCACTCCCTGCTGGGGGAGGTGGAGAGCAACATCCTCGCCGGTCTGGGCGCCGCCGAGGCGGTGGAGCGGGCCGCGCTGGTGGTCTCCCGCCGGCTGGCCAGCGTGGAGGACCCCTACATCCGGGAGCGCAGCACCGACGTGCTGGACGCCTGCCATCGGGTGGCGGACATTCTGGACGGTCAGCCCCGCCGCGCCCTTGTCTTTACCGAGCCTTCGGTTCTGGTGGCGGACGAGGTCTACCCCAGCGATCTGGTGGGGCTGGAACCGGGTATGCTGATGGGTCTGGCCACCGTGGGCGGCAGCGTCCAGAGCCACGCCTCCATCATCGCCCGCACCATGGGTCTGCCCGCGGTCATCCAGTTGGGCAAGGAGCTGATGGAGCTGCAGAACGGCCAGACGGTGGCGCTGGACGCCGCCAACGGTCAGCTCATTCTGGAGCCCGGCCCCCAGCTGCTGCACCAGCTTGAGGAGCGTCACCGCTCCTTCGTCACCATGTCCGGCCCAGACCTGATGGGCCGCCCCTGCCTGACCGGGGACGGCACCCGCATCCACATCCTCGCCAACTGCACTGCCCCCGCGGACATCGCCACCGCCATGGCGCTGGGCGCCGAGGGGGTGGGGCTGCTGCGCAGTGAGTTCTTGCTGCTTCCCGGCACCATTCCCACCGAGGACGAGCAATACGATTTCTACTGCAACTGTATGCACGCCGCCGGCGGCCGCCCGGTGACCGTGCGCACCTACGACATCGGCGCGGACAAACTGTCCTCCGCTCTGCCCATGCCCACCGGTGACAACCCGGCGCTGGGCCTGCGGGGTCTGCGCTTTGCCATAGCACAGCCCCAGCTTCTGCAGGATCAGCTCTGCGCCTTGCTGCGCGCCGCCGCCCGCGGCCCGCTGAAGGTGATGTTCCCCATGGTGGGCAGCGTGCAGGAGTGGGACATGGCCATGGCCGAGGTGGAAAAGGCCAAGGAGATCCTGCGGAGGCGGGGCACCCCCTTCCGGGAGGATCTGCCCTTCGGCTGCATGATCGAGATCCCCTCCGCGGCACTGACCGCCGGAGACATTGCCGCCCACGGCTGCGCCTTCTTCAGCATCGGCACCAACGATCTGGTGCAGTACACCTGCGCCGCCGACCGCATGGAGCCGGGCATGGAGCCGTACTACCAGCAGGACTGCGCCGCCGTGCGGATGCTCATCCGCATGACCTGCGATGCCGCCGACAAGGCGGGCATCCCGGTGTCGGTCTGCGGCCTGACCGCCGAGGATCCCGCCCTCGCCTGCAGCCATGTGCGCTGCGGCGTGCGCACCCTGTCCATGTCGGCGCAGAGCTTCATCCCGGTGCGTGACCGCCTGAGTCGCCTGAACCTGAGCGGCACCGAGCGGTTCGACCTGTGAGCCTACATACCATAAAACAACACAAACCGCGTCGGCGCGCCCCCATAAAAGGGCCGCCCGGCGCGGTTTTTGATTTGTGATCGCGGTTTTATCCGCTCAGCCGAAGGCCGCCGCCCGCTGCTTCAGGCCCTCGTAATAGGCGGCACTCAGGGGGGCGGGGACGCCCGCCTGCTGTGCCATGCGCACCACCTCGCCGCTGAATACCTCCATCTCCCCCGCGCGGCCCGCGTCAAAGTCGCGGCTCAGCGAGCTGGTGGAGTCATCGGTGGTGTTGGCCAGCCGCTTCATGTGCTTGTCCAGCAGATCGTCGGGCAGGGCCACGCCCCGGGCGCGCCCCACCTGAAAGGCCTCGGTCATCAGCCCCAGATAGTCGGCGGTGAGCGCATCGCTGGCCTTGATCTGCCCGATGTTGATGCCCCAGCGGGCGGTGACCACATTATAGGCGCAGTTCAGCACATATTTGCTCCACACCGCCGCCATCACGTCCTCGGCGTGACGGCAGTCGATGTCCGCAGCTTTCAGCAGGGCGCACAGCCGCTCCGCCGCGGCCTTCTGTTCCGGGTCAACGCCGCCGGTGTAGATGGTGGTGAACCGCCCCTTCTGGGTGATGGAAAAGTCCGCCCCCGCGCTGGACACGGTGTAGATGACGCTCTCCAGCACTTGCGCGCCGGGCAGCGCCGCCCGAAGCTGTTCGCCCACCCGCACGCCGTTCATCACCGGCAGCACAATGGTGTCCGGCCCCACGATGGGGGCGATCTGCTGTGCCGCCTTTGCAAGCCCATTGTTCTTCACGCAGACCAGCACCACATCCTGCACCCCCAGCTCGGCGGGGTCCTCCACCACCCGGGCGGGGCGGACGTTCAGCTCACCGTACAGGTCGCTGTGCAGGGTCAGGCCGTGGGCGCGCAGATGCTCCCCCCTCGCCCCCCGCGCCACCAGACTGACCTGCTCGCCGTAGCGGCGCACCAGCGCGCCCGCCAGCAGGCCGCCCACGCCGCCTACGCCCATGACCGTGATGCTGGGTGTCTTGTTCTCCATCGTCGTCTCCTCCGCTCCGTTGATTCGTTCTCTCTGCCCTGATTATACCACAGCCCGCAGTCCGCAAAAAAGCCCCCGCAGCATTGCTGCGGGGGCTTTGGGGTTCAGTTCATCGAACGGCGCTCGGCGCTCAGTTCATGATGGTCTGCTCGGTCTCGATGTCGAACAGATGCACCTTGCGGGGATCGAAGCCCACGACCACCTCGGCGCCGTTGCGGGCCTTGGAGGTGGGATCCACACGGGCGGTCATCTTCTTGCCCTTGTAGTCCAGGTACAGGTAGATCTCGGCGCCCATCAGCTCGTGAACGTCCACAGTGGCGCGGACCTTGCAGACGCCGGGCTTGGCCAGGAACTCCTCATCGTCCTTGATGTGCTCAGGACGCAGGCCCATCTTGACGGTCTTGCCAACGTAGGCCTCCAGCTTGCCATCGGCGGTCTTGTCGGCGGGCAGCTCAATGCAGTCGCCGGCCATCTCCAGATAGTAGCCGCGGCTGTCCTTCTGGACGGTGACGTCGATGAAGTTCATCTGGGGGCTGCCGATGAAGCCGGCCACGAACAGGTTGCCGGGGAAGTCGTACAGGTTCTGGGGGGTATCGACCTGCTGCACGATGCCGTCCTTCATGACAACGATGCGGTCGCCCATGGTCATGGCCTCGGTCTGGTCATGGGTAACGTAGATGAAGGTGGTGGCCAGACGCTGATGCAGCTTGATGATCTCGGTGCGCATGCTGGTGCGCAGCTTGGCGTCCAGGTTGGACAGAGGCTCGTCCAGCAGGAACACGTCCGGGTTACGAACCATGGCGCGGCCCAGCGCGACGCGCTGACGCTGACCGCCGGACAGAGCCTTGGGCTTGCGGTCCAGCAGATGCTCGATCTCCAAGATGCGGGCAGCCTCATGCACACGCTTGTCGATCTCATCCTTGGGCATATGGCGCAGCTCCAGGCCGAACGCCATGTTCTTGTAGATGCTCATGTGGGGGTACAGAGCGTAGCTCTGGAACACCATGGCGATGTTGCGGTCCTTAGGCTCCACATCGTTGACCAGACGGTCGCCGATGTACAGCTCGCCCTGGGTGATGTCCTCCAGACCGGCGATCATACGCAGGGTGGTGGACTTGCCGCAGCCGGAGGGGCCAACGAAGATGATGAACTCCTTGTCGGCGATCTCCAGATTGAAGTCCTTAACGGCGGTGAAAGGGGGTTTGCCCTCGTAGGTTTTCCAAATGCCTTTGCAGCTGATCTTTGCCATGGTGGCTTCCTCCATGCATTTCAATTTATTGACACGATTGACGCGTCATTTCTCAACTAATATAATAATAACAGAGATTCACCGGATTGATATAGCATTTTATTGATATGAGGTGTCAACTATTGATGTTTGATCCCAACACCCACTGTGCCCCGGCGCAGGTGCTGGACGAGACCGTGTCCTCCAGCCTTTCCATGGCCGGCGTCGGGGTCTGGCTGGGGCTTGTTTCCAGCGGCAGCGCCGCCGTACGCGCTCACGAGGAGGACGAGCCGATGCTGCTCTGCGCCGGGCAGCTCTTTGCCGCTGCCCGGCTGACCCTGCTGCCTTCGGAGCCGATCCATCTGCTGGCGGTTCGGCTGAGCGGCACCGCCGCGGAGGAGTTCGCCGCTTCGCTGGCAGACCGGGTGCATCTGATCGCCGGGACAGACTGCCCCGAGGCCGCCGAGGGCCTTGCGCGGCTGGCGGAGGGCGGCCTGCCCGGCTGGCAGTCCGGTGCGCTGGCCTATTCCCTGCTCTGCCAGATGGCGGCTGCCGAGGCTGCCCCCGCCCATCTGCCCCCGCTGGCGGCGCAGGCGGTGGAGTCCATTCACAGCCACTACGCCGAGCTTTACGGGGTGGAGGAGCTGGCCGAAAGCCTTGGGGTCAGCAAGAGCCATTTGATCCGGGTGTTCCGGGCGGCCATGGGGCTTTCGCCCGGACAGTACCTCACCCGGGTGCGGCTGGACGCCGCCAAGCAGCTTCTCGCCCACCGGGAGTACAATCTGGACGTGGTTGCCAGCCTGTGCGGGTTTTCGGGTGCGAACTACCTGTGCCGGGTGTTCAAAAAGGTGGTTGGCTGTTCCCCCCGCGCGTGGCAGGCCTCCTGCCCGCCGCCTGCCGCTCCCCTGCCCGGCGAACGGGAGCTGTATATTTGAGCTTTTCATCCAAAAACACGCCCTGCCGCAAGCTGCGACAGGGCGTGTTTCATTATTTCACAGAAGAACGATCAGACAGTGAGCACTCAGACGGCCACCTGCTTGCGCTGCATCATCTGCCAGACGGTAAGCACAGCAATCAGCACAACGCCAATGATGTCTGTGACGGTACCCGGATAAATCAGCAGCAGACCGCCGGCAATGGCGGCAAAGCGCTGCAGAATGTTCATGTTCTTCAGCATATAGCCTTCCAGACCAGCCGCGATCCCGAACATACCGATGCAGGAGGTGATGATGACCTGCACGATCTCCAGCGGAGTGGTGTCGATGAACAGCATGGAATAATTGAAGGCAAAGATATACGGCACAATAAAGGCGGTGATGGCCAGACGGGTGGCGTTGAAGGCCGTCTTCATGGGGTTGGACTTGGCAATGGCCGCACCCGCGTAGGCAGCCAGCGCAACAGGGGGCGTGATATCGGCCACGATGCCGAAGTAGAACACGAACATATTGGCGGCAATGATGTTCATGTCCATGCCGTTGATCAGGATGGGGGCACAGGTGGTGGCCATGATGACATAGTTGGCGGTGGTGGGAACGCCCATGCCCAGCAGGATGCAGCACAGCATGGTCAGCATCAGCGCGATCATGAGGTTGTTGCCGGCAACGCTGACAATGGCAGTGATGAAAATCTGACCCAGACCGGTCATGGTGACCACACCGGCAATGATGCCGGCCATGCCGCAAGCGATGGCCACAGACAGGGTGCCCTTGCCGCCGCTTTCCAGTGCATCAACGAAGCGGCTGGGGGACATACGGTTCTCCTTGCTGACCATGCTCACGGCGATGGCCAGCGCGGTGGCGATCACGGCAGAGTAAGCCATGGTGTAGCCGGAGATGATCATGTAGACCAGCGCGATCAGGGGGATCAGCAGATAGATCTTCTTAACCAAGTCCTTGGCCTTGGGCAGCTCTTCTCTGGGCAGACCCTTCAGACCCAGCCGCTTGGCGCGGAAGTGGACCATCATAAAGATGCCGCCGAAGTACAGGAAGGCGGGCAGAATGGCGCGGACAACGATGTCGGAGTAGGGCACGCCGCAGTACTCGGCCATCAGGAAGGCCGCCGCACCCATGATGGGAGGCATGATCTGACCGCCGGTGGAGGCCGCAGCCTCAACGGCACCGGCAAACTCGCCGGGGTAGCCGGTCTTCTTCATCAAGGGGATGGTGATGGCACCGGTGGTGACGGTGTTGCCCACCGAAGAGCCGGACACCATACCGCACAGCGCACTGGAGATGACCGCGACCTTTGCGGGGCCGCCGGTAGCCCAGCCCGCCAGAGCATTGGCGCACTGAATGAAGAAATCCGCAATGCCGGTAGCCTCCAGGAAGGCACCAAAAATGATGAACAACGCAATAAAGGTGGAGCAGACGCCTACGGGAGTGCCAATGACACCGGTGGTGGTGTAGTACAGGTTGTACACGATGCGACGCAGCACCTTGTAATTGATGGGGGTCATGGACCAGAACGCGTACACCACAAAGCAGCTTGCCACGATGATGATGGGCAGGCCCACCACGCGGCGGCAGCACTCAAACAGCACCAGGGCGCCGATGACGCCCAGCAGGATCTCCAGCTTGGTGATCCGGGTGGCCCGCATCATCAGGTCCTTCTCGTTGAGCACGAAATAGAAGAAGGAGCCGGAGCCGGCCAGCGCCAGGATAATGTCATACCAGGGGATGTAGTTGGGCTTCTGGACCCCGCCCTTTTTGCGCGGGAACACCACAAAGACCAGCAGGATCACGATGCCCAGGAAGAGGGGACGGCGCACCGTCTCGCTCCAGTTGGCGCACAGGTTCATCCACATCAGGAACAGGCTGAACAGAGCCAGGATGTAGTGCACAATCTTCTTGGGAACTCCCTCCCAAATACGAACGTTGGACT
>JBGVKB010000082.1:0-3317 GCA_045118955.1 Oscillospiraceae bacterium | reverse complement strand
GGATAGGTGTGCAGCAAAAGCTGTTCCAGACGGTGCATCAGCTCATGGCTGGAGCATCCGCTCAGCCGCAGAATGTCATCCTCGGCGGCGGCGCGGAGCTGATGCGCCACCTCGTTGCGCCGGCTGTTCAGCCGGCTCAGGCTGCGCAGCAGCTTCATATCCTCCGCCGGGACTCCGGGCAGCTGCTCCAGAATCAGATCATTGACGTACAGGCTCATGTCGCCGTCCTTCATCGGGCTGCTAAGTTGGCGGTTCACCGCCGCCAGAAGCTCAGGTGCCTTTCTGCCCAGACGATCCACAGACAGGGTCAGCCGCCCCGGCTTGTCCGGTTTCAGGATCTCCTCCACCGGGAAGCCCAGATACCGATCCAGCATCCGGTACTGCACCCGCACCACAAACGGATTCAAGCGGAACACCAGGTCACTATAGCGCCCGGTGCACTGCATGTTTTTCAGGGTCAGGTAGTACTCCGCCACCTCCTCGAACTCAGGATCGAAGGCACTGCCCTGCGACTTCGGGTACAGCTCAAAGGGCAGCGTCAGCTCGCCGGCAATGCGGCGCGCCTTCGCGTCCTGAAGCTGCTCCCGCGCCGCCAGATGCTCCACCAGCCGCATCAGGTCACCGCTCAAGCATTCGGGCATCTCCGTGATGGCGGCATAATCCCGCCGTTCCAGCAGGGTCCGCACCTGTGCCTGCTGCTTTTCACGGCGCACCACCAGAAGCCGCGGCTCCACACAGCGATCACGCGCATCGGGCTGATCGTCCTCGTTCAGCTCCAATTCCGCATCCACATCGTAATCGACCGCGTTGGAGCGGGTCGAGGTGCCGGCCTGTTTCTCAAAGTTCTTCACCTGAACGCCGCGGGCATGGTAACGGGCGTCCAGCACCAGAAAGTTCAGGATCGCCTGCATCTGGGGCGTGCCGGAGGTCAGGTTCACAAGGATCTCCGCCTTCGGCCAGCGGGCCGCCACCTCATCCATCGCCGCACAGATCGGGTCGTGCAGCTCGTCCATGTCCGAGACGTCCTTGATCGGATTGCGGACACAGTGGTACTCCGGCTCATACCCCCAGTGGGTCTTCATGTGCTCCAGCATCTTCCGGATGCGGTCGTCCGAGGTATCCAGCGTGTTGATCTCCGGCGACAAAAACAGATACAGCACCTCCGGGCGGTACTTCCGAAGGATGTGCATCGCCGGGCCGTCGTGCATCCCGCGCATCGGATCGGTGGTGCCAAAGCAACTGAACAGTACTTGCTTTTTCATATGATTCCCTCCTGTTTTTTCGTCACGTTCCATATACAATTCGTCATCCACGCTCAAATGTCAGCCGCGCGGCATTCTTTTTTCCACAGTACCACATTTCATCCGCCCGCGCAATCCCCTCCAAAGCCCTTACACCCTGCAAAAACAGTAAAACCGCCCGCAGCGGGTCGGCTGCGGGCGGTCGTATTTGCTCAATATGTCAGAGCGCCTTTGCTCAGTTCAGCAGCTCGCGGCCGGCGGCGGCGATGGCGTCTGCCGCGGCGGCGGCCTGCGCCTCAGTCTCGCCGCGGGCGGAGACGTACAGCTTGATCTTCGGCTCGGTGCCGCTGGGGCGGATCATCAGCTTGCCGTCGTCCTCCAGACGGAACTCCAGCACGTTGGCGGCGGGCAGACCGGTGGCGGCGCTGTCCTTGTAGTCGGTCACGCCCACAACGGCGGCGCCGGCCAAAGCCTTGGGCGGCCGGGCGCGCAGACCGGCCATGATGCTCTGCATCCGCTCCATGCCGTCCTGCCCCTCAAAGGCAGTGGAGTGGAGCTGGTTTTGGTACACGCCGAACTCGGCATACAGGGCGTCCATGGCCTCGGCCAGCGTCTTGCCCTGCCGCTTGTACCAGCCCGCCATCTCGCAGATGAGCAGCGAGGCATTCACCGCGTCCTTATCCCGGACGTGAGGGCCGGACAGGTAACCGTAGCTCTCCTCAAAACCGAAGATGTACCGCTCGGTCTGGCCGGCGGCCTCCAGCAGGCCGATCTGTTCGCCGATGAACTTGAAGCCGGTGAGGGTACGGCGCAGCTCCACGCCGTACTTGGCCGCGACCGGCTTCGCCATGTCAGTGGAGACGATGGTGCTGACCGCCACCGGGGCCGAGGGCATGATGCCCTGCTCAATGCGGCGGCGGCAGATGTAATCCAGCAGCAGTACGCCCACCTCGTTGCCAGTCATCAGACGGTAACCCGCGGCGGTGGGCACCGCGATGCCCACACGGTCGCAGTCCGGGTCGGTGCCCAGAAGCAAATCAGGCCGCACCTGCTCGCACAGAGCCAAGCCCCGCTCCATTGCCTCGCGGATCTCGGGGTTGGGGTACGGGCAGGTGGGGAAGTTGCCGTCCGGCTCCTTCTGCTCGGGCACCACGGTCACATCGGTGATGCCCACCTGCTCCAGAATGCGGGTGACACACTCCAGACCCGCGCCGTTCAGCGGGGTATACACCAGCTTCAGCGGCGCGGCGGCGCTGTCCTCCGCCTCCAACGACTGCTCCTTCACGGCGCGCAGGAAGCGATCCAGCGTGTCCTCCCCGATCATGCGGATCATGCCGTTGGCGCGGCCCTCATAGAAGGGCATCCACTTCACATCCTCGAAGATGTCCACCGCTTCGATGGCCGTCTGCACTGCGGCCGCGGTCTCGAGGGTGATCTGACAGCCATCCTCACCGTACACCTTGTAGCCGTTGTACTTGGCGGGGTTGTGACTGGCAGTGATGCACACACCCATGCCGCAGCCCAGATCCCGCACAGCAAAGCTCAGCGCGGGGGTCGGTTGCAGCCGGGGATACACGTTGGCCACAATGTGGTTGGCCGCCAGAACGCAGGCCGCTTCCACCGCGAATTCATCGCTGCACAGGCGGCTGTCGTAGCCGATGGCCACCCGCTTGGGCAGGGTGGTAGCGTTCAGGTAGTCCGCCAGACCCTGCGTGGCCTTGCGCACGGTGTAGCGGTTCATCCGGTTGGTGCCGGCTCCCAGCACGCCCCGCAGGCCGCCGGTGCCAAACTCCAGGTCCCGATAGAACCGGTCGCTCAGCTCTTTCTCGTCCAGCGCCCGCAGCTCTGCCTTGGTCGCTTCGTCCACCACAGAGCTTGCCAGCCAGTCAGCCAGCATTTTTTCACAATGCTCGGTCATTTGTTCTCCTCCCCTGATTCAAAAAAGGCCGGCCCGGAGCCGTTCGCCCCGCCGCCGGCCGATCGTTCATCGCTTCGCTGATCGTTTGGGGCGCGGTGCCGGCAGCGCCGCATAGAGCGCCTCCATCAGACGAACCAGAACCTCCGGCTCGTCCACCT
>JBGVKB010000081.1:0-14642 GCA_045118955.1 Oscillospiraceae bacterium | reverse complement strand
TGTTGGTGTTTTTTTTGGTGGGGGGGGGTTTTAATTTGTGGGTGGGCCCGGGTTTTTTTAAAATTTATTTAGATAAAAACAAGGGGGGGGGGGGCGGGCTAACCGGGCCGCCCCCCCCCGCCGCTTTTTGAACTGGCGAAAGGAGAATGACTCATGCCGGAAGGTTACACCCATCTGCGCTGTGCCCACCGGGCTGCCCGGGCGCTGGGGCTGGAGGAGGAGCTGATCGCCGACGCCTTTGACACCGGCGCCAACGGGCCGGACATCCTGTTCTGCTATCAGGTGTGGAAGCCCGCGGCCAAACGGGACTGGCCGCTGCCCGCCTTTGGGGCGCGGATGCACGAGGAGAACACCGGGGCGTTCCTGCGGGCGCTGATCGCCCGGGCCGGGACCCCCGCGCAGCGCAGCTACGCGCTGGGGTTTGTGTGCCACTACGCCGCCGACGGGGTGCTGCACCCCTATGTGGAGCGGCTGACCATGCCGGGTCAGCTCTACGGCATGGAGGGCGGCCACGGCTATCTGGAGATCGCGCTGGACAGCGAGCTGCACAGACAGGACACCGGCGATGCCGCGGTGCCGGTGAGGCACTGCTGTCCGCTGCCGTCGGACGAGATGCTGGAGGAGCTGATCCCCCTGCTGGGTGGAGCCATTGAGGAGGCCTACGGCGAGCGCTTCCCCGCCGAGGTGCTGCGTGCGGCCTTCGTCCATTCCACGAAGGTGCGGGGGCTGTTCACCTGCCGCTTCGCCCCCAAGCGCTGGCTGCTGACCCTCCTTGAGCCGCTGTTCGGCAAAAAGGGCACGGTCACCGGGCACATCACCCCTGCCAGGCTAAAGCCTGGCCTGCCCGACGAGTGGCAGCACCCGGTGAGCGGCGAGACCATACGCGCTGGGCTGCCCCGGCTTTTGGAGCAGGCGGAGCAGCGCTGCGGGCTGTACATGGCCGCCTGCCGTGCCCATTGGGACGGCAGGATGTCCGGGAAGGAGCTGGCCGCCGTGCTGGGCAGCCGCAGCTATGTGTCCGGGCTGGAGGACGCCCGGAGCAACCCTGCTTAAAGCAAGCCTTAAAACGACCGCCCTGCGACCGCGATGGCCGCGCTGGGCGGTCGTTTGTGCGTGCAGGGGCGGCAGTCGGGGCGCGGCAGGAAAAACAAGGATAAAGCGCTAAAGCGAAACTGCTTTTGCGCTTTACCACGGCTTGTCAACCGCCGGGCGGGATGGTATGATGAAAGGGTGAAAATTACCCATGCCGGGCCTTGCCCCGGGAAGGAGCGGAATATGAGTGTTTATACAAGCGTGACCCAGCTTGTGGGCGGTACCCCCTTGCTGGAGGTTCGGAACATGGAACAGCGCCACGGGCTGAAGGCCCGCCTGCTGGTGAAGCTGGAGAGCATGAACCCCGGCGGCAGCGCCAAGGATCGGGTGGGTCTCGCCATGATCGAGACCGCCGAGCGGGAGGGCCGCCTTGCCCCCGGCGGCACCATCATCGAGCCGACCAGCGGCAACACCGGCATCGGTCTGGCCATGGTGGCGGCCGCGCGGGGTTATAAGCTGGTGCTGACCATGCCCGAGACCATGAGCCTTGAGCGGCGCAAGCTGCTGGCGGCGCTGGGCGCGGAGCTGGTGCTGACCCCCGGCGCGGGCGGGATGCAGGCGGCGGTGGAGGAGGCCGAGCGGCTGCACGCCGCCACCCCCGGCAGCATCGTGGCGGGGCAGTTCGTGAATCCCGCCAACCCCGCCGCCCACTATGCCGCCACCGGTCCTGAGATCTGGGCGGATACAGAGGGTCAGGTGGACGCCTTTGTGGCGGGCGCGGGCACCGGCGGCACCGTCACCGGTGTGGGGCGCTATTTGAAGGAACAGAACCCCGCGGTGCAGGTCATCGCGGTGGAGCCGGCCGCCAGCCCGCTGCTCAGCGAGGGGCGCAGCGGCCCCCACGGTCTGCAGGGCATCGGCGCGAACTTTGTGCCCGAGGTGCTGGATCAAAGTCTGCTGGACGCCATCTGCCCGGTGACCGAGGAGGAGGCTTACGCCGCCGCCCGGGAGCTGGCCGCCTGCGAGGGCGTGCTGGTGGGCATCACCGGAGGCGCGGCGCTGCACGCAGCCATCCTCTGGGCCGAGCGGCCGGAGAACGCCGGCAGGACGGTGGTGGCGCTGCTGCCCGACACCGGCGACCGCTATCTGTCCACCCCCCTGTTTGGATGAAAACAAAAAGCGCCCCATGCCCGGCGGGGCACAGGGCGCGGAGCGCGTGAGATGGGGCGGTCAGTCCGGTTCCAGAACCGTCACCGCCGCCTGACAGGGGATGCAGGCGGCCCAGTCGTCCGGTTTCGCCAGCCAGCCGAACCCCTCACACAGGTGGTCGGGGCAGGGGGAGTCGATGAAACGGATGGCGCCGTCCTTGACCTCAAGATGGATGGTCGCGCCGCCGCTGGGCAGGTCGTAGACCCCGTCGGCGGTCAGGCTCAGGTCGATCTGCCCCTCGGTGGTGTCCACCCGGGCGGTCAGACCCGGGCCGGAGAAGGCCCGCAGAGCCAGCAGGCCCAGCGCGAGGGCCAGCAGCACCCCCGCAAAGATGAGATTCTGCCGCAGGGCAGAGCGCTTGTTCGGTTCAGGCATGGTACATCCCTCCGGCCCGCGCAGGGCCGATCAAAATCGTGTGCATATTGTTATAGTATATCAGCCCCGGCGGCGGATTTCCACCGGGGCGATGGGAAAAAGGAGTAGGAGCTATGGAAAACCGCGACTGGAACGCCGCAGTGGACGCATTCATCGAGCAGCACAGAGAGGACATCCTGCGGGACGTGACCCGTCTGGTGGCGGTGCCCAGCGTGGAGACGGCCGCCGAGCCGGGTGCGCCCTACGGCCCCGGTGTGCGCGCCGCCCTGACCGAGGCTCTGGCCATCGCCGCCGAGCTGGGCCTTGAGACCGGCGAGGACGCCGACCGCATCGGCTGGGCGGACGTGCCCGGCGCCGAGGCGGACAAGCAGCTTGCGGTGATCTCCCATGTGGACGTGGTGCCCGAGGGCAGCGGCTGGGACGCCGACCCCTACGTTCTGCGCCGTCGGGAGGGCTGGTTGCTGGGCCGCGGCATCGTGGACGACAAGGGGCCGGCGGTGCTCAGCCTGTACGCTCTGAAGTTTTTGAAGGAGCAGGCGGGCGCACTGCGCTACCCGGTGCGCGCCCTGCTGGGCTGCGATGAGGAGACCAACTTCAGTGACGTGGCCTGGTACCTGTCCCATCACGCCGCCCCGACCTTCTGCTTCACCCCGGACGCGGTGTTCCCCCTGTGCAACGGCGAGAAGGGCCTGTACGAGGGCCGCTTCGTCAGCCCGGTGCTGGAGGGCGGGGACATTCTGGAATTCGAGGGCGGTGTGGCCAGCAACTCGGTGGCCGACCGCGCCTCCGCGCTGGTGAAGGCCGACCTTGCGAAGCTGACCGCCTCCGAGGGGGTGACCCTCGAGCAGGAGGGCGCGTATGTGCGGGTGAAGGGCACCGGCATCGCCGGCCACGCCTCTCTGCCCGCGGGCACGGTGAACGCCATCGGTCTGGTGGTGGATTGTCTGCTGGCCGGCGGCGTGGGCACCCCCGCCGAGCGGGCTTGGCTGGAGCTGCTGCAGCGGCTGCACAGCAGCACTGCGGGCGCGGGCGTGGGCATCGCGGCGGCGGACGGCCTGTTTGACCCGCTCACGGTCATCGGCGGCGTGCTGCGCATGAAGGATGGGCGCATGACCCAGACCATCGACTGCCGCTACACCACCGACATCACCGGGGAGCGGATCACCGCCGCCCTGCGCGCCGAGGCGGAAAAGGCCGGGGCCGAGCTGGTGGTGACCAAGGCGGACAAGCCCTTCTACATCGCGCCGGACGCCCCCTGCGTTCGGGCGCTGCTGGATGCCTACAACGAGGTCACCGGCGACGACGGCAAGCCCTTCGTGAAGGGCGCGGCCACCTATGCCCGGTACTTCCCGCTGGCGGTGAGCTTCGGCCCCTCGCTGGCCCATGAGGAGCTGCCCGACTTTGTGGGCGGTCTGCACGCCGCCAACGAGGGGATGCGGGAGGAGCTGCTCTTTGATTCCCTCAAGATCTACATCCTTTCTCTGCTGAAGCTGCAGGAGGTGGAATTCTGAGATGAAGGACGACCGAAGCGCCGAGAACGCCCGCCCGCTCAGCGAGGCCGAGCAGCGGCGCAAGGCAGTATTTGAAGCGCTGTCCGCTCAAATGGAGGCAGAGGGCTGGCGGGTCACCGACCTGACCGTGGGCATCGTCTACGCCAATGTGATGGCCTTTGTGCTGGCAGGCCCGCTGTGCCTGCTGATGCTGGCGGCCTTTGTGCTCGCTGTGCCCGGCTGGGCCGGCCGCTTTGCGGACAGCTTCGGCCTGTGGCAGACGCTGGGCCTTCTTGCGGCTTATGCGGCGGCGGTGGTGCTTCATGAGCTGCTCCACGGACTGGTCTGGGCGCTGTTTGTGCCCGGCGGCTGGAAGAACATCGAGTTCGGCATCATGAAGGAGTACGCCACTCCCTACTGCACCTGCGGCAAGCCCATGGGGCGGCTGCAGTACACCGCCGGTGCGCTGGCGCCCACCCTTGTGCTGGGCATCCTGCCCGGGGTGTGCGGGGTGCTGTGCGGGTCGGCTTGGTGGCTGATGCTGGGCGTGGTGATGACCCTCGCGGGCGGCGGTGACCTGACCATCCTGCTGAAGCTGTGGCGGCACCGCCCGGCGGGGCGGCAGGTGCTGTACCTCGACCACCCGTGGCAGGCAGGCCTTGTGGCCTTTGAGCGATAACAAAAAGGACCGGATCTGCCCGAAGGCGGACCCGGTCCTGTTTGGTTTGTTCGGCTCACGGCAGGGCCGTGCGGATCACAGGGGCTGCTCGTCCCCGTCCATGAACATGGTCACATAGGAGGAGGTGCGCTTCTCCTCCAGCAGATGGCTCAGCGCCAGCACGGCGGTGACCAGCACGCCGACGACGGCCAGCAGACGGAACAAAGTTTTCATTGGGCATGACTCCTTTCGCACGGTGACCTTTGATTATGGATATTATACCACGTTTTTCAGTGAGGCGAAACCACCCATTCATTAAAGAGAGATGAATATTTTGCCGTATTTCTTTGTTTGAGCAGTGCGGCAGGGAGAAAAAACCGAAATATGAGAAAAAATCGCCCGGGCATGGAGTGAGAGATAAAGCGCTTGCACAAAAAGACAGACAAATTGGCACATCTGTGCGCAAAATGGAGGAATTTGTGGTTGACTTAAACTGTGAGAATGGTAAAATAAAATAGTACTGTTACGCAAGTACTTGTGAGAAATGTGAAGGCTCGCCGATGATGCGCTGGCGGGCCGGGTTTTTGCGTACAAAATTTCTAGAAATGGGGGATCGTACAATCCATGTTCAAGAAGCTGAAACGTTCGGCTGAAGGCGCTGGCGTCCCGCATGCGAAGGGTACAGCTGGCATGGCAACCGTTGTGATGCCTGCACCCAGCAAAATCACCCTTCCCATGTCCCAGCACATCGGCGCGCCCGCGCAGCCGGTGGTGAAGAAGGGCGACACCGTGTATGTCGGCACTCTGGTGGGTAAGGCCGGCGGCTTTGTGTCCGCCAACATTTACTCCGGCGTGTCCGGCACCGTCCTGTCGGCCGACCCCGCCAATGTTGTCATTGAGGCCGACGGCCAGCAGACCGTCGACCCCGCCATCCAGCCTCCCGTCGTCACCGATAAGGACTCCCTGCTGAAGGCAGTTCAGGATTGCGGCCTGGTGGGTCTGGGCGGCGCCGGCTTCCCCACTCATGTGAAGCTGACTGCCAAGAACGTCGAGTTCCTGGTCATCAACGGCGCTGAGTGTGAGCCTTACCTGACTCCGGATACCCGCGAGTTCCTGGAGTGCGGTGACACCGTCGTGAGCGGCATCGCTGCGGTCATGAAGTACTGTGAGATCAAGAAGTGCGTCATCGGCATCGAGGCCAACAAGCCCGAGTGCATCGCCAAGATGAACGAGATGGTCAAGGATATGGCCGGCGTTGAGGTCAAGAGCCTGCCCAGCCGCTATCCTCAGGGTGCTGAGAAGAACCTGATCGAGACCTGCACCGGCCGCGAGGTGCCCCAGTTCGGCCCCACCGGCGCGCCCGGCCTGCCCGCCGACGCCGGCTGTGTCGTCATGAACGTCACCACCGTGTCCACCCTGGGCAAGTTCCTGAACACCGGTATGCCTCTGGTCACCAAGCGCGTGACCGTGGACGGCGACGCGGTGGCCAATCCCCAGAACGTCGAGGCTCCCATCGGCACCGCTCTGCAGGACATCGTTGATTTCTGCGGCGGCGTCAAGGAGGGCGTCGAGCTGGGCAAGGTCATCTACGGCGGCCCCATGATGGGTCGCGCCGTGACCGGTCTGGACGTGCCTCTGCTGAAGCAGAACAACGGCGTGCTGCTGTTCAGCCGCCAGAAGGCCCTGCTGCCTGACCCCTCTGCCTGCATCCGCTGCGGCCGCTGCATCAACGGCTGCCCCATGGGTCTGGCTCCCGTTCAGATCAGCGAGGCCTACAACGCTCTGGACTACGAGCGTCTGGACAAGCTGAACATCGGTTTGTGCGTGGCCTGCGGCACCTGCAGCTTCGTCTGCCCCGCCAAGCGCCCCGTCACCCAGACCATGGCGATGGCCAAGGCCTACTACATGGGCGAGCTGCGCCGCATCCAGGCGGAAGCCAAGGCTAAGGCCGAGGAAGAAGCCAAGAAAGCCGAAGGAGGGGACAAGTGATGGAAAAAAACCTGATCGTTACCTCGAACCCTCATATTACTGAAAACGTAAGCACCCAGAAGCTGATGGGCAACGTGGTGGTCTCTCTGCTGCCCTGCGTCGTCGCTTCTGCCATGATCTTCGGCTTCCGCGCCCTGCTGCTGACCGCCGTGACCGTGGCGGCCTGCGTCGGGTTTGAGTACCTGTACTGCACTCTGATGAAGAAGCCCAACCCCGTGTCCGATCTGTCCGCGGTGGTCACCGGCATCATTCTGGCCATGAACTTCCCTGTCACCCTGCCCCTGTGGATGGGCGTTGTGGGCGCGTTCATCGCCATCGTGCTGGTCAAGCAGCTGTTCGGCGGCCTGGGCTACAACTTTGCCAACCCCGCTCTGGTGGGCCGTATTGCTCTGTTCAGCGGCTTCTCCAGCGCCATGACCAAGTGGCATTACACCGATAAGATGGTGGATCAGCTCTCCACCGCCACTCCGCTGCAGGTCGCTGATCCCGACGCTCTGAGCGTTGTGGATCTGTTCCTGGGTGTGCATGGCGGCGTGATGGGCGAGACCTGCGCTCTGGCTATCCTGATCGGCTTCGTGTATCTGGTCTGGACCAAGACCATCAGCCCCGCCATCCCCGTGGCCTACGTCGCCACCGTGGCCGTGATGAGCGTCATCTTCGGCCAGAACGTGATGGTTCAGGTGCTGGGCGGCG
The DNA here is from genome assembly GCA_045118955.1 of Oscillospiraceae bacterium. Lineage (GTDB taxonomy): Bacteria > Bacillota > Clostridia > Oscillospirales > Ruminococcaceae > SFJ001. The sequence continues at coordinate 7,196 of JBGVKB010000081.1, read as the reverse complement.
GTCTGCTGTTCGGTGCCGTCTACATGGCCACCGACTACGTCACCAGCCCCTTCACCCTGAAGGGCAAGATCGTCTTCGGCATCGGTCTGGGCATCATCACCAGCGCCATCCGCATCTGGGGCAACATGGCCGAGGGTGTGTCCTTCGCCATCCTGCTGATGAACCTGTTCGTTCCCTACATCAACGACCTGACCCTGCAGGTGCCTCTGGGCTACAAGAAGCCTGAGAAGAAGAAGGAGGCTGCCAAATGAAAAACAGCAACTTCGAAACTCTGGTGAAGCCGGTCATCGTTCTGGTGGTCATCTGCATCATCACCAGCGCCGCTCTGGCTTTCACCAACAGCGTCACTGCCCCCATCATTGAGGAGCAGGAGATCGCCGCGGCCAACGCCGCTTATCAGGCTGTGCTGCCTGAGGCCGACAGCTTCACCGCCGTCGCGTTCACCACCGAGAACGTGGTGGATGCCGTGAAGGCGGACAACGGCGCCGGCTACTGCATCAAGGCCAATGGCAAGGGCTACGGCGGTGCCGTGCCTGTGGTCGTGGGCTTTGACGCCGACGGCAAGATCGTGGGCGTGCAGTTCATGCAGAACTCTGAGTCCGCCGGCTTCGGTATGAAGCTGTGGGACGGCAACGCGGAGGGCGTGGCCTATGCCGAGGCTATGGTCGGCAAGGATTCTACCATGACCCTGCGCGAGGATGGTGTCAACGGCATCACCGGTGCCACCATCTCCAGCAAGGCTGCTCTGAGCGCGGTCAACACCGCCATCGAGTGCTTTGCCGAATTGAATGCAAAGGAGGCTGCGTAATCAATGGCTAACAACAAACTGAGCATCGTTACCAACGGCCTCATTAAGGAGAACCCCGTTCTGCGTCTGGTTCTGGGCACCTGCCCCACTCTGGCCGTTACCACTGCCGTGTCCAACGCTCTGGGCATGGGTGCGGCTGCCACCGCTGTGCTGATCTGCTCCAACGTGGTTATCTCCGCTCTGCGCAAGATCATCCCCGACAAGGTGCATCTGCCCTGCTACATCACCATCATCGCCACCTTCGTTACTCTGGTGCAGATGGTCGTCAAGGCCTTTGCCCCTGCTCTGGACACCGCTCTGGGCGTGTACCTGCCCCTGATCGTTGTTAACTGCATCATTCTGGGCCGCGCCGAGATGTTCGCCTGCAAGAACAACGTGGTCGACTCCGCTCTGGACGGCGTGGGCATGGGTCTGGGCTTTACTCTGGCGCTGACTGCCATGGCCTCCATCCGCGAGATCATCGGCAACGGCAGCTGGCTGGGCATCACCATCGTTCCCGAGAGCATCGATCGCTTCACTCTGATGACCAGTGCCCCCGGCGGCTTCTTCACCTTCGGCCTGCTGATGGCGGTCGTCGTGTGGATCGAGACCATGACCAACAACAAGGTCGAGCGCAAGCTCTGCTGCGACATGGACGCGAAGGAGGAGAATAAGTAATGATCATCAAACTCGCTTATATCTTCTTCAGCATGATCCTTGTCAACAACTACGTGCTGATGAAGTTCCTGGGCATCTGCCCCTTCCTGGGCGTGTCCAAGAAGCTGGATTCCGCGTTTGGTATGTCCTGCGCTGTTATCTTCGTTATGGCGCTGGCCACCGCGGTCACCTTCCCCATCCAGATCTTCCTGCTGGACGCCAACGATCTGGGCTACCTGCAGACCATCGTCTTCATCCTGATCATCGCTGTTCTGGTTCAGCTCATCGAGATCATCCTGAAGAAGTACATGCCTCCCCTGTACAACAGCCTGGGCGTGTACCTGCCCCTGATCACCACCAACTGCTGCGTGCTGGGTGTCACCGTGCTGAACGTTGACAACTACTCTGCCGATGTGGTGAAGTTCGGCTTCGGCTATGCCTACGCTGAGGCCATGGCCTGTGCTATGGGCGCCGGCTTCGGCTTCATGCTGGCCATGGTGCTGTTCAGCGGCGTGCGCAAGCGCGTTGAGGCTGCCAATCCTCCCGAGTGCTTCAAGGGCCTGCCCATCACTCTGGTCGCCGCTTCCATCACCAGCCTGTCCTTCATGGGCTTTGGCGGTATCATCGAGAACATCTTTGGTATGTAAGGAGGGACGGTTAGAATATGGCTATTGCAATTATTCTGGTCACCGTCGTGGGCCTGCTGGGTGCCATCATTCTGGTGCTCGCCGCTAAGTTCATGAGCGTGTATGAGGATCCCCGCGTGGGTCAGGTCAACGAGTGCCTGCCCGGTGCCAACTGCGGCGGCTGCGGCTACGCCGGCTGTGCTGACTACGCCAAGGCAGTCGTCGAGAACGGTGCCCCTGTGAACAAGTGTGCCGTCGGCGGTGCCGCCTGCGCCGCTGCCATCGCCGCTGTGATGGGCGTTGAGGCTGGTTCCAGCGAGCCTGTCCATGCTGTCATCCACTGCCAGGGTCAGACCGGCGTGTGCAAGCCCCTGTACGACTATCAGGGCATCGAGAGCTGCGCTGCCGCCAACACCCTGTATAACGGCCCCAAGATGTGCAACTATGCCTGTCTGGGTCTGGGCGACTGCGTGAAGGCCTGTAAGTTCGGCGCCATCGAGGTGGTGGACGGCAAGGCCAAGGTCAACGTGGACAAGTGTGTGGGCTGCGGTGCCTGTGCCGCCGCCTGCCCCAAGAAGGTCATCAGCATGATGACCGCCGCCGCCAAGCCCGTTGTGCTGTGCAGCAGCCACGACAAGGGCCCCGTGGTCATGAAGGCCTGCAGCGCCGGCTGCATCGGCTGCACCCTGTGCGCCAAGAACTGCCCTGAGCAGGCCATCGTGATGGACAACCTGCTGCCTGTCATCAACTATGACAAGTGCACCGGCTGCGGCACCTGTGTTGAGAAGTGCCCCAAGAAGGTCATCAAGATGCCCGCTGACTTCGAGTAAGCGTGTTCTTTTGCCATGACCCACGCCTGAAACGGTAACAAAACACCCCGCTGTCCCTCGGGACAGCGGGGTGTTTTTTGCTGTGTTCAGAACCGCGGGGCGGGGAAGGGCGATCTTGAAGCGTTCCTTCAAGCTTTGCCCGGTGAGGTCTGTTGTGTTTTTGCGGTCACAGCGAATGGGCGCAGTCCCCGCGGCGAAGGTCCTGCCCCGGTGTGTCCGCGCCCTCAGCGCACTGCCTGTGCGAAGCGCAGGATGTCCTCCATGGTGGCGGCCAGATTTTCCCGGCTCTTGTACCGGGCGGTCTCGAAGCTTTCCGCCCGGCGGTTGATGGAGAAGATGGCGCTCACACCCGCCTCGTAGGCGGCCTGTGCCCCCTCGCCGATGCTGCCCACCACGCAGGTCACCGGTACCCCGGCGGCACAGGCACGCCGAGCCACCCCGTCGATGACCTTGCCGTTCAGGCTCTGGCGGTCGATGCGGCCTTCCCCGGTGAACACCATGTCCGCGCCCTCCAGCATCCGGTCGTAGCCCACCAGATCCAGCACCGTGTCGATGCCGGATCGAAGCTGCCCGCCCAGCAGGGCTAGGATGCCCGCGCCCATGCCGCCCGCCGCACCCGCGCCGGGGACATCGGCCACATCCGCACCCAGCGCGGTCTTGAGCGTCTGCGCAAATTGTTGCAGAGCCTCGTCCAGCCGCCGCACCATGGTCTCGTCCGCGCCCTTTTGCGGGCCGAATACAAACGCCGCGCCCTCGGGGCCACAGAGAGGGTTTTTCACATCGCACATGGCCTCCACCGTCACCCCATCCAGCAGGGCGCGGGCGGGGGAGAGGTCAATGGACGCGATCTGCCCCAGCGTGGCCCCGGTGGGCACAAAAGAGCGCCCCTCCGCGTCCCGGAACACCGCCCCCAGTGCTGCCGCCGTGCCCGCGCCGCCGTCGGTGGTGCAGCTCCCGCCCAGCCCCACCACCAGCCGGGTGCAGCCGTCCTGAACGGCGCGGCGCATCACCGTGCCCACCCCATAGGTGGTGGTGTGCTCCGGGTCGGGGCGGTGCTCCACCAGCGGCAGGCCGGCGCACATGGCCATCTCCACGATGGCGGTGTCCCCTGCGCGGGCGTAGCAGGCGGTCAGCGGCTCGCCATAGGGGCCGGTGGACTCCACCGGCACCCGCGCGCAGCCGGGCAGGGCGTGCAGGAAGCAGTCCACCGTGCCCTCGCCGCCGTCTGCCACCGGCACCGACAGAATCTCGCAGTCGGGAAAACGCGCCAGCACCGCCGCGCGCATCACCTTGCAGACCTCAATGGCGCTGAGGGTGCCCTTGAAGGAATCAGGGATGAGGATGCACTTCTTCATAACAACGCTCCTTTCGGCCATGGTGACGGCCTACTTCTGCCTTTATTATACGGAGCCGCGGCGGCGGGCACAAGCGCCGGGCTGTCAAAAACCATGCCCTATCCCTTGCCCGATGCGGCCGGATGCGGTATACTGTTCGCAGATGTACCCAAAGAGGTACGCAGGGCGGGGACGGCATACGCCGAAAAACCACCCGCCCGCCGGGCGCAGGGCAGGCCGCACGCCGCCCGCCCCGAACAGATAAAGGAGAAGTGACCAAGCTATGAAACGACCGATCCTTGTGGTAATGGCCGCAGGCATGGGCAGCCGGTACGGCGGCCTGAAGCAGATCGACCCGGTGGGCCGCCACGGCGAGGCGATTCTGGACTACACCCTGTACGATGCCCGCCGCGCCGGCTTTGAGACAGTGGTGTTCATCATCAAGCACGAGATCGAGGAGGAGTTCAAGGGCAGTGTGGGAGCCCGTGTGGCCAAGAGCGGCATGGAGATCCGCTACGCCTACCAGCAGCTGGACATCCTGCCCGAGGGCTACTCTGTTCCCGAGGGCCGTGTGAAGCCCTGGGGCACCAGCCACGCCATCCTGTCCGCCGCACCCCAGATCGACGCTCCCTTCGCGGTGGTGAACGCCGACGACTACTACGGCCCCGAGGCCTTCAAGACCGTGTTCGACCGGCTGAGCAGTGTGGAGGACGGCGAGCAGTATCGCTACGCCATGGTGGGCTTCCTGCTGAAGAATACCGTGTCCGAGAACGGCCATGTGGCCCGCGGCGTCTGTGAAACCGATGCCGAGGGCAATCTGGCCCGGGTCACCGAGCGCACCCGCATCGAGACCTACGAAGGCGGCATCCACTTCAGTCTGGATGAGGGCGAGAGCTGGACCGATCTGCCCGGCGACACGGTGGTGAGCATGAACCTGTGGGGCTTTACCCCCAGCTTCCTGGCCGAGGTGCAGGGGCGGTTCCCAGCGTTCCTCGACAAGGCGCTGGCTGAGAACCCCCTCAAGGGCGAGTACTTCCTGCCCAGCGTGGTGAGTCAGCTCATCGACGAGGGCAAAGCGCAGGTGAAGGTGCTGAAGAGCCACGACAAGTGGTACGGCGTCACCTACAAGGCCGACAAGCCGCTGGTGATGGAGGCCATCGCTGGCATGACTGCCGCCGGCCTGTACCCCGAGGATCTGTGGGGCTGAGGTGGACGCGCAAAACCGTACATAAGAAACGAACAGGGCGCACCCCACGGGGTGCGCCCTGTTTCTGTATTCAGAGGTTCACTGCGTTCACCGTATCGCCCCGCAGGAACGCCGCCAGATTTTCCACCGCGATGTCCATCAGCCGCTGGCGGCTCTCCCGGCCGGCCCACGCGATGTGCGGAGTGATAAAGCAGTTTTTCGCGCTCAGCAGTGGGCTGTCCGCGGGGATCGGCTCGGTGACGGCCACATCCAGCCCGGCGGCGTACAGGCGGCCACTGTTCAGTGCGTCCGCCAGATCCCGTTCATCCACCAGCGGCCCCCGCCCGGTGTTCAGCAGGATGGCCCCGGGCTTCATCCGCGCAATGGTCTCGCGGCGGATGAGCCGCTCGGTCTCGGGGAACAGCGGACAGTGCAGGCTGACCACGTCCGAGGCGGCCAGAAGCTCCTCGAGGGGCACATACCGGGCGATGGCCTTCCCCTCGGGGGTGGGGCGGCTGCCGCTGGCCAGCACCTCCATGCCGAAGGCCCGGCCGATGCGCCCCACTGCCCGTCCAATGCGGCCGAAGCCTACGATGCCCAGAGTCTTGCCCGCCAGCCCCATGAGAGGGCGCTCCCAGAAGCAGAAGTCCGGGCAGGCGCTCCAGCGCCCGGCCTGCACCGCGGCGCTGTGGTGAGCCACCTGATTGCAGATCTCCAGCAGCAGGGCAAAGGTGTGCTGCGCCACTGCCTCGGTGCCGTAGGCGGGCACGTTGCACACCGGAATGCCCCGGGCGGAGGCGGCGGCCAGATCCACCACATTGTAGCCGGTGGCCAGCACCCCGATGAACCGCAGCCGGGGCGCGGCGGCGATGACCGACGCCGACAGCGGGGTTTTGTTGGTGTATACCGCCTCGGCATCCCCGATGCGGGCGAGGATCAGCGCCTCGTCGGCGCGATCGGTGCGGTCGTAGACAGTCAGTGCGCCCAGCGCCTCCAGCCCGCCCCAGCTCAGATCGCCGGGATTTTCGGCAAAACCGTCAAGTACAACAATTTTCATGGGCAAACTCCTCGCTGATCAAACAGCTCTGCGGCCCGCCGGGCAAAGTCGTTTGCTGACCGGCCGGACCTGCACTAAAATCAGTATACCACACACTGCGGCGCACGCAAAGCCAAAAACCCAGCGTATCAAAATTAAAAAATATAAAAAGACAAGAAAAAACGGTTGACGTTCCAGGCTTTGCATGGTATAGTTCTTTCAGGTAAAAAGGGAGTAGCCGGTGTGCAGACTGCGAGGTCTGCACACAGCAGATTGCGTCAGTACGGGTCGCTTGCGGCCCCGCGACTGTTTGAAATGGCAAGACTTTTACCGTGTGGCTGTCCGCATGGTAGGGGTCTTTTTTCTTTGTCAAAAAAGGACACCCGACAGCGCATAGACCGGCTAACCCAAAGAATACGATTGAAAAACAAAAAAGGAGTGTAGCTACCGTGGAATTCTTGTACGGAAATATCCTGGAACTGGATCCCAAAATGGTCGTGATGTGGGTCATCGGCGGCCTGCTCATCTATCTGGCCATCAAAAAGGACATGGAACCCACCCTGCTGCTGCCCATGGGTTTCGGCGCGATCCTGGTCAACCTGCCCAACTCCGGCGCTGTCACCCAGGGCCATGAGGTGGGCGTGCTGAACGTCCTGTACGACGCCGGCATCGCCAACGAGCTGTTCCCCCTGCTGCTGTTCATCGGCATCGGCGCCATGATCGACTTTGGCCCCCTGCTG
>JBGVKB010000080.1:0-8236 GCA_045118955.1 Oscillospiraceae bacterium | reverse complement strand
CGGGACTACGCGGTGACCTTGAGCGGTCCCCCGGTGACCCGGGATGTGAAGATCCATCTGCTGGGTGACATCAGCGGCGATGGCCGCGCCAACGCGGTGGACAAGAAGTTCATCTACAATCACATTAACGACGCCGCCAAGACCCTCACCGGGTACGAGTTCGACGTGGCCAACGTGAACGGCGACACCCGTGTCAACGCCATCGACAAAAAGATGATCTACAACCACATGAACGACGCCGCTAAGGCGCTCTGGTAAACCACCTGTCTTACATTCTGACGCAGCGACCTGTACGCCATACAGGTGCGCTGCGGAGGATTTAAGAATACATCGGATGACAGCATCCCCACCGCGGTACAACTAAGCGAGGCTGTACGGCGGCGCGCACAACCCGCCCCGCAAATTACTGAAAGGAGCTTGGTCATGAACAAGCGAATCATCTCTGTCTTGCTCTGCTTTGTCATGCTGATCAGCGTGCTGGTGTCTGCAGCGCCGGTTTACGCGGTGGGTCATTCCCAGCTGAAGGTGACGGCAGACAAGGCAACAGCAAACCCGGGGGACACCGTCAACTTTGCGGTGTCCATCGGTGCGGTCAACAATCTGGGCATTTTGGAGTTCCAGCTCAAGATCCCGGCCGGCCTGACCATTGACGAAAACAGCGTTACCCTCCCCACCGGCATCGAGCAGACTCTGGACTCCGATGGCGCCATCGTGAAGCCCTGGTCGGGCAGCAACTGGTTCTGGCGCTACAGCGCTCAGAGCACCGGCTACACCGGCAACTCCGATCTGGTGCTGGTCACCTTTGCCTGCACCGTGGACGCCAACAGCGCCCTGGAGAACAAGACCATCACCGTCGAGGTCGAGTCTTTCTATGACAACGACATCGATCCGATGACCTACGACATCCTGCCCTGCATCCTGACGGTGGAGACCGCCCCCGTGGCGGTCACCGGCGTGACCATCGATGAGACTCTGGCCCTCAACGTGGGTCAGAGCAGCACCCCCACGGTCACCGTCGCCCCCGCTGAGGCCACCAACAAGGCGGTCAGCTTCGTGTCCAGTGACCCCGCGGTCGCTTCCGTGAACGCCTCCACCGGCGAGGTGACCGGCGTGAAGAAGGGCACCGCCACCATCACCGTCACCACCGTGGATGGCAGCTTTACCGACACCTGCACCGTGACCGTGTCCTGCGCCCATGCCAACAAGACCCCCGTTGCCGAGCAGGCATCCGACTGCAAGACGAAGGGCTGGGATGCCTACATGGAGTGCAGCGCCTGCGGCCAGCTGTTTGACGCGCAGGGCGTCAACGAGATCGATGAGATCCCCTTTCGTGCCCTCTCCAACCAGCACACCGGCGGCAGCGCAACCTGCACCCAGCAGGCCGTCTGTACCGTTTGCGGTGCCGGCTACGGCAATCTTGCTGATCACGATTACACTGCTGCTGATAAGAAGGCGGAAGCGCTGAAGACCGCCGGCAACTGCCGTGACGAGGCTGTGTACTACTACTCCTGCACTGCCTGCGGCGCGGTGGAACGCAACGACAACCACACCTTCGAAGGTGCAAAGGATGCCAGCGTTCATACCGGCGGCACCACCCTCGTGAACGTTGTCCCTGTGGACCACAAGGCCCAGCAGGACGGCTACACCGGTGATACCGAGTGCCTGAGCTGCGGCGACACCCTGGACTACGGCCACTCCATCCCTGCCGGTGCCCATCAGCCCGAGAGCGGCTACCACCACGACGGCAGCTACCACTGGAAGATTTGCACCGTGGCGAACTGCGGTGTGACGATCAGCGGCTCCATGGTGGAGCACGGCACCGTCAAGGCTGAGAACAAGGCCACCTGCCAGAAGGCCGCCGTCTGCGATGACTGCGGTGCTTCCTACGGCATGCTCGCCAGCCATGACCCGGAGAAGGACTACAGCCGCGATGCCAGCGGCCACTGGTACGCCTGCCAGACCACCGGCTGTCAGGAGAAGGTCAGCTTTGCCCAGCACAACCCTGACCATCAGGGCGGCGCCACCGAGGAGTACCCGGTGAAGTGCACCGAGTGTGGCTGGATCATCGAGCAGCAGCTCGCCCACAACCATGTGTTTGATCAGGAAGTGGCCAATGCGCAGTATCTGGCCACCGAGGCGGACTGCAGCAACAAGGCCACCTATTACAAGTCCTGCAAGTGCGGTGAGAAGGGCAGCGATACCTTTGCTTACGGCAATTATGGCGACTGCAAGTGGCAGCCTGCCACCTGCACCCTGCCCTCCACCTGCTCGGTCTGCGGCGACACCACCGGCGATGCTCTGGGCCATGCCGAGGGCAGAGAGTGGAAGAAGGATCAGACCGGCCACTGGCACATCTGCACCAACACCGGCTGCGGCGTGGTGATCGACACCAGCAAGGCGGCCCATACCCCCGACCGCAATGAGCCTACCGAGACGGATCCCGTGCTGTGCACTGTGTGCGGTTACGAGATCGCCCCGGTGCGCACCCCTGCGGCTCCCAGCACCCCTGCCGCGACGGCTGCCCCTGTGGCTCCTGCCGCCCCCGCTGCTCCCAAGACCGGCGACAGCAGCATGCCCGCGTTCTGGGCGCTGCTGATGCTGACCGGTGTCGGTGCCGCTGTGGTGCTGTATCGCAAAAAGAACGAGATCGAGTAATTTGATCCAGTTCGTGTCCTAAAGCAAAAAAGGCGGCGGCGCGTTGTGCGCCGCCGCCTTTTTTGCTGCCGGGTCCTCTTGTTGACGGCGGGAGGCCCGGCGATTACAATGAAAGCATGGGAAGAAACACACGGTGCGAAGCGGTGCTGTGCGCGGCCCAGCCGACTGAAGGACGGAGGAGAAACAGGATGCGAGTGGTTTGTTACGGCGATTCCAACACCTACGGTTACGACCCGCGGGACTGGTTCGGCGGGCGCTACCCGGCGGATTCCCGCTGGGTGGATCTGCTGGCGGGGGCGACCGGCTGGCAGGTGATCAATGCGGGCATGAATGGGCGCGGCATCCCCTGCGGCGGCGCGGCGCTGCCCGACGGCATCGACCTGCTGATCGTTATGCTGGGCAGCAACGACCTTTTGCAGGGCAGCACCCCGGCACAGGCGGCCGCGGACATGGAGACCTTTCTGCGGGAGCTGCCGATGGAGCGGGCGCGCATCCTGTTGGTTGCGCCGCCGCCCATGCGGCTGGGCGCGTGGGTGCCCCACCCCAGCCTTGTGCGGGCTTCGGCCGAGTTGGCCGAGCAGTACCGGGCGCTGGCGCGGCGGCTGGGCACGGCCTTTGCGGACGCCGGGGAGTGGGGCGTGGAGCTGAGCGGCGACGGGGTGCATTTTACCCCTGCCGGGCACCGCGCCTTTGCCGCAGGGCTGCTGAAGGCGCTGACGCAATGACCCCGAGCGAACCGAACAGCCGACTGCCCATGGGCGGTCGGCTGTTTTTGTTGAGAGCGGGGCGAAAGCAAGGGCGGTACAGGGTTTACATAAGATGCGATTTGTAGATGGATTTTCCGTATACGCGATGGAAAAAGCGGGAAAATCCCCGCTGATCGATTGACACGGGAGCGGCTGCATGGTAAAATAATTTGACGTTAGCGGCGGCTAACCAATTGGTTGGCTGCCTGTTTTATGGCTGAAAGTTAGTCTTGGCTAACTTTTTGGTAGAGGGAAACGATATGATGATCAACAAACGGCTCATCGGCACGGTTGCCGGGAGCAAACGGTACATCGCCGGGAATGTGGCCTTCCAATGGCTGTCACTGGCGGCGAACATCCTCCTGATGGGGGCCATCGCGCGGCTTTTGCAGGCGCTGTACGAGGGCAGCCTGACCGGTCGCGGATTGGCTGTCACGGCTGCGGTGGCGGCGGCCGCGGTGGCGGTGCGCTTTGTGTGCGCGGTTTTGTCCAGCCGCATGAGCCACCTGTCCGCCCGCGCGGTGAAGCGCGTTCTGCGGGAGAAGATCTTTGAGAAGCTGCTGCGGCTGGGCGCGTCCTATCGGGAGCAGGCCAACACCTCCGAGGTGGTTCAGGTGGCGGTGGAGGGCGTGGATCAGCTTGAGACCTACTTCGGCGCGTATCTGCCCCAGTTTTTCTACGCCATGCTGGCGCCGCTGACCCTGTTTGCGGTGCTGAGCTTTATCAGTCTGCCGGCGGCGGCGGTGCTGCTGGTCTGTGTGCCGCTCATCCCGGTGACCATCGTGATGGTGCAGCGCTGGGCCAAGAAGCTGCTGGCCAAATATTGGGGGCAGTACACGGCGCTGGGCGACACCTTTTTGGAGAACCTGCAGGGGCTGACCACCACCAAGATCTATCGGGCAGACGGCTTTAAGCACGAGGAAATGAACGTGCAGTCGGAGCATTTCCGCAAGATCACCATGAAGGTGCTGACCATGCAGCTAAACTCCATCACCATCATGGATCTGATCGCCTACGGCGGCGCGGCGCTGGGCGCGATCCTGGCGGTGACCCGGTTCCGTGCGGGACAGGTGGATCTGGCCGGCTGTCTGATGATCCTCCTGCTGGCGGCGGACTTCTTTCTGCCCATGCGGATGCTTGGCTCCTTCTTCCACATTGCCATGAACGGCATGGCGGCCAGCGATAAGATCTTCCGCCTGCTGGATCTGCCCGAGCCGGAGCAGGGCGGGGCAGAGGTGCCCACGGACTGCTCCATCCGCTGCGAGGGGCTGCGCTTCGGCTATGAGGCGGGGCGAGAGATCCTGCGCGGGGTGGACATGAACCTGCCCAAGGGCGGCTTCACCGCCGTGGTAGGTGAGAGCGGCTGCGGCAAGTCCACGCTGGCCTCCATTCTGATGGGGCGTAGCCGCGCCTACACCGGCTCGGTCACGGTGGGCGGTGTCCCGCTGTGTGAGCTGAGCGAGGAGAGCCTGATGAGGAGCTTTACCTACGTCAGCCACCAAAGCCACCTGTTCAAGGGCACGGTGCGGGACAACCTGAAGATGGGCTGTCCCGACGCGGAGGATGCACAGCTCTGGCAGGTGCTGGAGCAGGTGAAGCTGGCGGACTTCCTGCGCGCCGGCGATGGGCTGGACACCCGGCTGAACGAGCGGGCCTCCAACCTGTCCGGCGGCCAGTGCCAGCGTCTGGCGCTGGCGCGGGCGCTGCTGCACGACAGCCCGGTGTACATCTTTGACGAGGCCACCTCCAACATCGACGTGGAGAGCGAGAACGACATCATGGCGCAGATCCACCGGCTGGCGCAGACCAAGACTGTGCTGCTCATCTCCCATCGGCTGGCCAATGTAATGGGGGCGGACAGCATCTGCGTGCTGGACGGCGGCTGTGTGGCGGAGTGCGGCAGCCACGACGCACTGCTGGCGCGAAACGGTGCCTACGCCCGGCTGTGGAACGCCCAACAGGAGCTGGAGCGATACAATGCGGGAGGTGACGCGGTATGAAGCGAAGCGGATTTCAGGTGATGGCGCGGCTGGTGGGGCTGGTACGTCCGCTGGCCGGCTATATGGTGCTTGCCATCGGCATGGGCCTTGTGGGGCATCTGTGCGCCGCGTTCATCACGGTGTTTGGCGGGTTTGCGGTGCTGGAGCTGCTGGAGCTTGACGCGCCGCTTACCCTTTCTGCAATTTTTGTCTGCCTGCTGATTTTCGCGGTACTGCGCGGTATTTTGCGCTATGCGGAGCAGGCCTGCAACCATTTCATTGCCTTCAAGCTGCTGGCGCTCATCCGCGACCGGGTGTTTGGCGCGCTGCGCCGGCTGTGCCCGGCCAAGCTGGAGGGGCGCGACCGGGGCGACCTGATCTCGGTCATCACCTCGGACATCGAGCTGCTCGAGGTATTCTACGCCCACACCATCTCGCCCATCTGCATCGCGGTGCTGTTCGGCGGGATCATGGTGGGCTTCATCGGCTCCCACCACCCGGCGCTGGGTCTGCTCGCGCTGGCGGCCTATCTGGCGGTGGGGGTGGTCATTCCGCTCGTCACCTCCCGGCTCAGCGGCGATGTGGGGCTGCGGTTCCGCAGCCGCTCCGGTGAGCTGAGCGGCTTTGTGCTGGACAGCCTGCGCGGCCTGCCCGAACTCATCCAGTACGGACAGGGCACACAGCGTCTGGCGGGGATGAACGGCATGACCGATGCGCTGGCGCAGGATGAGGAGCGAATGAAGCGCACCGCCGGCCTCAACACCGCGGTGACCAACACGGTCATTCTGGGCTTTGATCTGGCGATGCTGTTCCTGTCCGCCGCGCTGTGCGGGTTTGAGGGCGCATTGGTCTGCACACTGGCGCTGATGAGTTCATTCGGCCCGGCGGTGGCGCTGGCGGCGCTGGGCGCGACCCTGCAGAACACCTTCGCCGCAGGCAACCGGGTGCTGGACATTCTGGACGAAAGCCCGGCGGTGGAGGAGCTTACCGGTAAGGCACCCGTTGGCTTTGAGGGTGCGGCGGCGGAGGAAATCACCTTCTCCTACGGCGGTGAGACCATCCTGCGGGATTTCTCGCTGGAGGTGCCGAAGGATCGGGTCATCGGCATCGTGGGCCGCTCCGGTTCGGGCAAATCCACCCTGCTGAAGCTGTTCATGCGGTTCTGGCGGGTGCAGCAGGGCGCGGTGACCGTCTCCGGCCGCAGCGTTGAGGAGATCAACACCGCCGACCTGCGGGAAATGGAGGGCTTTGTGACCCAAGAGACCCACCTGTTCCACGACAGCATCCGCAACAACCTGCGCATTGCCAAGCTGGACGCCACCGACGAGGAGATCGTGGCCGCCTGCAAAAAGGCGTCCATCCACGACTTTATTCTGAGTCTGCCCAAGGGATACGACACCCCGGTGGGCGAGTTGGGCGACACCCTGTCGGGCGGTGAGCGGCAGCGGCTGGGGCTGGCGCGGGCGTTCCTGCACGACGCGCCCTTCCTGCTGCTGGATGAACCCACCAGCAATCTGGACAGCCTTAACGAGGCGGTCATCCTGCGCTCCCTCCACGAGGCGCGGGAGGGCAAGACGGTGGTGCTGGTGTCTCACCGGCGCTCCACTATGGGCATCGCCGACACGGTGTATTCGGTGGAGCAGGGGAGGCTGAGCTGATGGACGTAAAGACCAAGCGCGAGCGGGAGAAGGAGACGGTGTCCCTGATGATCGCACTCTACTGCCGCAAGCACCACGGCGGGCACACGCTCTGCCCGGAGTGCGCGGAGCTGGAGGCCTACGCCCGTCAGCGCAGCGACCGCTGCCCCTTTATGGAGACCAAGACCTTTTGTTCCAACTGCAAAGTACACTGCTACCGGCCGGAGATGCGGGAGAAGATCCGCGCCGTGATGCGGTTTTCCGGCCCGCGGATGCTGTTCCATCACCCGGTGATGGCCATTCGCCATGTGATCGAGACCAAGAAAGAAAAGAAACGACTGGAGAGGGAAGTATGAGTTTGAAAAAGATCCTGTACATCATTCTGGGCTGTGTCGGTCTGGGCATCGGCGCGGTGGGTGCGGTGGTGCCCATGCTGCCGGCCTTCCCGTTCCTGCTGTTGGCGGCCTTCTGTTTTGCCCGTTCGTCCGAAAAGCTGCACACCTGGTTCATCGGCACCAAGCTGTATAAGGACAATCTGGAGGACTATGTGGCCGGCCGCGGCATGACCAAAAAGACCAAGGTGCGCATCATGGTCACCGTGACCCTGCTGATGTCCGTCGGCTTCATCATGATGGATGCGGTGCCGGTGGGGCGCATGGTGCTGACGGGGGTGTGGGTGTTCCACATGGTCTACTTCCTGTTTGGGGTCAGAACCATCCCGGCGGACGGCGACGTGTTCTGAGGAGGCTTGCCATGCGTGAAACAGAAACGATCTCCCGCGGCGCAAGGGTGCTGAACGGGGCGCTGATGGTGAGCTTTGCGGTCACCGTGATGGTGCCGCTGACCGGCGTGCACATCCACAAGCTAGCCTCGGTGGTGTTCCTGCTGCTTTGCGCCGTACACACGTTCGTCCACCGCAAGCGGCTGGGAGCGAAGCGGGCCGCCCTGCTGGCGCTGGTCATCGTCTGCTTTGTGAGTGGCCTGTTCGGGCTGATCTGGGAGGAGGAATTCCCCCTGCTTTTGGCGCTGCACCGGGCTGTGTCCATCGCGTCCGTGTTCTTTTTGGCCATCCACATCTTTGTGTTCCATAAAAAACTGCACAAGGTGGAATAAAAACGGGCAGCGGGGGGGGGGGGGCGGCCGCCGGGGGGGGGGGGGTTGTTTGTTTTTTGGGGGTGGGGGGCGTTGCCCAGATGCTATATTTTTTTTTAATTGAGTG
>JBGVKB010000079.1:0-4214 GCA_045118955.1 Oscillospiraceae bacterium | reverse complement strand
CGTGGACTACGCCAACCAGCTCTGGATCGCGGGTATGCCCAAGACCGAGGCGCTGGTGGCCACCGGCCGCACCCGTATGCGGCCCATCCTGATGACCACGATGACCACTGTACTGTCTATGAGCGTGATGCTGTTCAAGGATGACGCGGGCAGCGCCATGGGCAAGGATATGTCGCTGGTCATCATCGCCGGCTTGATGTATGCCACCCTGATGACCCTGTACATCGTGCCGGTGCTGTATGACATCGTATACCGCAAGCCGCCCTACAGCGTGGACGTGGGCGAGGATGATGCGGATGAGCTGCTGGACGACGCGGCGGAGTTCATGCAGCAGCTTGAGGCGGAAAAGGCGGCACAGGCGGCCGCCGATGCGCAGGACGACGGCGACGATGGGGATGACCCGGTTGGCACCGTCTGCCTGCAGTGAGCGCGCAGAGAAAGGGAGGATCGCGATGGAACAGCTTTCACCGCAGAAGATCGCGATATTTGAGGGCATTTTCAGCCTGACCCGGCAGGGGCGTGACCTGCAAACCGTCAAGGTGCAGGAGATCGCCGACGCGGCGGGCATGGGGAAAAGCTCGCTGTACGAGCATTTCAAGTCCAAGGAGGAGATCCTTGCGGGGGCGGCGGAGTACTGCCTGAGCCGCGAGCTGAATCAGATCCGGGAGATGCTGGCGGGTTCGGCCGATTTCGGCGGGATGCTGGACGGCACGCTGGAATATCTGATCGAGGTGATGACCCAGCGGGTGGAGACCTACCACGCCATCGGGCAGGCGCGCAGCGGCGCAGATCATGGCGAGTGCGGCCGACTCTTTCTGGAGGCGCAGAGCGAGATCGGCGCGATCGCCCGGGAGGGCGTGGCCTGCGGCAGGCGCGAGGGCGTCATTGCGGCCGCGCTCTCGGACGAGGAGTGCATTTACATCATCGTGACGACCCTGCTGGGCTTTGCCATGACCTGCTTTGCACAGGCCAAGCTCCCCGGGATAGGGGTCGAGCGGTTTGCGCAGATGGCGCGGATCACCCGCGCACACCTGCTGCGCAGTCTGGCGGAACAGCGCTGAGCCGTATTTGAAATGAAAAGCCCCCGGCGGAACGCGCGGAAACGCACCGCCGGGGGCTTTTGTGGCTCTGAAACGGTCAGGCTTCGGGCTGCGGCGCGTCCAGACACACCGGGACAGGGGAATCGATGGTCACGCTGTCCGGCGTGATGCGGCAGTCCACCGCGTGGATCTCCACCCCGGCGGCCCGCGCCTCGGCCAGTGCCTGCCCAAAGGCCGGGTGGGTGTCCCAGTTGGGGGCGAAGGTGTGTACCCCTTTCATCTGGATGACGATCAGGACCGCGCATCGCCAGCCCTGCCGGGCCAGCGCAGTCAGCTCCTGCACGTGCTTCAGCCCCCGCAGGGTGGGCGCATCGGGGAAGCGCGCCAGGCCGTCCTGCTCCAGCGTGCAGCCCTTTACCTCCACCAGCATGGGGCGGCCCTCCGAGCGGGCGTAGAAGTCGAAGCGGGAGGCTCCCACCCGATACTCGGCGCGCAGCTCCTGCACCGGCCCCAGCCCGCCGGCGGCCAGCCATTCACCCGCCGCCGCGTTGGGGGCGGCGGAGTCCATGTTGATGAGCAGTGTGCCCCGCTCGGTGGGCTTTTCCACCGCGATCAGGTCGTAGGGGGTCTTGCGGGCGGGGTTTTCGCCGGGGGTCAGATAGACGACCGCGCCGGGGCGAAGCAGCTCGGCGCAGCGCCCGGTGTTCTTCACATGGACGGTCACGGGGCCGTCCGCGGTCTCCACCTGTGCCACGAAGCGATTGGGCCGCGCGATGAAGCGCGCCGGCAGGACGTGCCGATACTGCATTGTGTTTCCTCCCAAACTGAGCGTTTTTCGCACCCTTCGACCGGGTGGAGCTGGTATAATGTGCCTGTTTTTTGTGCAAACATACGATATGTGAATAGGTTTGCTTGACGAAATGACGAAGAGCGGGTATAATCTCACCGGTTGCCAAAACCATGCAAAATGCGAATTCAGACAGTGCCCTGGCAAGACCCTGCGGCGCTTTATATTAAGGAGAGATTTGAAAATGAGCAAGATGGAGCAGACTCTGATCACTGCGGATAAATTCTACACCATTGCCAACGCCAATGGCAAGGTTCTGGAGGTGCAGAACTTCAGCACCGAGAACGGCGCCCCCGTGCAGTTGTGGGCCTATGAGGGCTTTGAGTCCCAGCAGTGGTCCTTTGTGAAGGAGGGTCAGGGCGTGTACCGCATCTGCAACCGCCTGACCGGCAAGATGCTGGACCTGATCGCCTGCGGTGTGGTGGACGGCACCTGGCTGCAGCAGTGGGAGAACGCCAACGGTTCCAGCCAGCTGTGGGCGCTGGAGGCCACCAACGACGGCCGCTTCAAGATCAAGAGCGCCCTGTCCGGCAAGTGTGTGGATCTGGTGGGCATGGTGGCCGGCGACGGCGCCCGCGCTCAGATCTGGCAGGATGTGGATGGTCACAACCAGTTCTGGACCATCAACGAGGTGATGACCGAGCAGGCTGACTTTGCGGTGGAGGCCCCCGCTGTGGAGGAGGCTCCCGCCGCCGAGGAGAAGCCCGCCAAGAAGACCACCACCCGCAAGAAGACTGTGAAGGCCGAGGACGGCGAGGAGGCCCCCAAGAAGACCTCCCGCAAGAAGGCCGTGAAGGCCGAGAACGGCGAGGAGGCCCCCAAGAAGACCACCCGCAAGAAGGCCGTGAAGGCCGAGGACGGCGAGGAGGCCCCCAAGAAGACCACCCGCAAGAAGGCCGTGAAGGCCGAGGATGGCGAGGAGGCTCCCAAGAAGACCACCCGCAAGAAGGCTGTGAAGGCCGAGGATGGCGAGGAAGCCCCCAAGAAGACCACCACCCGCAAGCGCACCACCAAGAAGGCTGAGGAGACCGCCCCTGCCGCCGAGGAGAAGACCGAGGCCTGAGAAAACAGGTGAGGCAAACCGCTCTGCCGCAATGGCAACCGCAGGGCAGCTGAAAATAGGACGCACCGGAGCGGCGCAGGGAAGACCTGTGCCGTGCCCGGTGCGTTTTTGCTTTGGATGTGGTACACTGTGAGAAAAAAGGGCAGAGGGGGCGTATGTATGGAGCGGGTGATCCTGTTGGTCAGCGTGGGGAATGGGCCTGCGCTGGCCGCGCTGGCGGACGGTTTGGCGGCCGGAAGACCGGATGCGGCGGTGCGGCGGGTCTGCTCCGGGGGACACGGCGCGGCACTGGACGCGGCGCTGGCGCGGCTCCGCGACGAGGGCGCTGCATGGGTGGATGTACAGCCGCTGATGCTCCTACCCGGCCATGAGTACGACCGGCTGCGCGCGGCACTGGACTCCCGGCGGGCGGAGTTTGCGCGGCTGCGGCTGGGGCTGCCCCTGCTGACCGGCGTGGAGGATGCGCGGCGGTTGGCGGCGGCACTGTCGCGGCAGTATCCTGCCGGGGAGGGCAGTCTGCTGCTGGCGGGGCATGGGTCAAGGCACCCGGCGGGGCGGCTTTACGGGCTGCTGCAGCAGGAGCTGCTGCGTCTGGGCCGTGAGGATGCGCGGATCGCACTGCTTACCGGGGCGCCGGGGCCGGCGCAGGTGTTCCCGCTGCTGCAGGGCTGGGTGCGGCTGGTGCCCTTGATGCTGGAAGCCGGGCGGCACGCGGCCTGCGATCTTGCGGGCGGGCACCCGGCGAGCTGGCTTGCCCGGCTGTGCGCGGCCGGACTGGAGACGGAATACGTCCCGCAAGGGCTTGCCGCCCTGCCCGAGGTGGGGCAGATGTTCCGTGAAAAGCTAGAGTTGCTTTTAAAAATAGGCGATGAATCGATAGAATGATTTTTGGTTCGAAAAAATTCAAAATTCTTTGAAAAAATGCTTGACTTCTGCGAGAAACGGGGTATAATAAAGACACACAAACGGCCCGTTGGTCAAGCGGTTAAGACAGCGGCCTCTCACGCCGTTAACATCGGTTCGATTCCGGTACGGGTCACCAGCAAAAAGCTCAACCATTTGGTTGGGCTTTTTTCTTTTTCTGCGGGCGCTTTGACGGTGGCGACAGATGTTCGGACGATTCACCGGGCTGCGGTGCGAGCTGCGCTGCTGCGGCTCGGATGGGGTGGCTTCTCCGCGGCGCATCACCCGACCGGACATCGACACGCAGTGTTGGCGCGACCACGTCCCTACGCAGGGGGCAGTCCGAATACAGGGTGAGAGC
>JBGVKB010000078.1:0-2750 GCA_045118955.1 Oscillospiraceae bacterium | reverse complement strand
CCAGCTACTACGAGCAGCAGGAGCGCATTGCTCAATAAAAGGGGTTCACAAGTTTTCAGTGGCAGCTTTGTTTCGGCGAGGCTGCCTTTTCAATGTAAAGAATGGAGGATGACACCATGAACGCAAAGTATCAGCAGTGGCTCAACTGCCCTGGCATGAACGAGGAACTGCTTACCCAGCTCAAGACTATGAACGAGGAGCAGATCTCCGACAGTTTCTACCGGGAGCTGGCGTTTGGCACCGGCGGCCTGCGCGGCGTGCTGGGCGCGGGCACCAACCGCATGAATCTCTACACCGTGTCCAAGGCAACCCGCGGCCTGGGCAAGTACCTGCTGGAGACCTTCGAGAACCCCTCCTGCGCGGTGAGCTGCGACAGCCGCATTCATTCCACCGATTTTGCCCGCCTGACCGCCGCGACCCTGGCGGAGATGGGTATCCGCGTGTACATCTACAAGACCCTGATGCCCACGCCCATGCTGTCCTACGCGGTGCGCCACCTGCACACCAGCGCGGGCGTGATGGTCACTGCCTCCCACAACCCGGCCAAGTTCAACGGCTACAAGGTGTACGGGGAGGATGGCTGCCAGATCACCATCGAGGCGGCGGACCGCATCTACGGCTACATCTGCGCCGAGGAGACCCTCGTTGATCAGCTGCCGGACTTCGACGCGCTGATGGACAAGGGCATGATCTCCTGGATTGACGACGAGACCATCGAGAGCTACTACCAGGTCATGGACGGCCTGCACATTGCCCCCGCCACCGAGCGCCTGCACCTGGTCTACAGCCCCCTGAACGGCACCGGCAACGTGCCCGTCCGCGAGATGATGAAGCGTATGGGCAATATCGATGTGGAGATCGTCGCCGAGCAGGAGCTGCCCGACGGCAACTTCCCCACCTGCCCCTATCCGAATCCGGAAATCCGCGAGGCCATGAAGCTGGCCATCGTGAAAACCATCGCCACCGGCGCGGACATGTGCCTGGCCACCGATCCCGACTGCGACCGCATCGGCGCGGGCGTCCGCGTGGGCAACGAGGTGGTGCTGATCTCCGGCAATGACATGGGCGTGCTGCTGCTGGATTACATCTGCTCTCACCGCGAGCAGACCGGCCTCACCCCTGTCGCCGTCAAGACCATCGTGACCACCGAGATGGCTGTGCCGATCTGTCAGAAGTACGGCGTGGAGCTGCGCAACGTGCTGACCGGCTTCAAGTTCATCGGTGAGCAGATCGGCCTGCTGGAGCAGGAGGGCCATCCGGAGCGCTACATCTTTGGCTTTGAGGAGAGCTACGGCTACCTCAGCGGCACCGATGTGCGCGACAAGGACGCCGTCAACGCCGCCGTGCTGGTGTGCGAGATGGCCGCGAATTACAAGGCACAGAGGATTACCCTGCTGGACAAGCTCGACCTGCTGCGCAAGGAGCATGGCTTCTTTGCCCAGCGTCTGCTGACCTTCGAGTACGAGGGCGAATCCGGCGCGAAGACCATGGCGAATATCATGGCGAACCTCCGCAAGCCCCTGTCCGACTTCGCGGACGAGGTCTTCCAGACCGCGAGCCGCATCGACTACCAGAACGACGACACCGGCCTGCCCAAGTCCGACGTGCTGTCCTTCGCGCTGGCGGACGGCTGCAAGATCATCGTGCGCCCCTCCGGCACCGAGCCCAAGCTGAAGGCCTACCTCTTCGCCAAGGGCAAGGATCAGGCCGCTGCGGAGGCTGTGCTGGACACGCTGGAAGCCCTGATGAATCGTTACTGCAAGGCATAAATCGGCCTCTTGGTCATCCCAACAGTCAGCAACATAAAAGGAACGCATCCATATCGGGTGCGTTCCTTCTTTTCTATTTGGGCGCATTGGTGGTAAAGGCGCCCCGGACGAGTTTGCTGAAGCGCGGCTGCGTTGCCGGAGGATGGGGGTAGGGGCGGGGCTTGCTTTCATAGGGGATGGCCTCCGCGTCAAAACGCAGCATGCAGAAGCACCGCACCCATTTGGGCCAGCCGTTCCAGGCAGCTTCCCGGACGAGCCGCTGCAGCGTTCGCTTGCCGGTGCGCCTGTCCAGCAGCGCCAAAACCCGGATGATGAAGTCCTCATGCACCAGTGCATCGGCGATGGACAGGTGACGGTAGGTGGTCAGCGCGTCGATGAACTCGTAATCGGAGAAGGTGGCGTCGTTTTCCCAACGGGGGAGGTGGGCGTCGTCATAGTTGTACATCTCCTGCTCGTACATCTCCACCCAGGAGAAGGTGACGGCAGCCTGGCCATCCACCAGTATGGCGGCATGCCCATAGGCGTTGTGCACCCTGTGGTAGCGGGCGAGATGGTAGTCCACCCGCCCGATGAGGGAGGGCGCCAGCAGGTCCAGCTGGCGTTTGCGCAGATCAGACCAGGACTTGTAGTTCTCCTTGGGGTGCATAAGGCTCCTTTCCCAACAGAAAACCCCGTGCCATGTGCGGCGCGGGGTATGGTTGTGCTTATTCAGCGGGGGCTTCTTCGGTGGTCTCAGGCTCAACAGTCACTTCGGGAGCGGCCTCTTCAGTCACTTCATCGGTGGCCTCAGCTTCGGGAGCGGTCTCTTCGGTCACTTCCTCGGTGACTTCGGGCTCGGCGGTTGCTTCGGGCGTGGGCTCCACGGTGGGTTCAGGGGTCGGCTCGGCAGTGGGAGCGGGGGTCACACCATTCAGGGCGTTCAGCGCCATCTGGATGCTGTGCTCCACGTTGGTCAGGTAGATTTCTGCTGCTTCCTTGTTG
>JBGVKB010000077.1:0-4622 GCA_045118955.1 Oscillospiraceae bacterium | reverse complement strand
GTGTTCGGCCACGGCTGGCTGCTGATGAACGGCGGCAAGATGAGCAAGTCCATCGGCAACGTGGTGGATCCCATCATCCTGTGCGGCCGCTACGGCGTGGACGCCATCCGCTACTTCCTGCTGCGTGAGATCCCCTTTGGCAACGACGGTATGTTCACCAACGAGGCGCTGATCTCCCGCATCAACAGCGACCTGGCCAACGATCTGGGCAACCTGCTGAGCCGCACCGTAGCCATGTGCGAGAAGTACTTCGGCGGCACCGTGGCCCCCACCGCCGCTGAGACCGCCTTTGACGCCGACCTGAAGGCCATCGTCAGCGCCATGCCCGAGCTGGTCGCCAAGGACATGGACGAGCTGCTGATCCCCCAGGCCCTGCAGGAGATCTTCAAGGCCATTCAGCGCGCCAACAAGTACATCGACGAGACCGCTCCCTGGGCGCTGGCCAAGGACGAGAGCAAGAAGGACGAGCTGCAGACCGTGCTGTACAACCTGTGCGAGAGCCTGCGCATGGCCGCCATTCTGCTGAACGCCTACCTGCCCAACACCGCCCCCAAGATGGCCGAGCAGCTGGGCATGGACGTGAGCGAGCTGGACTTCGCCAACCTGAGCTGGGGCAAGAAGACCAGCTTCACCGTCCACAAGGGCGAGGCGCTGTTCCCCCGCATCGACGTGAACAAGGAGCTGGCCGAGCTGGCTGCTCAGGACGCCGCCCGCAAGGCGGAGGCCGAGGCCGCCGCCAAGGCCGCCGAGGAGGCTGCCAAGCCCGCGGAGAAGCCCGCCGAGGAGGCCGCCGAGCTGGAGCATCTGCCCGAGATCACCATCGACGACTTTGCCAAGTGCGAGATGCGGGTGGTGAAGGTGCTGGAGTGCGAGCGGGTCAAGGAGAGCAAGAAGCTGCTGCTGTTCAAGCTGTTTGACGGCGAGCGCGAGCGCACCATCCTGTCCGGCATCGCCAAGTGGTACGCCCCTGAGGATCTGATCGGCAAGCATCTGGTCATCGTGGCCAACCTGGCCCCCCGCCCGATGATGAAGGGCAAGTACGTCAGCGAGGGCATGATCCTGTCCGCCGAGGACAACGAGGGCAACCTGACCGTGCTGCAGGTGTCCGAGGCCATCAAGCCCGGCGCGCAGCTCTGCTGAGCCGCACTATAATAGTAAGGAGCCGACCATGAACGCCCCCATTTTTGACAGCCACGCCCACTACACCAGCCACCAGTTTGACGGCGACCGCCACGCACTGCTGACCAGCCTGCCCGAGCAGGGGGTCAGCGGCATCATCGAGTGCGCCACCAGCAGCCGGGACGCGGTGCGGGCGGTGGAGCTGGCCCATCGGTACGACTTTGTGTGGGCGGCGGTGGGCATCCACCCGGAGAGCCTCATCGAGGAGGAGGAGCCTACCGTGGCCGTGTACCACGGCGACTGGGCCGCCGAGCTGCGGGACATGGCGCCCCTGTTCGGGGACGAGCGGGTGGTGGCCGTGGGCGAGTGCGGGCTGGATCACCACTGGCCGGTGCCCCGGGACGCACAGCTTGCCATGCTGGAGGGACACCTGCGGCTGGCCGCCGAGCTGGACAAGCCGGTGATCCTGCACGACCGGGAGGCCCACGCCGAAATGTACGAGCTGATCCGCAAGTACAAGCCCAAGGGGGTGCTGCACTGCTATTCCGGCAGCGCCGAGGACGTGAAGTGGCTGACCCGCATGGGGCTGTACATCGGCTTTGGCGGCGCGGTGACCTTCAAGAACGCCCGCCGCAGCATCGAGGCGGCGCAGGCCTGCCCCCCTGAGCTGATGCTGCTGGAGACCGACTGCCCCTACCTCGCGCCCATCCCCTACCGGGGCAAGCGCAACCACTCCGGGCGGATCCTGTACACCGCGCAGCATCTGGCGACGGTGCTGGACACCACCGCCGAGGAGCTGCTGACCCGCACCGACGCCAACGCCCGGCGGCTGTTCCGCCTGCCCGCGCGGTGAGCGCCGCCCAACAAAACAACGTGAACGCGGCGTTTTGCCGCAGAGGATTTAGGAGGAAGCACCATGAAAGCACGCATTCCCAAGCACCGCGAGTACATCATCCAGTTCCCTCAGGAGATGGAGCAGGCCGTTCAGGAGGAAGCCTGGGGCAAGCTGACCCAGATCCTGGAGGATTACAAGAAGGCCCACAACGGCCGCAGCGTCTACGAGCCGACCTTCATCGAGGACACTCAGGCGCAGGTGGACGCCCTGAAGGCCGAGTACGGCTTTGAGTACACCATCGAGCTGAAGTAAGCGAGGATAAAATGCCGCCCGGCGGTCTGCGAGGAGCAGGCCGCCGGGCGGTTTTGGGTTTGGGGGTGGTGGTGCGGTGGGATGCCTTGTTGCCCCAGCAACGCCCCGCGCACAGCGCGGCCTTCCCCCTCCGGGGGGGCTTGCGGGCTGCCGCTGCCGGTGGCAGAGAAAGGCAGACCGCAAGCAGCGCAGCGGTCGAGCGAATGCAAGCGGCCGTAAGGACGCGCCGCATGAGCCGGGCACCGCAAGTCGGGCGGTGTCGCGCCGTTAGGCGTGACGGATGAGGGACGGTCACAGCAAACCTCATCGTACAGCCGCAAATGCCGTGTTCACACCCGCCCCCCAATGCACCGCAAGGCGCATACCGTATTCCCCGCCGCCTGCCGCCCGCAGACCTCCCCGCCGGGGAGGTGGACGTTTGCCATAGGCAAACGCCCGGAGGGGGAACCGCCCGCGGCGGTCACGCCGCCCCGCGGCGGTCGCGCCGCCGCCGTTACCGCCCCTGTGCGGCAAACGAGCCGCCCAGCCCCTCCTTGGCCAGCGCGATGAACTCGGGGATGGCGCTCCACACCGGGGTCTGGCGCAGGTAGCCGAACCGGATGTTGCAGCGCGCCTCCGACCCCAGCGGCACCCGCACCAGCGCCGCCGCCTGCTGTGCCGACAGCGCCACGTCCACTAGGTTCGCCGGGCAGAAGCACGCGCCCACCCCGCGGGCGCACAGGTCCAGCACCGTCTCGATGTTCTCCGCCCGGGCCGCCACCTGCGGGATCAGCCCCGCCCGGTCCATGAGCATCCGACCGATGCGGCCGGAGATGTCCTGCTCGCTGTTCAGCAAAAAGGGGCAGCCGGCCAGCCGCGCGAGGCCGCCCTCCTGCCCAAGCTGCGGCAGCATCTCGCCGAAGTCCGGGCCGTACAGCCGCTCCAAAAGCGCCCTCGGAGCCAGCAAAATGACCTCCTCACGATAAAAATCCTCCAGCGCCACGCCGGGCAGACCCTCCGCCAGGTTGGCGATGGCCAGGTCCACCTGCCCCTGCATCAGCGCCTGCTGCAGCGCGTCGTTGGGTGCCTCGATGAGCTGCACCGTGATTTGGGGGCGGCGGTGGTGGTACTCCTCGATCAGCCGCGGCATGACCGCCCGCCCGCGGGTGTGGGTCACGCCCACCCGCAAAAGGCCGGCGCGGTTTTCGGCAATGTCCCCCAGCTCCCGCATCATGCGCTGGCGGCGCTGCTGGAAATCATCGGCGTAGCGCAAAAAAACCTGCCCCGCATAGGTGAGCTGCAGCGGCGTGGTGCGCACCAGAAGCCGACACCCCAGCTCCCGCTCCACCGCCGCGATGTGGGCGCTGAGGGTCTGCTGGGTGATGTGCAGACGCTCCGCCGCATGGGTAAAACTGCGCTGACGCGCCACTTCCACAAAATATTCCATGGTCAGGAAATTCATCGAACCCCTCCGGTCACAAACATTTTACTGTATTATACATCAAAAACAACAGTTTTACAATGTGCATCGGACGTGGTATAGTGTACTCACCGGCACACACAAGGTACGGCCCGGTGCGGATATGGGGTTCGCCCGGGCCGGTACCGCCGAGTTGCCGGGTTCTCCAGATTTTCTTTATTTCTCACAAACATAAAAGCAAGTCACCGCGCCGTGGTAGCCCCCTGCCACGGCGCGGTGACTTTTTGCGGTTTGGGCTATTTATAATGTATATATAATACAAGGCGGCGGGGGGCGAGGATGCTGTGGCGGTACGGGACGCTGTTTGCCTGAGAGCCGCCCCGCGCAAAGCGCAGCCTTCCCCCCCCACGGGGGCTTGCGGTCTGCCGCCGGGAGAAATCATTGCGGCAGTGCGGTCGCCCTGTTGCCGCAGTCACGCCCCCGCGCACAGCGCGGGCCTTCCCCGCTGCGCTGCTTGCAGTCTGCCTTTCTCTGCCCCCGGCAGCGGAAGGCCACGAGCCCCCCAAGGGGGAAGCCCCCGGCCTGTGGCCGGGAGAGGGTGCCGTGGCGAGATCGGTCGCCCCTTTGCCGCGGCAGCACCCCACGCAAAGCGCAGCCTTCCCCCACTGGGGGAAGGTGCCCCGCAGGGGCGGATGAGGGACGGCTGCGGGTAACGTTGTTGTGTAACGCAAAATGCTGTGCTTGCGGCGCGGGTGTGCTGTGGGTGGCGGGGTTTGCCGTTCCCCCACGGCATTTCCCGTCCCGTCCCTCATCAGTCCTCACGTTGTTCGGACAGCGCTCGACTTGCGGTGCCCAAAATCTGCTGCGCGCGTTCGCTTGCTTGCAGATTTTGACCGCTGCGCTGCTCGCGGCCTTCCTTCCTCTGCCACCGGCAGCGGAAGGCCACGAGCCCCCCAA
>JBGVKB010000076.1:0-13183 GCA_045118955.1 Oscillospiraceae bacterium | reverse complement strand
ACCGAGAAATATGATAAAGTAACAAACAGATAAATCTGAAGAGGTGTAGTTATGTACATATGCAATGATACCGTATGTGATCCATGTTGTGATTTTTGTTGGTACTGTGTTCACGGAAAAAATGGTGAGCCTATTTTGTGCGTAAACAATAACTCTAGTTTTGATGATGGGCTCGGCTATTGTGATGACTTTAAATGTAGTTTACACGAACCTAAACCTCATGAATTAGATTGAACAATCTAATCTGTCACACATACAAATTTCAGTTTGTCGTTCTGCTACCGTGCATAAAGACTTCCCTCCGTTATTTTGGCGGAGGAAAGTTTGCTATATGCCTAAATCAGTCCAAAGGGTAAAAGGGAGCCGACATTTTTCTGTTTGCTTTTTGCGGCAAAGTCTGGTATAATAGTTCAGTCAGGCGGGGGACCGCCGCAAAACTGCATATCTGCGATCGTAGCTCAGCTGGATAGAGCGTTCGGCTCCGACCCGGAAGGCCAGAGGTTCGAATCCTCCCGGTC
Organism: Oscillospiraceae bacterium; assembly: GCA_045118955.1. Classification (GTDB taxonomy): domain Bacteria; phylum Bacillota; class Clostridia; order Oscillospirales; family Ruminococcaceae; genus SFJ001. The sequence continues at coordinate 12,665 of JBGVKB010000076.1, read as the reverse complement.
GCACCATGAAAAACGGCAAGTTTCGAAAGAAACTTGCCGTTTTTCAATAAGACCTGCTCCGTTCGGAACGGATGCCCGATGCCTGCGGCAGATGCGTGCCGATTATTTTGTATAAGGGCTTGAAAGCCCGCTTTATGGGACAGCGTGTCCTATATAATGAAATAAAAAGAGAGCGCACGGCTTTGAACGGAAAGAGGTGGAGCGTACATGATGGCGCAGATCGGGGACACAGGCCGATACCGGGGCAAGCAGTACACCCTTGTGGCGGCGTCGGCGCCGGGGTTGTTCGAGCCGGGGCAGTACGACATGGCGGCGCACCCTGTGGTCAAGGAATGTCACCGCGGGCACTGGTGCGAGTATGCGGTGGAGGAGGACGCGCTGGTGCTGAAGGATCTGTACCTGTTCAACGAGCGGGGCGAGTACCCGCCGCTGAACGGGCGGGACATCCTGCCCCCTGAGCAGCGGGAGGGGGCGTACCTCCCGGTGAGCAAGCGGCTGCGGCGAAGCCCCCTCGACAACGCCCGCATGAGCCACCACCACTACAAGGACGTGGATCTGCCCATCCCCTACACCGGCCGGCTGCTGCTGGGCGAGGGGCTGCTGGGGGAGTTCCGGGTCAGCGCGGGCTTTCAGCCGGGCTGGGCGTACCGGGAGCTGATCGAGCTGGTGTTCCGCGGCGGCCGGCTTGTGGAGTGCCGCGACCTGAGCGCGGCGGCCCGCGCAAAGCGGCAGGCGCTGCGCAGCGCCCCGGCCGGGCAGGGCAAGCCGCAGGACATCGGGGACAGCTTCTCGCTGGACTACGCGGTGAAGGCGCGGTGGCTGAGCGAATAACACGCCCCAAACCCACAACAACAGCGCCCGCCCCCTCACGGGGGCGGGCGCTTCATTGTCTTAACAAAAGGCTCAGCCGTCCAGCCGGTACAATTCAGGGCGGCGGTCGCGGAACACGTTGATGCTGCCGCGGATCTCCGCCAGCACCTCCGGCCGCAGCTCGGCGGCAAGGAGCTCCTCGCCGTCCCCGGCGGCGGCCAGCGGCTCGCCCAATGGGTCGATGAGGGCCGAGTGCCCGGCGCAGGCGCCGCAGGCGTTCACCAGCACCGCGAACATCTGGTTCTCGATGGCGCGGGCGCGGGTCAGGGTCTCCAGATGGGTCAGCCGCGCTGCCGGCCACTGGGCGGGGATGAACAGCACATCCGCCCCCTCCAGCCGCAGGCTGCGGGTCAGCTCGGGGAAGCGCAGGTCGTAGCAGAGGATCAGCCCGCAGGGCACCCCGTCCAGCCGAAAGACCCCGTACCGCTCCCCGGCGGTGAAGAACTCCGGCTCCCCGGCGGGGCTGAACAGGTGGGTCTTGTCGTAGCGGTACACGCACTGCCCCGCCCGGTCGAACACATGGGCGGTGTTGTAGACCCGCCCGTCCCGCACCTCGGCCACCGAGCCGGCCACCAGATTCACCCCCAGCTCCGCCGCCAGCCCGCCCAGCACCTGCCGGGTGCGCTGCCCGTCCCGGTCGGCCAGCTCCGCCAGACCCTCCCGGGGGAAGAACCCCAGGTTCCACATCTCGGGCAGCACGATCACGTCCGGGGCATGGCGGGCGGCGGCCTGACGGATCAGCCGGCAGGCGCGGTCAAAATTGCGGTCGGGGTCGGCCAGGACGGTGTTCATCTGGACGCAGGCGATCTTCATGGGCGGCTCCTTTTCTCAGTGGGTCGGGGCGTAGGGCGGCACCGGGGTGTTGTCCTGTGCAAGGCGGCGGAAGAAGGCGAGCTTCTCCCGCTCGGTCAGGCAGCCGAACCCATAGGTCAGCAGCTTGGTTCGGATCTCCCGGTCGCTGCGGATGCCCAGATTCCGGATGTCGGTCAGGCTGTCCTCGTTGATCCGCCGGATCAGCGCGCCGACGGTGGACACCCCGGCGCGGTGCAGGGCGTTGGAGCTGCGCTGGGACAGCGCCAGCTCCCCGATGTCCGCTTGGTGGACGCTCGCGGGGAAACATACGTTGATGTGAATGTTTTTGCCGAATACTCTGTGCAGCGCGTCGATCAGGCCGGATTCCCGCTGCGCGTCGGACAGGGCATGGACGATGGCTTCCTGGTTCATGGCACACCTCGCTTCATACGCCGGGCAGAAAGCCCCCCTTCACCACATCGAGGATGGTGCGGGCCTCCACCGACAAAAGGCCGCCCACCGACCGGTAGACCCGGTTCACGAAGGCCCGCATGGCCGGCACATCCTCGGCGGCGCACACCGCCGTCAGATGGCAGCCCCCGGTCGTCTGCAGCAGCGTGACCGTCTCCGGTGCTTCCGCAAAGGCCTGCCTGACCCGGTCGAATTCCTCCGGCCGGGTCTCGATGTGGATGAGAAAGAGCGTCTGCTCCGGGATCCTGTGGGGGTCGATCACGACACGGTAGCCGCCGATGATCCCCCGCTTCTCAAGGGCGGCAAGCCTGTTTTTCACCGCCGTGCGGGACAGGCCGACCTCCCTGCCGAGGTCGGAATAGGACATTCGGGCGTCCTTCTGAAGAAGGGAGAGCAGCGCCCGATCCGTTTCATCGATGCCGCGGATGTTCATTCCGTATCCTCCGTGCTCTGCGATTCCGGTGCGCACCACGATCGCTGATTGCAGGAATAGTATAACACACCCCCGCTGGTTTTCAATGGGGACACTTGCGTTTTGCAAGCAGCCGCTTGCGGTTTGCAATAAAACGCGCCCCGCCCAAGGGCGCGGCGCGTGTCCGTACGGAAACGGGCGGTCTTCTTGAGGGGGTCACAGGGAACAGCCGGGGGCGGTGCGTTCGCTCAGCTCCTGCAGCATCCGGGGCAGACGGTGCTCGCTGCGCATCACCGGGATGGCAAGCAGCAGGGACACGCCCACCGCGGCGGCGGGTACAAGGGTGTTCAGCACCAGCAGCAGCCGGTTCACCTCGGGCGGCTGGACGGCGAGACCCTCCGCATAGGGGGTCAGCTCCAGCGCCCAGCCCACGGCGGCACTGCCGATGGCCATACCCACCTGCGAGGAGAGGGTGAACCCGGACATGAGCAGGGCGTCCCGGCGCAGGCCGGTCTTCCACTCGCCGTACACCGCCGCGTCAAATACGTTCAGCATGATGCTGCCGGATACAAGGCTCATCCCCACATTGGCAACCGCCCAGCCGGCCAGCATCACCGGGCGGAGGTCGCCGGCGGCAAACCGAACCAGATGAGCCGCCGTGTACAGGGCGCAGCCCAGCGCACAGGTGCCGGAGTTGCCCAGCGCCCGGACGACCCGGGACAGCAGGGCGAACACCGCGAGGCAGCACAGGGTGGAGATGGAGGAGTAGGTTTGCAGCAGACCCGTATCCCCAAACACATACTGGCAATAGTACACCATGGCGCTGGATTCCAGCACGGTGGCGATGGTGAAAAACAGGTACAGACCCACCACGCACAGCCACACATGGTTGCGCAGCAGCGCTGTGGGGCGCAGAGCGGGGGCGGGCGTGTCGGCGGGCTGCCCGGCGGATCCGGGCGGCTGCTCAAGGCCGCGGGTGCCCCACCAGACGAGCAGGTAGGACAGGATATACACCGCGCCGAACAGGATGCCCACCCAGAAAAAGCCCCGGCGCAGGTCGCCTCCGCCCGCCGCCGCCGCAAAGGGCAGGGTGTAGGAGGTGACCAGATAGTTGCCCGCCAGACTGATAAACAGGCTGATCTGGTTCAGGCGGGCGCGCTCCTCCCGGCGGGGGGACAGGCGGCCCATCAGGGTGTTCACCGGGATCTGGGTCAGGGTACAGGCCAGCGCCTGCAGCAGGTAAGCGGCCACCACCCACAGCACAGCCATGCCGTCGGGCAGGGCGGGCACCGCGAAGCACAGTGCCAGCAGCACGCCGCCGGGCACCGTGGCATACTTCAAAAAGGCACGGCAGCTCCCGGTGCGGTCCACCAGCGCGCCCACGAGGGGGTCGTTGAGCAGGTCCCACACCCACCCCCAGAACACGATGTTGGCGGCGGGGCCAGGGGCAAGCCCCAGCACGTCGGTGAGAAAGTACAGCAGGTACACAGAGATGGCCAGCCCCTGCACCGACTTGGCCAGAGAACCCATGCCGTAGCACAGGGATGCGGATAGGGAGAGGCGGGGCAGATCGTTCTTCATGGGGCATTCTCCTTATGGTTCAGGAATACCCGGCAAGGGAGACCCCGCGGCGCGGAGTCTCCCTCACAGGAAAAGAGAAGAGTGATGCTCTGGTCGTTATGCGTTGGCGGCCTTGCGGGCGTCGATCTCGGCCTGCATCTGGGGGATCTTCTTCTCGTACTGCAGGCAGATGAAGGCGCAGATGCCGGACAGAACGAAGGAGATGGCCATGAACAGGGTGTTCTCGCACAGGAACAGGGTCTTGACCGCCTCGGAGGGAGCGCCCAGCGCGGCGTCATAGCCAAGCAGAGCCTGCAGGTAACCGGCCAGCGCGCCGCCGATGGCAAAGCCGATCTTACTGGACAGGCCGAAACCGGACATGACCAGACCGTCGCTGCGGGTTCCGGTCTTCCACTCGCCGTACACCTGAGAGTCCATGATGCCAGGACGATGGTACCGGCCACCAGACCGCTGCCGAAGATGCCGATGGCCAGACCCACGCCGTAGCTCAGCAGGGTGGCGTCCTGCGTGATGAAGCGGATCAGGTTGCCGGCCACGCCGAAGCAGCAGCCCAGCAGGCTGGTGCCCGCGTTGCCCAGGCGCTTGGTGAAGATGCCCAAGCTGGCGTAGCCGATCATGGTGACCACCATGGAGAGGCTGGAATAGACCCGCAGATAACCGGTGGGGTCGCCCAGATTGTGGGTGAAGTAGGTGACCATGGTCTGCGCCTGAATGATGCCGCCCATGGCGTTGAATACGTAGATCAGGACGGCGATCATCCAGACCTTGTTTTTGGCCATGGCTTTCAGGATCTCCACAAAACCCGGGCCCTTCTGGGTCGGGGTCTGGGTGTCCTCCACCGGCTCATAGCCGGCGGTGCCCAGATAGGTGATCAGATAGACCGCAACCATCACCACACTGTACACCACGGCGGTCAGGGCAAAGCCGCGGCGCATATCGCCGCCGCCCAGCGCGTTGACGATGGTCAGGGTCTCGGAGGTGAAGATCAGGCTGGTGGCGGTGGAGCAGATGGTCAGGGCCTGATTCAGGTTGGTGCGCTGCACCTTGTCACTGGTCAAACGACCCATCATGGTGTTCAGGGAGACCTTGACCAGAGAATCCAGCGACTGCTGGGCGATGTAAGTGACGAACACCCACAGGGCCTGCAGCGGGGTGGCCATATCGGGCACCGCAAAGGCCAGCGCCATGGCGACGGCGGTCGGCACTGCCCAGATCTTCAGGATGCGGCGGGTCTTGCCGTCCTGTCCGCCGCGGGTGCGGTCGATGACTGCACCCATGGTGGGATCCACAAACCAGCCCCAGATGCGGCCGATGAGGGTCAGGGTGGTGGCGATGCCCGCGTCCAGAAGCAGGACCTCGGTATAGAAGTAGAACAGATAGGTGGTCACCAGCACACTGCCGATCATGCGGCCGATGCCGGAAACGCCGAATGCGATCTTGGTCAGCCAGGGCAGCTTGACCGCTTCGATGCGGGTCGGGGGTGTTTTCATGGTTCGTTCCTCCTCATTGTAGCACGTTACAGGGATTCCCGGTACTCATCCAGCGTGCGTACCGGTCGGTTCAGGGCCTTGGCGTACTCCTCGGCGCACAGGCGAATGCCGTGGGCCAGCTCCTCCACCGTCATCATGCCCTCCTTGCTGCCGTCGGCGACCATGGGCAGGTGGATGAAGCCGGCGGTCATGCCGGGGTAATGGGTGGCGGCCAGATGCAGCGCGGCGTAGGTGACGCAGTTGCACTGGTTCTGCCCGGCGCAGAAGCTGTACCGCACGGGCACGCCCTCCTGCTTGAGCCGGGCGTGCATGGCCGCGTAGGGGAAGGTGCTGAAGTAGGCCGCCGGGCCGCCGTGGTAGATGGGGCTTTCGTGGATGTCCCGCTCAAAGTCGCCGTCCGGGCCGTTGGCCACGTTGTGGCCCATCCGCTCCAGCAGCAGCGGCGGCACAGGGTAGCCCTGTCCGGTGGCCAGAACGCCCTGCGGCTTCAGCTCCTCGATGGCCTGCTCCAGCTCGTACACGCAGTCGTACCACTTCACCGGCAGGATGCGCTTAACGACGGTGCAGCCCTCCAGCTCGTCGGGCAGGCGGCTCACCGCCTCCTGCGAGGCGTTCCGCGTCTGCCCCAGAAACGGCTCGAAGGCCGTGACCAGAAGAACCGGCTTTTTCATGTTGGGTTGGCTCCTTTCCTTGTCTGATTTGTGTTTGTGGGGGCACGGTGTTGCTTTTCTGCCTTCAAGATAGCACGGCGGCGAGGCAGGCCACAAATCGGGAAAATCGCACCCGGTGAGATTTTACGCCTTGTAAATCCACTGTGACGATACTTTGGATGTATGCGCGGCGCGCTCAGAGGGGAGCGGATAGAGAAATTTGAGAAATATTCACTAAAAATCTCTTTTGGTGATACAAATGGGCTAAAAAGAAGCCGCCCCGGTCAGGCCGGGGCGGCGGAGAGGTCATTGGTCGAACACCATGCTGTCCTTCAGGTAGGATTTGGCGGAGATGAGGTTGGCTCGCTTCAGGTTGGTCAGGTCGTTTTTGTCCGGGGTCAATGCCCGGCACAGCTTCTCCTCGCTGTTGAAGGGGATGGCCGACAGCAGCACCGGGGTGGCGGCGGGCAGGCTGGTGACGTAGCTGAACTGGGTGAGCAGCCCGGGGCAGAGGTTCTGGGTGCCCCGGTACACGCCGGTGGAGATGGTGATGATGTCGGCGGCGTCGGTCAGGTTGGTGAGCACCAGCACTGCGTTGGTGGGGTGGCACACCAGCGAGCCGCGGTAGATGGCGCGGCAGGTGTTGTAGTCGGTGAAGTCGGCGGTCTGGATGTACAGGTGCGCCAGCACCGAGCCGTCGGGCTGGTCCTTCAGGGTCACAAGCCCCCGCCACAGCTCCCCCACCCACAGGGCGAGGTACAGCTTGTCCCCCCGGAACACCCCGCTGCGCCCCGAGGCCACCACCGGGTGGGCGGCGGGCTGGGCGGTATCCAGCAGGGTGTCCACCCCGGTCTCAAGGGCGGCGGCCACCTCAAACAGGGTGGGCAGGTCCATGGTCGCCTGCCCCAGCTCGTATTTGGACAGCACCGACTTGCTCTTGTGGATGGCATCGGCCAGCGCCTGCTGGGTCATGCCCCGTGCTTTGCGGACGCGCCGGATGCGCGCGCCCACCTGTTCCTGAATGCTCATGGAGAATCCCTCCCTGTGTCGCCGTATTTCACTATAAAAGTATACCCCCCGCCGCCTCATCTGGCAAGCGGGGCACGCCCTGGGCAGTCCGCCCGCCCTGCCCCCTGCGGACGCCAGAAATCCGTCGGCAGGCGGTGGTTTTGCTCCCCGCCCGCACCCGCCGCGCCCTCTGCCCGCGATTGACAAGCACGGTAAAATTTCTTATAATGGCATCAACGATATACACTTTCATAGTGCAGTGAAGGAAAGGGCGCTTCGTTCGCCTCCTTACAGAGCGTCCCCGGCGGCCATGAGGGGCACACCGGCCCGCCGCCGCAGGGCACCCCGCCCCCATCCCGGCCCCGCCGGGACGAACGAAAGTGATCACGCGCTCGTCTTTTCGGCAGATGAAAGGCGGGCGCGTTTGCTGTTTTTGCCCCGCGCCGGCACAGGGGCCCGCGAAGAAAAAGGAGCGATTTCTATGGTGACAAAGATCAAGCGGCGGTATGGCCCGGCGAACGAGGACCGGTACATCCACCTGTACCTGCCCGACGACTATGACCGCAGCGGCGAGCGCTACCCGGTGGTCTATATGTTCGACGGCCACAATCTGTTCTACGACAGCGAGGCCACCTTCGGCAAGAGTCTGGGCATGAAGGAGTTTCTGGACGGCTGGGGCAAGCAGTTCATCGTGGTGGGCATCGCCTGCGCGGCGGACGACCTGCAGCGGGTGCAGGAGTACTGCCCCTTCAACATCCGCAGCTTCATCTACGGCCCCATCGAGGGCCGCGGCGAGGAGACGCTGGACTGGGTGCTGAAGGAGCTGAAGCCCTGGGTGGACGCGAACTACCGCACCTGGCCCTTCCGTGAGGCCACCGCCATCGCCGGCTACAGCATGGGCGGCATGATGAGCCTGTACACCGTGCTGCGGCACAACCGCTGGTTCTCCAAGGCGGCGGTCATCTCCCCGGCGCTGGCCCCCTCCATGGATGCCTTTGAACAGGAGATCGCCGCGGACACCCTCGACCCGGACACCCGCATCTTCTTTAGCTGGGGCACCGCCGAGTACAGCCCCGAAAACGTGCAGGCGCAGGAGGCCCGCATCCGCAAGCTGGAAGCGCTGGTGCAGGCCAAGGGCGCGCGCACCTACCTGCTGCGGCAGGAGGGCGGCAGCCACAACGAAGCGAGCTGGGAGCATCAGCTCCCGGTCTGGATGGACTTCCTCTGGGCATAAATTCGGAATATAGAAGGAGCGAGCAGCCATGAATGTGATCTTTATCTCCCCGCATTTTCCTCTGCATTTTTATCAGTTCTGCGACCGTCTGAAGCGCATGGGCGTGAACGTGCTGGGCATTGGTGACGCCTCCTACGACAGCATCGGCGACAACTGCCGCAATGCCCTGACCGAGTACTACCGGGTGGACAGCCTGGAGGACTACGAGCAGGTCTACCGGGCGGCGGCCTACTTTGTGTTCCACTACGGGCGCATCGACTACATCGACAGCCAGAACGAGTACTGGCTGGAGCTGGAGGCCCGCCTGCGCACCGATTTCAACGTGCCCACCGGCTTCCACACCGCCGACCTGGACGCGGTCAAGCGCAAGAGCGAGATGAAGAAGGGCTACGCCCGCGCCGGGGTCAAGACCGCCCGCTTCCATCTGGTCTATGACGCGGAGGGCTGTCTGGACTTCATCCGCCAGGTGGGCTACCCGGTGGTGGTCAAGCCGGACATCGGCGTGGGCGCCTCCAACACCGAGAAGCTCACCTGCGACGAGGAGTTCTGGGCGTTCTACAACGCAAAGCCCGCCGTGCAGTTCATCATGGAGGAGTTCGTGCCCGGCCATGTGGAGACCTTCGACGGCATCACCGACGCGGACGCCAACATCCTGTTCTGCTCCGGTCAGGTGATGATGCAGACCCCCATGGAGATGCTCCACGGCAGCGGCGAGAACGTGAGCTACTCCCAGCCGGTGCAGTCCATGGATCTGTACGACGTGGGCCGCCGGGTGGTGGCGGCCTTCGCCCCCCGCAACCGGTTCTTCCACTTTGAGTTCTTCCGGCTGGACGAGGCCCGCGAGGGGCTGGGCGAGGCCGGTGAGATCCTGGGCCTTGAGGTAAATATGCGCGCCCCTGGCGGCTACATCCCCGACAAGATGAACTACACCTACGACGTGGACGTGTACCAGATGTGGGCGGAGTGCCTTGTGTACAACGCCAACCGCTCCTTCCCGGAGTATCAGTTCCGCCGCTACGTCACCCATGTGGGCCGCGGCGGGGCGGTGGAGTATCTGCACAGCCCCGAGGAGATCCGCGCCGCGCTGGGCGGGCACATCCTGATGGAGAAGGATCCCCCCAAGGCCATCTCCGGCGGCATGGGCAGCCACATCTATCTGCTGTGGGCGGACTCCAAGCAGGAGCTGGAGGAGCAGGCCGACTTCATCCTGCGCCACGCGGACGGAGTCGGTTGGATCCAGGCGAAAGGAAGTGACTGACCGTGCTGCACGCGGAGCATCCGAGCGTTCGTCCGCTGCTGCTCAAGGGCTGCTTCGGCCTTGAGCGGGAGAGCCTGCGGGTGGACGAGGCGGGCTTTTTGGCCCAGACCGACCACCCCTTTGCCGACGATGAGCACATCGTGCGGGATTTCTGCGAGAATCAGACCGAGATCAACACCCCGGTGTGCGCCGGCGCCGCCGAGGCGGTGGCCGCCCTGCGCGCCTGCGACCGCCGGATGCAGCAGGCACTGAAGCGCCTGCCCCGGCGGGAGTACCTGTGGCCCTTCTCCAACCCGCCCTACATCCGCAGCGAGGCGGACGTGCCCATCGCGCGGTTCTACGGCGGGCAGGCGGACAAGACCGCCTACCGGGAGTATCTGTCCGACCGCTACGGGCGGTACAAGATGACCCTTTCGGGCATCCATGTGAACTACTCCTTCGCGGAGGAGCTGCTGCGGGCGGACTTTGCTCTCAGCGACGAGAGCGACTTTGATGCCTACCGCGACCGGCTGTATGTGGCGCTGGCCGAGCAGGCCGCCGCCTACGGCTGGCTGCTGGTGGCGGTGACCGCCGCCAGCCCCCTGATGGACAGCTCCTTTGTGGAGAAGGGGACCTTTGACGGGGACACCTTCACCGGCATGGCCTCGGTGCGGTGCAGCGAGATGGGCTACTGGAACAGCTTTGCCCCGGTGTTCGACTACTCGGATGTGCGCGCCTACGCGGACAGCATCCAGCGGTATGAGGACGACGGGCTGCTGCGGTTCCCCACCGAGCTGTACTACCCGGTGCGGCTCAAGCCCCGGGGCCAGAACCGTCTGGATACCCTGCGGGAGCAGGGGGTGGACCACATCGAGCTGCGCATGGTGGACCTGAACCCCCTTGTGCCGGGCGGCCTTGAGCCGCGCGACCTTGTGTTTGCGCAGATGTTTTTGGTGTGGCTGGCCTCGGTGCCCGGCGTGAAGCTGGCGGCGCGGGATCAGGTGCAGGCGGTGCAGAACTTCAAAAACGCCGCCCGCTACGACCTCAAGACGGTGAAGATCCTGCTGCCGGACGGCGCGGTCTGCCCGGTGGCGGACGCGGCGCTGCAGGTGCTGGAGCGCATGGAGGCGTTTTACCGGGACTTCCCGGAGGAGCTGCGGGAGGTGCTGGCCTTCCAGCGGGCAAAATTTGAGGATGCGGAGAACCGCTACGCGTGGAAAATTCGCCGCGCCTACGGGGGCGGCTTTGTGAAAAAGGGCATGGAACTGGCCCGACAGCGGCAGGAGGAAGCAGATGTGTGAGATGTTCGGCGTCAGCGCCCGCAAGCCGGCGGCGGTGAACGACCTGCTGCGGGAGTTTTTCTCCCACAGCGAGCGGCACGGCAACGGCTGGGGCATGGCGGTGTTCCGGGGCGGGCTGGTCTCGGTGGAAAAGGAGCCGGTGCAGGCGATCCACAGCGATTACCTGCGGGAGCGGCTGCGCAACCGGATCGAGGAGCGCAGCATGATCGCCCACATCCGGCTGGCCACGGTCGGCTCCACCGAGTACGACAACTGCCACCCCTTTGTGGGCTGGGACAACAGCGGCCGCTGCTGGACGCTGGCGCACAACGGCACCATCTTCCACTACCCCGCCCACGAGCCTTACCGGGCGGTGCAGAAGGGGCAGACCGACAGCGAGCGCATCCTGCACTACTTAATGGACTGCATCGACCGCCGCCAGCAGGCGCTGGGTCGGGCGCTGACCGCGCCGGAGCGCTGCGCCCTGCTGGATGAGCAGGTGGCGGACATGGCGCGGGGCAACAAGCTGAACCTGCTGATCTGGGACGGCGAGCTGCTGTACGCCCACACCAACTACGCAAGCTCGCTTTACAGCAGGCGGCAGGGGGACGCGGTGTTCCTGGCCACCACCCCGCTGGGCGGGGAGGACTGGGCGGAGCTGCCCTTCACCGCCCTGTGCGCCTACCGGGACGGTGAGCGGGTGTACGAGGGCGCGCCCCACGGGCACGAGTACCGCCGCCGCAGCGAGGACAAGGACGTGCAGCCCCTCGGGCACTGAGCGCGGATAAGAAAACGAGCGCGGCAGGCGTGGGATCGGGCGATCCGGCGCCTGCCGCTGTGTTTCGGGCGCGAAAGCGCGGCATAGGCCCGCCGCCCGCGTCTCCCTTTTACCTTTTGGACTGATTTAGGCATATAGCAAACTTCCCTCCGTCAAAATAACGGAGAAAAGGCTTTATGCACAGCAGCAGAACGACAAACTGAATTTTGTATGTGTGACAGATTAGAAATTGTCATTATTGTTCAATCCAAATCGTGAGGTTTAGGCTCGTGTAAACTACATTTAAAGTCATCACAATAGCCAATCCCATCATCAAAACTAGATCTATTGTTTACGCACAAAATAGGCACACCATTTTTATCGTGAATACAATACCAACAAAAATCACAACATGGATCGCATACAGTATCATCGCATATATACATAACTACACCCCTTCAAGTTTATCTATTTGTAACCTTATCATATTTCTCGGTTCGCATCAATGCTTGATGAAACTGACAGAGTTGAATATCGTCAGTCCAAAAGTAAAAAGGGAGGCCCGCGTCCAACACTTGTCAAATACATATAAAATAAAACACACTGAAAAGGAGGCTCCCCATGCTTCAAATCGGTACCAAAGCCCCGGACTTCGCCCTGCAGGACCAGCACGGGCGCACCGTGCGCCTGTCGGATCATCTGGGCAAAAAGGTCGTTCTGTACTTTTACCCCAAGGACAACACCCCCGGATGCACCCGGCAGGCCTGCGCCTTCGCCGGGGCATATGAGGGCTTTTGCGCCGCGGACACGGTGGTGATCGGCGTGAGCAAGGACTCGGTGGCGTCCCACAAAAAATTCGCTGAGAAGTACGACCTGCCGTTTG
>JBGVKB010000075.1:0-25979 GCA_045118955.1 Oscillospiraceae bacterium | reverse complement strand
CCCTCGGTCAGCTCCAGATAACGGACGCCCTTCGCCTTGGTGGAGAAGATGGTACCGGTCATGGAACGCAGACCCTTGCCCAGGTCTTCCAGGCCGGCGCCGACGGGCAGGCCGTCCTCAGAGAAAGCGGTCTGGGTGCGGCCGTAGACGATCTGCAGGAACAGCTCGCGCATGGCAACGTTGATGGCGTCACACACCAGGTCGGTGTTCAGAGCCTCCAGAATGGTCTTGCCGGGCAGGATCTCGCCGGCCATGGCGGCGGAATGGGTCATACCGGAGCAGCCGATGGTCTCCACCAGAGCCTCCTCGATGATGCCCTTCTTCACGTTCAGGCTCAGCTTGCAGGTGCCCTGCTGAGGGGCGCACCAGCCCACACCGTGGGTGTAACCGCTGATATCCTCGATCTGGTATGCCTTGACCCAGCTGCCCTCCTCAGGGATGGGAGCGGGCCCGTGGTGGGGGCCCTTGGTCAGAGGACACATACGCTCTACTTCATGAGAATAGGTCATAATAGTACTCTCCTTTACTTTGATGTTTGCCAGGCGGATGAGTAAAGTTTGATACACCTTTATCAATCCACTCTTTATTATAAGAGGGCGTGCCCCCTTTTTCAAGGTGTTTTGCCCCTTCGGGTAAAAAAATCCGACTGTCGTGCGCTTTTGACGGCTTTTTTCGCCGATATAACAACGAACGTACAGATTTTTTGACAAATTGTACAAATTGGTGCAACAAAAATCTGTTGCGCCACAGGCTTGTTCCTGTTATAGTAATAGTGGTGCTTCGGGTACTCCGTTTCCCGCTGCGTCGGTGGAGACAGGTGTGGGGACCCGTTTCCACAGTTTCCTGATTTTTGATTGCACACGGCCAAAGGTCCGGGCAAACGCTTCACGGTGTTTTGCCCGGACCTTTGGCTTTTGGCGTTTGTTGCGGCGGGCTGAGCCGGGCAATGCACGCCGCGCCCCCTGCCGCCGCAGCGGCGGCCAGCCAGTGGCGGGCGGCGGGGGGCTCCAAAACCCGCGCCAGCAGCGGGAAGGCAAGGCTGCCCGCGCTCATGCCCAGCGCCAGAAAGCCGTAGTTCACCCCCGCGTGGGGCAGACCAAACCGGTCGGTGCCCAGCGCGGGGAGCAGCGCGGCCGACCCGGAATAGCAAAAGGTCAGCGCCGCGTAGCAGGCCACCACCCAGCCGCCCCGGGCAAAGGCGAACAGCACCGACAGCCCCGACAGCCCGCCGAACAGCCACAGGTCCGCGGTGCGGCGGCCCACCCGGTCGCTGACCACAGGCATCAGCAGCCGGCCGGCGGCGCTGCCCACGCTGCCCAGCACCACCGACAGGTGCGCCGCGCCCTCGCTCAGCCCCCGCTCCTGCCCGAGCTGCACCACGATGGGGCTGAACAGCAGCACCGCCGGGGTGGCCAGCGCCGCCGACCCGACGATGAGGCGGTAGTCCCGGGTGCGCAGCATCCGCGCCGGGGGCAGGTCGAGGGGCGGCTGTTTGAAGCGGCGGCCCTGCTCCTCCGGGCGGGGTTTGGGGGGCGGCGGGTCGACAAGCAGAAGGCTGCCGCCCCCGCACACCGCCGCGCTCAGCGCCGCCAGCAGCCCGAACACCCCCCGGATGCCCCACCGCCCGCCGGCCCACCGCACCAGCAGGGTGAGGAACCCGCCGCTGAAGCCCGCCGCCACCCCGGTGACCCCGGTGGCCAGCCCTTTGCGGTCGGGGTACCACTTTTGGGCGCAGCTCATCACAGCAGGGGTGAGGAAGGCGGTGCCCACCCCCACCGGCAGGCTGAACCCCAGCCGGAACAGCCCCGCCGCGCCGCCCGGCACACAGGCCGCCCCGCAGAACCCGGCCACGGTCAGCCCCGCGCCCCACAGCCCGGCGGTGCGGGGGCCTTTCGCGTCCTGCAGATACCCGCCCAGCACGCACCCCACCCCGTAGCAGGCGATGGTCAGGCTGAAGAAAAAGCCGCACTGCTCCCGGGTGAAGCCGTACTCCTCCATCACCGGCTGCTGGAAGGCCCCCCACGCCGCCGGGATGCCGGTGAGGATCTGAATGGCCGCGCCCGCCGCCAGGACCTGCCATCGGCCTGTCTGCCCCTTCATGTCCGCACCCCCTTTGCCTTTCAGTATGCGCCCCGCCCGCGGGGGTTATGCGCAGCCGACAACAGCCCCCGCCGGGCGATAGACGGGCTGTTCGATGCAGGGACCTTGACAACCGCATACACCCACGCACATTTTATAAATAAGGAGGCGATGCGAATGGAGCCATCTCGCTGCCGCATTGATTTTTTGAGTCTGGATGAGCCGATCCGCGAGAACGGCGACTGGCGCTACGCCGTGCGGTACGGCGGCCGCCGCGGCAGCCCGGAGGGGCCGCGGTACATCAGCATCCTCAAATATCTGGGGGACGCCGAGCGGGTGGCCGTGCCCGCCGAGCTGGAGGGGCTGCCGGTGCGGGAGCTGTATTTCCGGGGCGAGCGCACCACCCCCTTCAAGGGCAGACCCAGCGTGTTCAACGACCGGGTGCGGGAGATCACCCTGCCCGACGGCCTGCTGGACATCGGCGACATGGCCTTTGCCGGCTGCCGCAGTCTGGAGCGGGTGCATCTGCCCGACTCGGTGCGCAGCGTGGACGCATTTGCCTTTGCCCTCTGCTCCGCCCTCACCGAGCTGACCCTGCCCGATGGGATCGAGGTGCTGGCCTTCTCCGCCCTGTCCGGGTGCAGCAGCCTGCACACCCTGCACCTGCCCGCCCGGCTGCGGGTCATCTGCGGCGGCGCGCTGGCCGACTGCACCGCCCTGCGGGAGCTGACCCTGCCCGCCGGGCTGGAGGAGCTGGACCCGCTGCTGGGCGGCCCCGCCCTGCAGGCGCTGCGGGTGGAGAAGGGCAATCCCCACTTCACCGCCGAGGACGGAGTGCTGTACGACCGGGACAAGACCACACTGGTGCTGTATCCCCCCGAGCGACCCGACCGGGCGTTCCGCCTGCCGAACACGGTGCGGGTGGTGAACGAGCAAGTCCAAGCCCGCCATCTGGAGGAGCTGGCTCTTCCCGCCGGGCTGGAGACCCTGTCCCCGCAGGCGTTCGACCTCTGCCGCGCCCTGCGCACCGTGACCATCCCGGCGGACGCGCCCCACTTCGCCGCGGTGGACGGGGTGCTGTACAGCCGGGACATG
Organism: Oscillospiraceae bacterium; assembly: GCA_045118955.1. Classification (GTDB taxonomy): domain Bacteria; phylum Bacillota; class Clostridia; order Oscillospirales; family Ruminococcaceae; genus SFJ001. Next base: position 22,805 of record JBGVKB010000075.1, on the reverse strand, counting down.
ACCCGCCTGATGCTCTACCCCGCCGCCCGCGCCGCCCGGAGCTACCGGGTGCCGGACGGGGTGACCGACCTGCGGGGACTGCCCCGCCGCGCCCCCATCGCCGCGCTGCATCTGCCCGACGGCTGCCGCCGGCTGCCCCTCTGCCGGTTCGCCGGCTGGGACAGGCTGGAGCAGGTTCGCCTGCCCGCCGACCTGCCCGAGCTGCCGAAGGAGAGCTTCCGGGACTGTGCCGCCCTGCGGAGGGTGGAGCTTGGCCGCTGCACCCAGCTATACGCCCGGTTCGAGAACTGCCCCGCGCTGGAGGAGATCGCCCTGCCCATGTCCTCCGTCCGGTACGAGGTGCGGGACGGGGCGCTCTACACCCGGGATGGGCGCACCCTTCTGCGCTGCCTGCCGGGGCGGGGCGCGGAGGAGTTCACCGTGCCCGAGGGGGTGGAGGAGCTGGCGCCCCACGCCTTTGACCACTGCGCCGCCCTGCGCCGGGTGACCTGCCCCGACAGCCTGCGTCGGGTGGGCGACATGGCCTTTGTGAACTGCGCCGGACTGGAGGAGCTTCGGCTGCCGCCCGCGATGGAGTGGCTGGGCTTTGGGGCGTTTATGGGCTGCGCCTCCCTGCGGGAGCTGACCATCCCGGAGGGGGTGACCGTACTGCGCCCGCTGCTGTTCGGCGGCTGTGCCGCCCTGACCCACCTGACCCTGCCCGCCACCGTGCGGGAGTACGAGGGCTACGTGCTGCAGTCCGCCCCCGCCCTCACCGGCGTGACCCTGCGGGGCGGGCGGCGGCGCTGGGCGAACCGCAAGGTGCTGAAGGACGGCACCTTCCCCGAGGGACTTACCCTCCGTTACACCGTCTGACCCCCGCGCCGGGCCGCGCTCCGCACCGAGCCGTCCCGGCGCTTTTTTGTCCCCGAATTTTAATAAAATTAAAGCTTGATTTTAATTTTATTCTATGATATATTCAAATCACAAGATATTTCTCACAAAAAGGAGGGGTGCGGTATGGCCGCTGAGATGCTCCCCGCGTGGCTGAGCCGACTGGAGGAGGAGGAGCTGGTGTTCATCAAAAAGTTCCTGCTGGCATCCGGCTCGCTGAAGGAGATGGCCGCCCAGTACGGGGTCACCTACCCCACGGTGCGCCTGCGGCTGGATCGGCTCATCCAGAAGATCCGTCTGGCGGAGCAGGCGGACGCCGACCCCTACATCGGCCTTGTGAAGCAGCTCGCAATGGAGGACAAGCTGGACTTCGACACCGCCAAGCTGCTCATTCAGGCTTACAAGCGCCAAAAGGAGGGCTGACCATGTCGCGAGTCATCACCACTCTGCTGTTTCTGCTTCTGTTTGCGGTGCTGAGCATCGCCCTGCAGATCTTCCTGTCCACCCGCGAGGCCAAATGGCCGGGTCTGGTGCAGCCCATCCTGTGGCTGGGTCTGCCGCTGCTGTTCGTCCTGAGCGTGGCGGCGGTGGGCGACCCGCTGAGCGTCCTCACCACCCTGTTCCAGTCGGTGCTGATCTCGGTCTGGCCCGCCCTCATCCACTTCGCCATCCACGCCGCCTGCCGCAGCCATCTGCGCAAAAAGCAGGCGCGCGGCCGGCCGAGCAGCGAGTACGACCGCTCCCGCATCCAGGACCTTGAATAAACAGCACGCGCCCGGCCGGGTCTCCCCCGCCGGGCGCGTGTTTTTTATGTGTGGTTTGCTTCGGCTCAGCGCAGGGCCAGCTTGCCCTCCCGCAGATCCACCGTGATGGTGCTGCCCGCCGGGCGGCTGCCCCGGATCAGCTCCTTGGCGATGAGGGTCTCCACCCGGCTCTGAATGAACCGCTTCAGGGGGCGCGCGCCGTAGATGGGGTCGTAGCCCTCCTCAATGAGGAAGTCCCGCGCCTCGTCGGTGACGGTCAGCCCCATCTGCTTGTCGGCCAGGCGGCGGCGCAGGTCGCCCAGCAGCAGCTCCACGATGCCCGCGATCTCGCCCCGCGTCAGGCTCTTGTAGATGACCGTCTCGTCCAGACGGTTCAAAAACTCGGGGCGGAACTTGGTCTTGAGCAGAGCCTCCACCTGACGGCGGCCCGCCTCGCTCAGCTCGTTGCGGCCGGCGGCGCGGCTGTCCTCCAGATCGCTCAGGATCACGTCGCTGCCCAGATTGGAGGTCAGGATGAGGATGGTGTTCTTGAAGTCCACCGTGCGGCCCTGGCTGTCGGTGATGCGCCCGTCGTCCAGCACCTGCAGCAGGATGTTGAACACGTCGGGGTGGGCCTTTTCCACCTCGTCGAACAGCACCACGCTGTAGGGCTTGCGGCGCACCGCCTCGGTGAGCTGACCGCCCTCCTCGTAGCCCACATAGCCCGGAGGCGCGCCGATCAGGCGGCTGACGCTGAACTTCTCCATATATTCGCTCATGTCGATGCGGATCAGATTCTTCTCATCGTCGAACAGGCACTGGGCCAGCGCCTTGGCCAGCTCGGTCTTGCCCACGCCGGTGGGGCCGAGGAACAAAAAGCTGCCGATGGGGCGGTGAGGGTCGGCGATGCCTGCGCGGCTGCGCAGGATGGCCTCGCTCACCTTGGTCACCGCCTCGTCCTGACCGATGACCCGCTTGTGCAGGATGCTCTCCAGCGCCAGCAGCTTCTCCCGCTCGCCCTCCACCAGCTTCTCCACCGGGATGCCGGTCCAGCGGGCCACGATGCGGGCGATCTCCTCCTCGGTGACCCGATCCCGCAGCAGGGTGTCCTGATGGTTCTGGGCGGTCTCGGCCAGCTTTTCCTGCTCGGCCAGCTCGGCCTCCAGCTTGGGCAGGGTGCCGTACTGCAGCTCGCCCGCCTTGGCATAGTCGCCGGTGCGGGTGGCCTGCTCCAGCGCGCCCTTGGCCTGCTCGATCCGGGCGCGCAGCTCCTGCACCCTGCCGATGGCGTTCTTCTCGTTCTCCCAGCGGGCCTTCATGGTGTTGAAGGTGTCCCGCATCTCGGCCAGCTCCTTCTGCAGGGCGGCCAGCCGCTCCTTGCTGGGGGCATCCTCCTCCAGCTTCAGGGCGGTCTCCTCGATCTCCCGCTGCAGGATGTCCCGGCGCAGATCGTCCAGCTCGGCGGGCATGGAATCCAGCTCGGTCTTGATCATGGCGCAGGCCTCGTCCACCAGATCGATGGCTTTGTCCGGCAAAAAGCGGTCGCTGATGTAGCGGTCGGACAGGGTGGCCGCCGCGATGAGCGCACCGTCCTGGATCTTCACCCCGTGGAACACCTCGTACCGTTCCTTCAGGCCCCGCAGGATGGAGATGGTGTCCTCCACCGAAGGCTCATCCACCTGCACCGGCTGGAAGCGGCGCTCCAGCGCCGGGTCCTTCTCGATGTATCGGCGGTACTCGTCCAGCGTGGTGGCGCCGATGCAGTGCAGCTCGCCCCGCGCCAGCAGGGGCTTGAGCAGGTTGCCCGCGTCCATGGCGCCGTCGGTCTTGCCCGCGCCCACGATGGTGTGCAGCTCGTCGATGAACAGAATGATCTGTCCATCGCTCTTTTTCACCTCGTTCAGCACGCTCTTGAGCCGCTCCTCAAACTCGCCCCGGTACTTGGCGCCCGCCACCAGCGCGCCCATGTCCAGACTGAACACCTTGCGGTCCTTCAGGTTCTCGGGCACGTCGCCCCGGACGATGCGCTGGGCCAGCCCCTCGGCGATGGCGGTCTTGCCCACGCCCGGCTCGCCGATCAGGCAGGGGTTGTTCTTGCGCTTGCGGCTCAGGATGCGGATCACGTTGCGGATCTCCTGATCCCGCCCGATGACCGGATCCAGCTTGTTCTGCCGCGCCAGCCCCACCAGCTCCTGACCGTACTTGTTCAGCACGTCGTAGGTGTCCTCGGGATGGTCGCTGGTCACCCGCTGGCTGCCCCGCAGCGCCGCCAGCCGGGTAAGGAAGTCGTTTTTGTTCACGCCGAAGGCCCGCAGCAGCTCCTTCGCGGCGGGGGACGGCTGCTCCAGAATGCCCAAAAAGACGTGCTCCACACTGATGTACTCGTCCTTCATGGCGGCGGCCTGCTTGGCGGCCTCGCTGAGCGCCCGGTCGGCGGCCTGGCCGATGTAGATCTTCTCCGGGTCGCGGCCGCTGCCGCTCACCCGGGGCAGCAGGGCCACCTTCTCCTCGGCGGCGGCGGCAAAGGCGGCGGCGTCCACCCCCATGTGCTTGAGCACCTGCGGGATAAAGCCGTTCTCCTGTGCCGCCAGCGCCGCCAGAATGTGCTCCGGCTCCAGCGACTGGTTCTGATGTTCAATGGCAAGGCTCTGGGCGCTCTGCAACGCCTCCAGCGTCTTTTGAGTGAATTGGTTCGTGTTCATGGTTCAGCACCCCTCCTTGGTGTGCGGGCGGTCGGCCCGCGTTGGTTTTCCTTACAAGCAGTCAAAGCGTCACAGTGCTGATTCGCATCCCCGAGAGCCTCTTGCGCCCCCGCTCCCCCGCTGCATCGGCGTTTTTTCCACCGGGCGCAGCGGTTTTTGGGCAGCCACTGAGGTCTCCCACGGTATTTTAGCACTCTATCTCTTCGACTGCTAATATTTTAGCTCAGCCATTCCCGGATGTCAACCGCGGCGGGTAAAAATTCTCGGACTGTTCACAATTGGGCCGTGCCGGCAAGCCCTGTCCTGTGCTATACTGGTCTTGTCCGAACCGGCTCACACGCAAGGAGGCTTCCAAAATGCGCATCCCCATCCTGCCGCTCTGTGCGGTGTGGCCCTATCTGGGTTTGCTGCCCGCCGCGCTGGGCATCCGCTCCGAGGGCTTTTTCTCGGCCTTTTACCCGGTCTATGCGGCGCTCACCCTGCCGCTGCATCTGGCCGTTGTTCTGTGGGCGCTCCGCAGCCGGGGGGATGTGCGCAGGCTGTCGTTCTGGTGTATGGCGCTCAAGCTGTGCCACATCCCATTTTATCTGGGTGTATTCGCGGTGGGGGTTTTGCTTCTGCTCAGCGCGGTGGTGCCGGCGCTCACCCTTCTCGCCCCCGCGGCGGTGACGCTGCTCTTTCTCGCGGATCTGCTGCTCCTGCTCACCACCTCCTCCTGCGGGCTGTGCGCGCTGACACAGGCGGCGCGGAAAGGGCTTGTCCCCGCGCGATACGCATTCAAGCACGGTCTGCTCCATCTGTTTTTCGTCACCGACGTGGTCAGCGCGGTACTGGTGTACCGCCGCCTCAGGCACAGCCCGCCCCGACCGCACTGAACGTGCTTCACCGCTTTTATTCAGCAAATCGTCTTGACCTCGCCGCCTCATCGCGGTATGATAATGACGTATTTACCGCTTGTGTTTTATACATTTTTAATATTCTACCGGCAAAGGAGAGACTTCCATGAACAGAGACACCATCTGCGTCCAGGGCGGCTACACCCCTGGCAACGGCGAACCCCGCCAGATCCCCATCGTTCAGAGCACCACCTTCAAATACGCCACCAGTGAGGACATGGGCAAGCTGTTCGATCTGGAAGCCAACGGCTACTTCTACACCCGCCTGCAGAACCCCACCAACGACTACGTTGCGGCCAAGATCTGCGAGCTGGAGGGCGGCACCGCCGCCATGCTGACCAGCAGCGGTCAGGCGGCCAACTTCTACGCCGTGTTCAACATCGCCACCTGCGGCGACCATGTGGTGGCCAGCACCGCCATCTACGGCGGCACCTTCAACCTGTTCTCGGTGACCATGAAGAAGATGGGCATCGAGTTCACCTTCATCGACCCCGACTGCACCGAGGAGGAGCTGAACGCCGCCTTCCGCCCCAACACCAAGGCCGTGTTCGGCGAGACCATCGCCAACCCCGCCCTGACCATTCTGGACATCGAGAAGTTCGCCAAGGCGGCCCACGCCCACGGCGTGCCCCTGATCATCGACAACACCTTCGCCACCCCGGTGAACTGCCGTCCCTTCGAGTGGGGCGCGGACATCGTCACCCACTCCACCACCAAGTACATGGACGGCCACGGCGCGGCGGTGGGCGGCTGCATCGTGGACAGCGGCAAGTTTGACTGGACTGCCCACGCGGACAAGTTCCCCGGCCTGTGCACCCCCGACGACAGCTACCACGGCGTGACCTACACCGAGCGCTTCGGTCTGGGCGGCGCGTTCATCACCAAGGCCACCGCCCAGCTCATGCGCGACTTCGGCTCCATCCAAAGCCCCCAGCACGCCTTCCTGCTGAATCTGGGCCTCGAGAGCCTGCATGTGCGCATGGCCCGCCACTGCGCCAACGGTCAGGCGGTGGCCGAGTTTCTGCAGAACCACCCCAAGATCAGTTGGGTGAACTACAGCGGCCTGCCCGGCAACAAATATTACGATCTGGCGCAGAAGTACCTGCCCAACGGAAGCTGCGGTGTGGTCAGCTTCGGCGTGAAGGGCGGCCGCGCCGCAGCGGAGACCTTCATGAAGCATCTGAAGATCGCCGCCATCGAGACCCATGTGGCGGACGCCCGCTCCTGCTGCCTGCACCCCGCCAGCGCCACCCATCGCCAGATGAACGACGAGCAGCTTGTGGCCGCCGGCGTCGGCCCCGATCTGGTGCGCCTGTCCTGCGGTCTGGAGGCCGCCGAGGACCTGATCGCCGATCTGGCACAGGCTCTGGAGAACGTCTGACCCAAATCCCCAGCAAAGGAGGGAGGCCACCATGCCTCTTATCATCCCCAAAACGCTGCCGGCCTATACCGCGCTGGGCGAGGAGAACGTCTTCGTCATGCACCGCGAGCGGGCCGAGAGCCAGCACATCCGTCCCCTGCGCATTCTGGTTTTGAACCTGATGCCCACCAAGATCGTCACCGAGACCCAGCTTGCCCGGCTGCTGGCCAACAGCCCGCTGCAGGTGCATCTGACCTTTTTGCAGACGGCCAGCCATGCCGCCAGCCATGTGTCCGCCCAGCATCTGGATGCCTTCTACACCACCTTTGATGAGATCCGCGACCAGCGGTACGACGGCATGATCATCACCGGCGCGCCGGTGGAGACCATGGACTTCGAGCAGGTGGACTACTGGCCCGAGCTGTGCCGCATCATGGAGTTCACCAAGACCAACGTGTACTCCACCCTGCACGTCTGCTGGGGCGCGCAGGCCGCCCTGTACTACCACTTCGGCGTGCGCAAGGAGCTGCTGCCCCAGAAGATGTTCGGCGTGTTCGAGCATCGGGTCACCCGCCCTGCCAACCCGCTGATGCGCGGCTTTGACGAGGTGTTCTACGCCCCCCACAGCCGCCACACCGGCATCCTGCGGGAGGACGTGGACGCCTGCCCCGCCCTGCGCATCCTGGCCGACAGCCCCGAGGCCGGCCCCTTCATTCTGGGCACCGACTCCGGCCGTCAGATCTTCGTCACCGGCCACCCCGAGTACGACAAGCTGACGCTGGACAGCGAGTACCGCCGGGACGTGAACAAGGGTCTGGACATCGCCGTGCCCAAGAACTACTACCCCAACGACGATCCCTCTCAGGAGCCGCTGTTCCGCTGGCGCTCCCACGCCCACCTGCTGTACACCAACTGGCTGAACTACTACGTCTACCAGAACACCCCCTACGATCTGGAAACGCTGGAGAGTCTGCGGGTGAGCCGCGAGGGGAACTGCGAGTAAGCGCGCCCCAAGCGTCCAAAAACGACAAAAGACCGCCCCTTCCAAAGCCGGAAGGGGCGGTCTTTTCAGGTTTGCTTGTCTGGGGTCAGGCTCAGCCGCGCACGGCGTTCTCAGCCACCAGATCCATGGACAGGTTCATCAGAACCGCCTGCGCCACGTAGCCGCGGCCGTAGAAGGTCATGGCCTCGTCGGGGTCCACGGTGGGGGCGAACTCGGTGAAGTAGTTCTCGATGGCGGCGTCATCCGCCTCCAGACCCTCGGCCTCGGCGATGGCCTGGAAGACCAGCTGGGTCTTCAGGTTCAGCTCGCTCTGGGCGGCGATGGCCTGCATCATGGCCTCCTCGCTGGCGTAGCCGGACATCTGAATAAAGGTGTCGCGGTCGATGCCGTACATGACGTACTGGGCGATCTGCATCTCCAGCTCCTCGGTGGCGATGGCGTTCAGGGCCTCCAGCTGGGCCTCAGGCAGCTCCTCAGCGAAGGTAGCGTTCTCGTAGGCCAGATTCAGAGCGCAGTTCTCAGCCTTGGTGTCCTGCAGGCCGGTGCGGATGGTCTCGCGCATCTCCTCGGCGGTGCCGTAGTTGGGCAGGTTCTCCTTGACGAAGGCATCGTTCAGCTCGGGGACGATCCACTCACCCTGAATGTAGTTGATGGTGGTGACGAACAGGGCGTCCTTGCCGGCCAGATCGGGGTTGTTGTCGTAGGGCTCGGGGAAGGTGACCTCCACGTTGACGGTCTCGCCGGGCTTGTGGCCGATGATCTGGGTCAGGAAGTCGTCGATGTACTCGGCGCTGCCGGCAGTGACCATCGCGCCGGAGCCGTTGGTGTTGCCGCCGGCGAACTCCTCGCCGTCGATGCTGCCAACGTAGTCGATGTTGACGTAATCGCCGTCCGCGACCGCGCGGTCGGTGATCTGCTCATAGGAACCGAACTGGCTCATGATGTAGTCCAGCTCAGCGGTCAGCTCCTCGTCGGTGACCTGCCACTCCTCGGCGGGAACGGTCACGCCCTTGTACTCGCCCAGAGTGACCAGATCGGTGACGGTCACGTCCTTCATCAGGCCGTTGTCCTGCAGATGGGGGCTGTAGATGGCGCTGTTGTCCTCGATGGCCACATCGGAAGCAGCCTCGCTGGAAGAAGCGGCACCGCCGCAGGCGACCATGCTCAGGGTCAGAGCCAGGCACACACACAGGCAGCCCAGCCGGATCAAAGTCTTTTTCAAAATAGCTCCTCCTTATACCGGGCTGCGCCCGGCCGAATAAACGAATCTATTATACACCTATTTTAAGGTGAAACAACAAATATCTCAAAAATTTCCCCGAAATCACACAAAATCATCCCCGCCGACCCCTCGAATGATGGAAAATGCCCGCCGCATCCGCTATAATGAGAGGTAAGAACGAATCGGCCCCGGCCACCCGCCGGGTTTTTCAAGCCCACCGCAGAAAAGGAGAAATTGCCATGGATTACAATAAAGCCGCACTGGAGCTGCACGCCGCCAATCAGGGCAAGCTGGAGGTCATCAGCAAGGTGCCCGTCAAGACCCGGGACGACCTGTCCACCGCCTACACCCCCGGCGTGGCCGAGCCTTGCCGCCAGATCGTGAAGGACCCCGCCACGGTGTACACCTACACCACCAAGGGCAACATGGTGGCCGTGGTCACCAACGGCACCGCCGTGCTGGGTCTGGGCGACATCGGCGCCGAGGCCGGCCTGCCGGTCATGGAGGGCAAGTGTGTGCTGTTTAAAGAGTTCGGCGGCGTGAACGCGGTGCCCATCTGTCTGGACACCAAAGACCCCGCCGAGGTCATCCGCGCGGTGGAGATGATCGCCCCCAGCTTCGGCGGCATCAATCTGGAGGACATCCGCAGCCCCGAGTGCTTTGAGATCGAGCGCATTCTGGAGGAGAAGCTGGAGATCCCCGTGTTCCACGACGACCAGCACGGCACCGGCATCGTGGTCACCGCCGCCCTCATCAACGCCCTGAAGGTGGTGGGCAAGAACATCGCCGACGTGAAGATCGTCCACAACGGCCCCGGCGCCGCCGGCACCGCCATCATCAAGATGCTGCAGGCCGCGGGCGCCACCGACATCACCGCGGTGGACGAGCACGGCATCCTGTACGAGGGCCGCCCCGCCGGTCTGGCCGACCACAAGGCATGGCTGGCCACCGTCACCAACCCCCGCAAGCTGACCGGCGGTCTGGCCGAGGCCATCAAGGGCGCGGATGTGTTCATCGGCACCAGCGTGGCCGGTGCGCTCAGCCCTGAGCTGGCCGCCACCATGGCCGAGGGCGCCATCGTGTTCGCCATGGCCAACCCCAACCCCGAGATCATGCCCGACGCCGCCAAGGCCGCCGGCGTGGCGGTCATCGGCACCGGCCGCAGCGATTTCCCCAACCAGATCAACAACGTGCTGGCCTTCCCCGGCGTGTTCAAGGGTGCCCTGAGCGTGCGCGCCCGGGACATCAACAACGAGATGAAGGTGGCCGCCGCCTACGCCATCGCCGGCATCATCACCGACGAGGAGCGCTGCGCCGAGAACATCATCCCCGGCGCCTTCGACCCCCGCGTGGTGGAGGCCGTCAGCGCCGCCGTGGCCAAGGCCGCCGTGGAGAGCGGCGTGGCCCGCATCTGAGAACGGGAGGAGAGCGACCATGCGTACCATCTCTGCATCCGACGTCACCCGCACGGTGGCGACCCTGTGCATTCAGGCCAACACCCTGCTGCCCGCCGACGTGCAGGCCGCCCTTGAGACCGCCATTGAAAACGAGCCGTGGCCCCTCGCCAAGCAGACCCTGAGCCTGCTGCGGGGCAATCTGGACGTGGCCACCGCCAAGGAGCTGCCCATCTGTCAGGACACCGGCATGGCCTGCGTGTTCATCGAGCTGGGGCAGGAGGTGTACATCGACGGCGATCTGGAGGCCGCGGTCAACGAGGGCGTGCGGCAGGGCTACGGCGAGGGCTACCTGCGCAAAAGCGTGGTGGGCGACCCGCTGCGCCGGGTGAACACCGAGGACAACACCCCCGCCTTTCTGACCCTGCACATGGTGCCCGGCGACGGCTGCACCATCACCGTGGCCCCCAAGGGCGCGGGCAGCGAGAACATGAGCCGCCTTGCCATGCTCAAGCCCGCCGACGGCGTGGAGGGCGTGAAGAATTTCATTCTGGACACGGTGAAGTGGGCCGGCTCCAACCCCTGCCCGCCCATCGTGGTGGGCGTGGGCATCGGCGGCAGCTTTGACAAGTGCGCCGCGCTGGCCAAGAAGGCGCTGCTGCGCCCGCTGGACACCCCCAACCCCGACCCCTTCTACGCCGCGCTGGAGGCCGAGCTGCTGGAGAGCATCAACCGCACCGGCATCGGCCCGCAGGGCTTCGGCGGCCGCACCACCGCGCTGGGCATCGCCATCGAGACCCTGCCCACCCATGTGGCCTGCCTGCCCGTGGCGGTGAACATGAGCTGCCACGCCACCCGCCGCGCCAGCGCCGAACTGTGAGGTACTTACCATGGAATACAAACTGACCACCCCCCTCACCAAAGAGGCCCTCGCCCCCCTGAAGGCCGGCGACACGGTGCTGCTGTCCGGCGTGGTGTACACCGCCCGTGACGCCGCCCACAAGCGCATGATGGAGCTGCTGGACGCCGGCGCTCCCCTGCCCTTCCCGGTGGAGGGCGCGGCCGTGTACTACGTCGGCCCCACCCCCGAGCGCCCGGGTCAGGTCATCGGCGCGGCAGGCCCCACCACCTCCGGCCGCATGGACGCCTACGCCCCCCGCCTGCTGGATCTGGGCCTCGCCGCCATGATCGGCAAGGGCGGCCGCAGTCAGGCCGTGCAGGACTCGGTGGTGAAGAACGGCGCGGTGTATCTGGCCGCGCTGGGCGGCGCCGGCGCTCTGATGGCCGGCAGCGTGGAGCGTCTGGACATCATCGCGTGGGAGGACCTGGGCTGTGAGGCGGTGCGCCGCCTTGAGGTGCAGGATATGCCCCTGACGGTCATTCTGGACAGCCACGGCGGCAACCTGTACGCCAGCGGCCCGGCGGCCTATCTGGCCAGCCTGTGAGCGGCGGGGCTGTCCCCCGGTATAGAAATTCCGCGAAATTTCACCACTTCATTTTGTTGAAGCTGACGGTTGACAAACCCCGCGAAACATGATTTAATAGGCTCAAACAAGAAACCGTTGAGGCGAAGATAAAACTGCACAGCGCACTTACAGAGAGCCCGGAGGCTGGAAACGGGCAGAGAGCGGGGCAGACAAATGGATCGCTGAGGGCGGGGTGAACACGCAGACCTCTGCGTCAGTAGCTTCCGACGGGTACTCCCGTTACAGAGTGTGAGGCGTGTTGGCGCTTCGAGAGGTGGCTGTGGCCCGAAGGCCCGGCAAACAAGGTGGCACCGCAGGTGTTTTGATTTGATTCAAAGCCTGTCCTTGTACGATGTTCCGTCGTATGAGGGCAGGCTTTTTTATATGCTCTTGAGTAAGGAGGTCGTCTGTATGATCCTTTCCGCCCCCGCACCCCGCTTCTGCACCGGCCGCCGATGGCGATGGCAGGCGTGAACCCACACCGCCCGCCCCCGGCGCAGCGCCGGGCAGACCATCCCAACGAGCCGCATTGAATGCAGAAAGAATTGAGGTATTGACCATGAAAAAGATGAACAAGCTGATCGCCGCCGCCCTGTCCGCCGTTCTGGCCCTGACCGCTGCCGCCTGCGGCGGCTCCGCCTCCTCCGCCCCCGCCGGTGAGACCGGCGGCGATGTGTACCGCGTGGCCATCGTGCAGCAGCTCGACCACGCCAGTCTGGACGAGATCCGTCTGGCCGCCGAGGCCGAGCTGGAGGCCAAGGCTGCCGAGCTGGGCGTGACCATCCAGTACACCGAGTTCAACGGCCAGAACGACCCCACCACCCTGAACCAGATCGGCACCCAGGTGGTCAGCGACGGCTATGACGCCATCATCCCCATCGCCACTCTGGCCGCCCAGTGTATGCAGAACGCCACCGAGGGCACCGACATCCCGGTGATCTTCGCCGCCGTGTCCGACCCTGAGACCGCCGGCCTGACCGCCGAGAACGTCACCGGCACCTCCGACGCGCTGAACACCCCCTTTATTCTGGACATGATGACCGCCCAGAACCCCGACCTGCAGACCGTCGGCCTGCTGTACAGCCTGTCCGAGGACAACAGCAAGAAGCCCATCGCCGAGGCCAAGGAGTATCTGGACGCCGCAGGCATCGCCTACATTGAGAAGACCGGCAACACCACCGATGAGATCGTCGCCGCCACCAACAGCATGCTGGATCAGGTGGACGCCATCTTCACCCCCACCGACAACGTGGTCATGGCCGCTGAGCTGACCATCGCCGAGAGCCTGATGGCCGCCGGCGTGCCCCACTACACCGGCGCGGACAGCTTTGTGCGCAACGGCGCCTTCACCACCTGCGGCGTGAACTACACCGAGCTGGGCGCCTACACCGCCGGCATGGCTGTGGAGGCCATGATGAGCGGCACCCTGCCCGCCTTCCACGTCATGGACGGCGGCATCATCACCGTGAACACCGAGACCGCCGCCGCGCTGGGCATCGACTACAGCGTGTTCTCCACCATGGCCAATCAGGTGGCCGAGGTGGTCACCACCGTGGACTGAGCGCCTGCGTTCTCCACAAAAACCGCTTTCTCCCGTTGAAAACCCAGAGCTAAGACCCATCCCCGGCGGGAACCGGACACCGCGCGTGTTCGGTTCCCTTTGCCGGTTTTTCAGGAGGTAACCCATGACGTCCTTTTTCACCCTCGCCATCGTGCAGAGCGCGCTGGAGCTTGGCTTCATCTACGCGCTGGTGGCCATGGCGCTGTTCCTCAGCTACAGTGTGCTGAACATCGCCGACCTGTCCACCGACAACTGCTTCATCCTCGGCTGCGCGGTCGGCTCCACCGTGGCGCTGGCCGGGCACCCGGTGCTGGCACTGCCCGCCGCCATGCTGGCGGGCGTCGGCTCGGGCTTTCTCACCGCCTTTCTCCAGACCCGTCTGGGGGTGGAGAGCATTCTGGCGGGCATCATCGTGAACACCGGCCTGTACACGGTCAATCTGGCGGCCATGGGCTTCTCCAGCAACCTGAACCTGTTCAAGTGCGACACCATCTTCACCATGGCCAAGGCCGCGCTGGAGCCGGTCATCGGCGGCTGGTACAAGCTGACGGTGGCGGCGGTCATCACCCTCGCCGCCGCGGCCGCGCTGCGGTTCTTCCTCAGCACCCGGCTGGGTCTGTCCATCCGCGCCACCGGCGACAACGCCGACATGGTGCGCGCCTCCTCCATCAACCCCGCCTACACCATCACCGTGGGCCTGTGCATCAGCGGCTCGCTCACCGCGCTGGCGGGCGCGGTGCTGGGGCAGTACCAGAAATCCTGCGACATCAATTTGGGTCAGGGCATGGTCACCATCGCGCTGGCCAGCCTGATCATCGGCGAGACGCTGGTGGGCCGGCAGAAGCTGGGCCTGCGGCTGTTCGCGGCCATTCTGGGCAGCGTCATCTACCGCTTCATCGTGGCCATCGCCCTGCGCATGAACGTGCCCGCCGAGTGCCTGAAGCTGGTGAGCGCCCTCATCGTGGCCATCGCCATCTCCAGCCCCCAGATCAAGGTGCTGTACGCCCGCCACAAGCGCAAGACCGCGGCCCGCGCCGCCCGCAAAGGAGGGAACTGACCATGCTGAAGCTGAATCATGTGAGCATGACCTTCAACCCGGGCACCGTGAACGAGAAGAAGGCGTTGAACGACGTTTCCCTGCACATGGCCCCCGGCGACTTCGCCACCATCGTCGGCTCCAACGGCGCGGGCAAGTCCACCCTGTTCGGCGCCATCGCCGGCAGCTTCTGGCCGGACGAGGGCGAGGTCATTCTGGACGGCCGGGACATCACCTTTGAGCCGGAGCACCGCCGCAGCAACGTGCTGGGCCGGCTGTTTCAGGACCCCATGCGCGGCACCGCCCCCCACATGACCATTGAGGAAAATCTGGCGCTGGCCTACCTGCGCGCCTCCACGGCACGCAACGCCTACTTCAGCCGGGTGACCAAGCAGGACAAGGCCGCCTTCCGGGAGAAGCTGGCCCTGCTGGACATGGGGCTGGAGGATCGGATGACCCAGCCGGTGGGGCTTCTGTCGGGCGGCCAGCGGCAGGCGCTGACCCTGCTGATGGCCACGCTGGTGACCCCGAAGCTGCTGCTGCTGGACGAGCACACCGCCGCGCTGGACCCTGCCACCGCCGACAAGGTGCTGGCTTTGACCCGGGACATCGTGGCCGAGCGCAGCATCACCTGCCTGATGATCACCCACAACATGAAGGACGCGCTGGGGCTGGGCAACCGCACCCTGATGATGGACGCCGGCCGCATCGTGCTGGACGTGAGCGGCGCTGAGCGCGCGGGCATGACGGTGGACGACCTGCTGGCCCGCTTCGCCGCCAACGCCGGCAAGTCGCTGGACAGCGACCGCATCCTGCTGAGTGAGATGGGCTGAGTTCAAAAGGAGCCGCCATGTACACCTTCACAAAACTTGACCGCCATCCAGGCCCGCTCACCAGCCTCATCCGCCCGGTGTGCGGCTGGGCGGCCCCGCTGCCCGAACAGATCCTGGCCATTGGGCGCTGCCGGGCAATGTTCGGCGAACCGCTCACCACCGGCGGGGATCTTGAGGAGTTGTTCGAGTATGCGATCCGGGCGGAAAACCTTGACGGAGAGACAGTGCTTTTGACCCTCTACTTCGGCAGCTCCGGGCCCTCCATCGGCGGACTGCAGGACGAAGCCAGTCGGCAGGCGGCGGACTTTCTCGCCGCGGCCATCCGCCGCACCGAGCCGGTGGACATCGACCTTGTCCTTGGCTATGAGGACACCGGTTCCCGCATCCGGCCGGGCGTGCGGGAGGGCACACCCTATTTCATCGAGGAGAGCGTGAACTGACCCGCGAAAACCCCCGAAAAGCCATTTAAAACGCCTTGCCATCGCCCTGAAAAGCGACTATAATAGAATATTGGAAGCATGGCCTCGCCGCGTGCGGGGCCATGTTTTTTATCCACAGCCTTTTGGGGTGTTCGGCCTGTCTTTTTCGGCCCGCACCCATGATTTTACAGCGGCGGCGGGCACGGCCTGCCGCCCGGAGAGGAAGGAAATCGACATGGAAACCATGGGAACTCTGCGCCGCACCCATTACTGCGGCGAGGTGCGCCTGCCCGACGCCGGTCAGGAGATGGTGGTGGCCGGTTCCATCGCCAAGTGCCGCGACAAGGGCGGCATCATTTTTGCCGACCTGCGTGACACCAGCGGCATTCTGCAGATGGTGTTCGACGACGGCACCGACCGGGAGGTCTTTGCCAAGGCCCAGAGCCTGCGCAGCGAGTATGTGGTCATCGCCAAGGGCCTGCTGCGGGAGCGCGACGCCAAGACCACCAAGATCGCCACCGGCGATGTGGAGCTGTACGTCAGCGAGCTGCGCATCCTGAGCACCGCCGAGACCACCCCCTTTGAGATCCGCGACGAGGTCACCGTCAAGGACGAGCTGCGCCTGAAGTACCGCTATCTGGATCTGCGCCGCGACAGCCTGCATCAGACTCTGGTGCTGCGCAGCAAGATCTGCCAGATCGTGCGCAACTACTACTGCGACAACCACTTCACCGAGATCGAGACCCCCATCCTGATGAAGTCCACCCCCGAGGGCGCCCGCGATTATCTGGTGCCCAGCCGCGTGCAGCCCGGCCGCTTCTACGCCCTGCCCCAGAGCCCTCAGCTCTACAAGCAGCTTCTGATGCTGTCCGGCTTTGACCGCTACTTCCAGATCGCCCGCTGCTTCCGCGATGAAGATCTGCGCGCCGACCGTCAGCCCGAGTTCACCCAGATCGACCTGGAGATGAGCTTTGTGGACGAGAACGACATCATGACCCTGAACGAGGGCCTGCTGAAGAAGCTGTGGAAGGACGTCCTGAACGTGGAGATCCAGACCCCCTTCCTGCGTATGCCCTGGAAGGAGGCCATGAGCCGCTTCGGCAGCGACAAGCCCGACACCCGCTTTGGTCTGGAGATCCTCGACCTGAGCGAGGCCGTCCGCGGCACCGAGTTCGTGCCCTTCAAGGCCGCGCTGGAGGCCGGCGGCACCGTGCGCTGCATCAACTGCAAGGGCATGGCCGACAAGCTGACCCGCAAGAACATCGACAAGCTGACCAACGACGCCAAGGCCTACGGCGTGAAGGGTCTGGCCTACACCCGCCTGACCGCCGACGCCGAGACCTCCAGCTTTGAGAAGTTCCTGACCGCCGAGGAGAAGGCCGCCCTGCGCGCCGCCGCCGGCGCCGAGACCGGCGACGTGCTGCTGGTGGTGGCCGACGCCAACTGGGTCAAGGCCTGCACCGCGCTGGGTCAGATCCGTCTGCTGGTGGCCAAGAAGTACGAGCTGATCGACGAGAGCAAGTTCAATTTCCTGTGGGTGACCGAGTTCCCCCTGTTCGAGTACAGCGAGGAGGAGGGCCGCTGGATGGCCATGCACCATCCGTTCACCATGCCCCACGCCCACTGCATCGACAAGCTGGAGAGTGACCCCGGCGCCTGCACCGCCATCGCCTACGACATCGTGCTGAACGGTGTTGAGCTGGGCGGCGGCTCCATCCGCGTCAACGACCCCGTGCTGCAGCAGCGTATGTTCAAGGCGCTGGGCTTCACCGAGGAGCGCGCCCGCGAGTGCTTCGGCTTCCTGATGGACGCCTACAAGTACGGTGCGCCCCCCCACGGCGGCATGGCCTACGGTCTGGACCGCATGGTCATGCTGATGCTGAACCGCGACTCCATCCGCGATGTGATCGCCTTCCCCAAGGTTCAGAACGCCGGCGAGATCATGAGCGGCTGCCCCGATCTGGTGGATCCCAAGCAGCTTGAGGAGCTGAACATCGTCAGCACCGCCCTCACCGGCGGCGACCACACCGAGGCCTGAGCCTGAGTGTGACCCCATAAAACACCAAAAGCACCCGACACATTCACCGTGTCGGGTGCTTTTTTGCTGATTCAGGGCGGGTCAATCGAGACCGCCGAAGCTGCCGAAGCCGCCGAAGTCCTCCGGGCCGGCGAAGCCTGCAAAGCCGTCAAACTCGCTGTAGCCGCCCAGCAGGTCGCCGGGGTCCAGCTCGTCGGTCTCCGCCGTTGCGTGTTCGGCAAACAGAGCGGCCAGCGTTTCATCCTCCATCGAGGCCATCTCCCGGTAGTACCGCAGCTCCTCGCTCTTGCGGGCGCGGTGCTGCTCAATGCGCTCCAGCGCCTGCTCGTACCATGCCTGCGGCCAGTCGAAGATGCCGTGGGCATCGGGCTGCAGCTCCTCCAGCCGGTCGGTGCCCTCCACCCCCTGCCCGGTGAGCGTCCGCAGGATCCCGGCGCAGCGGGCATCGCCGTTCTGCGCCGCGTCGTACACAAGGCGCACCCGCTCCCCGTCGATCACATCGTTCAGGTCGTCCCGCATCCACGCGGGCATCCCATCCTCCAGCCAGCGGTAGAGCTCCCGCTTGCCGAAGCGCTCCATCCAGTCGTTCCCGGTGTCCCGGGTCAGCCAGCGCAGGTGGTCGGCGCGCTCCTCCCCGCCGGGGTTCGGCTCCATGTACTCGGTGCGCCGCAGGTGGACGAGCTGCCACAGCTCATCCCGCAGCCACCACTGCACCGCCGCGCGGGGGGCGCGGGGCACGTCCTCCCCGTCCGAGTAGTAGCGGAACATAAACTCATCGTCCGAGCTGTCCAGCATTCGGTACAGCCGGGCGGCCTCGTCCCGATCCTGCGCCGTGCCCACGCCCTCGGCACAGCGCCGGGCCAGCTCGCCCATGCAGAACGCCTGCCCGGCGGCGGCGTCCCCTTCGTAGGTCTGCTCTGCCGCCTGTGCGCAGTACTCCACCACCGCTTCCTCGCTGGGCGGCACACCCAAGCCCCGGTGGAAGATCTGCACCAGTGTCACGGCGGCGGCGCTGTCCCGGGGCAGAGCCTGCTCCAGCCAGTCCACCACCTCGTCCGGCTCCAGCTCGTCCATGCAGAAGCCCGCCGCGTAGGGCGGCTCCTCGAAAAAGGACTCCACATACAGCTCGCCCGCCAAAAGCTGGGCTTCGGTCAGGTCGGCGTCCGCGGCGGCGCGCAGCAGCGCCACCGGGTCGTCCAGCCGGTCAAGCTGCTCGCTGTCCGCCAGCAGTCTGAACAGACTGTAAGCCGCCTGCGGGTCGCCCGCATCGGCCGCGGCCTGCAGCCGCTCCACTTCCTGCTCGAACCGCGCGATGGTCTCTGCGGCGTCCGGTCTACGGTACTCGTCCATGGTCTCTCTCCTTTGGCAGTCTTGCTGTAACCCAGTATACCCTCTTCGGGCGCGGGGCGCAAGCCGTCACACCGGGGGCTGCCCGCCCACCGTCAGCCGCGCCGCCAGCGTGTAGGCCATGCCGCTCTCCCAGACCACGTCGATGTACACCACATACTCCCCCTCCTCCCGGGGCAGGGGGATGTGCGCCCGGTCTGCCGGGGCGGAGAGCACACCCGGCTCGCAGGATACCTGCGCGAAATCCGCCGCCCGCTTCACGGTCACGGTCAGGTCGGTGGGGATCTGCTCCCCGGTCCAGGTCATCTCCAGATCGCAGGCATCCTCCGTGCTCCACCAAAAGCCTTTCGAAGTGTTGAACAGGGTGGCGCTCAGCTCATTTTCCGGCATGGCACCCTTTACGATGCGCAGCCAATCGCCGTAGCCGTCCCGCAGGGCCGCGGGGTCGGTGGGGGTCAGCTCCACCAGCGGGGCGGCGGGGGCGGCCACCGCCCCGCCCACCCGCTCCAGATTCAGACCCTGTGCCATGCGGCGCAGTGCCTCGTCCGGGTCGAAGCCCTCCTCATCGAACACCCACACCGCTTCCCCGAAGGCGATGCCCACATACACCCCACCCTCCCAGTGGAAGGCGGTGATGGAGGGCTGCTCCAGCGTCTGCCCCTGTGCGGCGGCGGTGTAGCGCTCCGGGTGCAGGTAATAGTCGTTCACATAGGTCACGCCGGTGGCGCACTCGATGCCCGTGTCCGCGTCCCGCTTCACCGCCGTGTACTCGTTGCACCACATGACCGCGCTGCTCAGCCGCAGCTCGGACAGGGCGGCCTTCCAGCGGTCCTCCTCCGGGACGTCCTCGTACAAGACCGGGTCAAAGGTGCCCCAGCAGACGGTGGCCACCGTCTCGCCCCGGGCGTTCAGCAGCTCGGCCGCCGCGCCGGTGGGGGCGGCAGGCTCCTGCAAACCGGCATCGGGCAGGTTGTACGCGATGGGCCGCACCTGCCAGCCGTTGATCAGCGGCATGGTCAGCCGCCAGCGGTCGCCCGCCTCGGTGGTGCACTCCATGATCTCATACACCGCCATGCCCGGCTCGCCGGGGGCCACCGCCACACCGGCAGAGCTGCCGCCCGGGGTGGCCGCCGGGGTCGCGGTGGGGGCGGGCGGGTCAGGCCGGGCGCTCACCGGCTCGGCGGCGCGGCTGAAGGCCAGCCCCACGCACAGAGCCACCGCCGCCACAGCCGCCAGAGCGCAGACCCACTGCTTTGGCGTTTTGTACGCCAGAACGTGCTTCACGCGCTCCTTTACCCCGCCCTCGCCGAAGGCCAGCGGGGTGCCGCCCAGGCCGCCCACCGCCATGCCCAGCAGCGAGGTACAGTAGTCCTTTTTGATGTCGCCGCCCATGCGGGCCAGCACCTGCTCGTCACAGGCCATCTCCATGTCCCGCACCATTTGGCGGAACGCCAGCCAGACCAGCGGGTCGAACCAGTGGACGCAGGCGATGAGGAAGGCCGCCGCCTTTGCCGCGGGGTGATGGCAGCGCAGGTGGGTGCGCTCGTGCTCCAGAATGTACGCCCGCTCCCGCGCGGGCAGGTCGGCGGGAAGATAGACCCGCCGCCCAAACACAAAGGGGGTGCGCAGGGTCTCGGTCTCATACACCCCCGGCTCGGTCTGCGCCGCGCCCCGCAGCCGCACCGCCAGCCGCACCGCCGAGAGGGCGCTCCACACCAGCAGCCCCGCCAGAACCAGCGCCCACAGATACGCCCCCAAAATGAGCCAGACCTGCAGAGGGTTCGCGCTGAACTGCGGGGTGGCCGCGGGCAGGAGGCTGTTTACCGCGCCGTCCACCAGCGTCACGCCGGTGTGGATGGCGGGCTGCATATGGTACTCGATGTCCTGCGGGATGGGGTCGGCCCGCACCGGCAGCAGCGCCAGCGCGCTCTGCAGGGTAATGGGGCAGGCCAGCCGAAAAAACACCACCGCCCACAGCCACAGGCTGTACCGGCGGGGCGCGCGCCGCAGCACGAGCCGCACCGCCAGCACCGCCAAAATGACGAACGCCCCCATCAGGCTCAGGTTCAGCACCCGGATAAAGACCTGGGTCAGCAGCTTTTCAAAGGTCATGGCTCTCCCTCCTCATAGTCGTCGATGAGCTTGCGGATCTCCTCCGCCTGCGCCCGGCTCAGCCTCTCGCCCCCCATGAACGCCGCCAGAAACCCCGGCAGCGACCCGCCAAAGGCATCCTCCACAAAGCGGCGGCTGCGCTTTGACCGGAACTCCTCCCGGCTGACCAGCGAGGTGACCACCGACTGCTCGTTGCAGAACAGCCCCCGGTCGCACAGGCGGCGCAGCACCGTGTAGGTGGTGGTGCTCTTCCAGCCCAGCTCCCGCTCGCTGAGCTTGACCAGCTCCCGCGAGGGGATGGGTTCGTTGGACCAGATCAGCTCCGCAAAGCGGGCCTCGGTCTCGGCCAAATGATACTCTGCCATAGGGCGTCCCTCCATTTCAGTCTACATCTTGTAGAGTAATTATAGTCTACAACCTGTAGAGCATTCTGTCAAGAAAAAACGCCGCGGCCTTTTCCACCGGCCGCGGCGTTTTTGGTTGAAACTCAGATCACAGCACGTCCACCTGACACATCTTCATGGCGGCCAGCGCGTTGTCGTGGCTGGCGGGGGTCACGCCGGCGCAGCAGCGCTCCACCACCGCCACCGGCACCTCGGGCAGTGCCGCCTTGATGCACAGCGCGTTGGAGATGACGCAGATGTCGGTGCAAAGGCCCACCAGCACCACCCGGGTGATGGGGGTCTCGGCGTGCCGCGCCGCCAGCCAGTGGGCCAGCGCAGTGCTGCCGAAGGTGGGCTTGTCGAACACCGGGCAGGCATCCTCGTCGGCGATGGCCTGCAGAGCGGGGGCGAGCTGCCAGCCGGGGGTGCCCTTGACACAGTGGGGCACCGGCAGGCGGCTGCCCTCCTGGGTGTTCATGTAATCCTCGGTGTGGGTGTCCCGGGTAAAGACCACCTGGCCCTCAAAGCTGCGGGCGTACTCCACCACCGCGGGCAGGATGGCCTGCGCCTCGGGGGTGCCCAGCGCACCGTCGATGAAGTCCTTCTGCATATCCACGACCACCAGAATGTCATTCATACAAGCTCGCTCCTTTCGATGCTGTGTTGCTTTATGCCGCTCAGCTCTCCTTGCGGTCCTTCAGGTAAATGTACCAGTACACCAGCGCCAGACCCGCGCCGCCCACGATGTTGCCTAGCGTGACCGGCAGCAGGTTCGCCGCGAAGCCGCCCCAGGTGGGCAGGGCGGCAAGGCCGCTCACCGCCTCGGCGTAGGCGGCGTCCCCCAGCACGAACATACCCGCGGGGATGTAGTACATATTGGCCACGCAGTGCTCGTAGCCGCAGGCCACGAACAGCAGGATGGGGAAATACAGACCCACGATCTTGCCGGTCACATCCTTGGCGGCGAAGCTGATCCACACCGCAAGGCAGACCAGCAGATTGCACAGGATGCCTCGCAGGAAGGCGTCCCCGAAGCTCAGGGTGCACTTGGCGGCGGCGGTGCTGACCACGCTGCGGGCGAACTCCCCGCCGAACAGGGCGTAGGTGTGGCTGGCGCTGGCCATCCACGCCACCGCCATCGCGCCGATCATGTTGCCGAAGTAGACGATCACCCAGCTTCGCACCAACTGGAACAGGGTGATGTCCCGGGTGGCCAGCGGCAGGGACAGCATACAGTTGCCGGTGAACAGCTCGCTGCCCGCCAGCAGCACCATGGCCAGACCGGCCGGGAAGATGCAGGCGCTGATGAGCTTTGCCACCGAGGCGCTCTGCACCGTGACGGCGGCGCAGGCTGCGCCCACGCCCGCCAGCGCGATGTACGCGCCCGCCATGATGGCCAGCGCCAGCATACGCCCGG
>JBGVKB010000074.1:0-3680 GCA_045118955.1 Oscillospiraceae bacterium | reverse complement strand
CCCGCCGGGGCGCCGAACGCGGGCGGGTTTGAATTGCCCCCGGCCGCCGCGCGGGGGGGGGGGCGCGCGGGTGAGGCGGGCCGCTGCCCGCCCTTTTGTGCCCTCTGCCGGGCCACGTTCCCCTCTAAAAAACCGGGCCGCTGGCTGGGCACTTCAACAGGCACCCGGACGAAACAGCCCTGCCAGAGGCCGACGCCGCGCTCACACCTGTTGCTCCGTCACGGCCAAAACCGGACGTTCCTCACTCTCTCACCAGAGAACATCACAAGTATAAACCGTCAGGCTGCACAATGTCAATGGCGCAGCATCGACAAGTTGTACAATTATGTCCGCAATTTTTGGCGAATCATCGCGGAGTGGCCACAATTTGACCACGCGTGCGCGGTGTTTGCAAAATCGTGCCCGGTGCGCGGACATTTTATTACAATTCAGAAACAAGCCGCGCCGCGAAGTCCCGCGCCCGCCCGGCCTTGTCCTCGTCCATGAACTCGGTGCCGTAGCCCAGGTGCCGCTCGGCCATACAGCCCATCCAGCGCAGCGCCGAGTGCTTTGCGTAGCGGCGCATCCCCTCCTCCCACAGGTCGCTGCCCCGCTCGGGGCGGTAGCCGCAGGTGGACAGCAGCGCCAGCCCCTTGCCCGCCCACAGGGCCGGGCCTTTGGCCTCGCCGTAGTACTTGTTCATGCCGTAGACCAGCCGGTCCAGCACCGCCTTGGTGGGCGGGGTGCAGTACCAGGAGTACACCGGCCCCGCCAGCACCAGCAGGTCGCAGGCGGCCACCGCGTCGAACACCCGCCCCATCTCGTCCGGCTGGGGGCAGCCAAAGACGCTCCAGTCCCGCTGACAGGCGCGGCAGGCGGTGCAGGGGCGCAGGTCCATGCCGTACAGGTCCAGCCGCTCCACCTGTGCGCCCAGCCGTTCCAGCTCGGCGGTGAAGGGGGTCAGCAGGGCGGCGGTGTTCCCCTCGGGGCGGGGGCTGCCCATCAGGATGCAGACGCGGGGTCGTTTCATGGCTCTCTCCTTTTTGCGCCGCCTGGGCGCGGTTTTTCTGTTCTAATCAAACCACATTTTTACAAAATGCGCAACCGGGCGGCGCAAAAAGCCCGCGGGGGCGGCAGTGCGCACCCCCGCGGGCAGGTCACGGTCAGCTCTCGGTCAGCTCACCGCAGCAGGTGAAGCCGCTGTCCGCCGGGTGGGCGATGCAGCGCACCTTCAGGCGGCGGGCGGAGGCGCACCGGCGGCGGCAGCCGTCCGTCTCGTCCTCCTCAGGCAGCACAAAGCTGATGCAGCGCACCTGCACATCACGGCAGGACGCAAAATTGTGGGCGGGCAGGGTCAGCACCTTCATGCCGCGGGGGCGCTCCAGACCCGCCGCGTCCTCCTCGCTGAGGATGACCGCCAGCGCGGTGCGGCGGCCGGGGCAGACGTTCTTCACGGTCACGTCAACCTGCAGGATGCTGCCCTGCTCCGACTGGTACACCTCGCCCACGTCCACATGGACGGTGTCCTGACAGCCGCCCACCGTCACGTCGATGGGCTGGGGGCACTGGGGCTGCACCACCACGCCGCAGTCCACGGTCACGGTGGGGTCGGGGAAGGTCACGGTGCTGCCCTCGGCGTCGGTGTAGGCGATGGACTCGTTCACCCGCTTGGTGCCGGAGCTTTGCCCGGTGTGCCGCACCATGAAGGTCAGCTCGGCGTTCTCGGTGCCGCCCACGCCCAGCCGGTCGATGTTCCAGCACAGGGTGCGGCTGTCCAGCGCGGTGGCGGTGCCGATGGCGGGCGGGGTGATGCCGGCGATGGCGAAGTCCGCGCCCACCCGGTCGAGAATGCGGATGTTGGTGGCGCCGGGGCAGGAGATGTCCTCGGCCAGCCGGGCGAACAGCTCCTCCAGCTCGGCGGCGTCGGGGGTCACGGCCACATGGTCGGCGTCCGGGTCGCTGGCCCAGTCCTTCAGGGCGGCCTCGTCCACGCCGTCGCTGCCCAGCAGGCCGATGGCGTAGATGACCGTGCCGGCGGCGCGGGCGGCGGCGGCCACCGGGGAGGGGTCGGGGCCGACGGTGGTCTCGCCGTCGGTGAACAGCACGATGACCCGGTCGCTGGTGCTGTGGGGGTCGAACAGGGCGGTGGCCTTGGCAAAGGCGTCCGCGTGGTTGGTGTTGCCGCCGGCGGTCAGGCCGTTCACCGCCGCCTTGAGCTGGGCGGTGGAGGTGATCATGGCGGTCTCGGCGGCGGCAGTGTTGGCGAAGCTGACCACCGCCATGCGGCTGCCGGAGCCGATGGTGCCGGCGGCGCCGCCGGTGGAGTTGGCGATGATGTCGATGAACGCCCGCGCCCCGGCCTTCATGCTGGTCATGGGGCTGCCGGCCATGCTGCCGGAGCGGTCCAGCACCAGCACGATGTCGGTGGGCTGCTCGGTGATGTTGGGCACTGCGGTGAGCGCCAGCGTCACGGTGAGGGTCTCGTCGCAGCCCATGGTGCTGCGGCTGACCCGCTTGTCGGAATTGGTAATACCCATAGGGGGGCACCTCCTGTCGGATGTTCGGCGCAGCGGGGCCGCGCCGCTCCATCCTATGCCCCGGGGACGGGCAAGGTCACAGCAGGCCGTAGATCTCCCGGCAGTAGCCGATGACCACCTCCATGGCGGGGCTGATCCACTTGTCCCGGTGGTGCAGAAGCTGCAGCCAGACCTCCACCTCGAAGTCCTCCACCGGCAGGCGGCAGACCTCCCCCGCCCGCACGGCCGGCTCGGTCACATAGTCCGGCAGGAAGGACAGCCCGGCGTTCTGCCCCACCAGGCGGCAGATGCGCTCGGCGCTGCCCATCTCCAGCACCGGGGCGATCTCCAGCGAGCGGGCGGCGAGCTGCTCGTCCAGCAGGCGGCGGTAGCTCATGCCCCGCTCGGTGAGCAGGAACGGCTCGTCCATCAGCTCCTGCACCGACAGGCTGCCCCGCGCCGCCAGCGGGTGACCGGCGGCGGCGACAAAGTGGGCGGCGATCTTCTTCTCCTGCAGGATGCGGTGCTCGGCGTGGTAGATGTGGTTGTCCAGCGTGAACACCAGATCGGCCTCGTTGCGGTCCAGCTGGCGGAACATCTCCTCGGTGCCCACGGCGGTGATCTTGATGGAGATGCCCGGGTAGCGGCTGCGGTAGAGCATATAGCTGGGGTTGAAGAACAGCGGGCAGAGGGAGTCCGCCATGGCCAGCCGAATGTGCCCGGACACGCGGCCGCTCTCCTTGAGGGCGGTCTCCAGATCCTGGGACAGGCGGATCATGCGGTGGGCGTACTGCAGCACCTCGCGGCCCTTGTCGGTGAGGGAGATGGTGTGGTTGACCCGCTCGAACAGCCGCACGCCCAGCTCGTTTTCAAGCTGCTTGATCTGGAAGGACACGGTGGACTGGGAGTACCCCAGCGCGTCCCCCGCGCGGGTGAAGCTGTTCAGCTCGGATACATAGAGGAAGGTGGTCAGACTGCGGATGTCCATAGGGCCTCCTTTAAAGTGATCGGTGAGAGTGAAAAGGCAGCGCAGCCGCCGCGGGGCAGCGCAGCCGCCGCGGGGCAGCGCAGCCGCTGCAGGCGGTGGCCCCCCCCGGGGGGGGGGGGGGGGGCCCCCCCCCCCCCCCCCCCCCCGGCGCGGGGGGGCCGGCCGGCGGTGGTCGGGGGATATGTTTTTTGTTATCT
>JBGVKB010000073.1:0-2878 GCA_045118955.1 Oscillospiraceae bacterium | reverse complement strand
TTTACTTTGCAGCAGCCTGCCGCCCGCAGGCGGCGGAAAGGAGGCATCATGAACATTCCCGCATCCCCCGACGCCCGCAGGGCGTTCTGGCAGGAGAAGCTCTCCCGCGCCCGCGGCGAGTACGCCGATGAGCTGGAGCGCATGGAGCGCCGCGAGTCCCTCTACCGGGGCGACCACAGCGTCCAGCCCCTGCCCGGCGGACGCTCGGCCAAGGCGTCCTCCAATGTGCGAAACATCGTCTATGAGCTGATCGAAAGCCAGGTGGACGCCACCATCCCCCTGCCCCGGGTGGAGGCCGTCCACCCCGAGGACGCGCCGCTGGCACGCGCCGTGGAGGACTTTTTGCGCTGCGAGGTGCAGCGGCTGGACTTCGCGGTGCTGGGCGACCTGCAGGAGCGCACCGTGCCCATTCAGGGCGGCGGCGTGTGGCAGGTGGAGTGGGACCCCGCCGGCGGCTCCCACTGTTGTCTGGGCGCGCTGTCGGTGCAGCCCCGGCACCCCCGCTGCCTCATCCCCCAGCCCGGCGTGGCCGAGCTTGAGGACATGGACTACCTGTTTTTGCAGGTGAGCCGAACCAAGGAGGCGGTGCGCCGCCGCTGGGGCAAGGACGTGTCCGCCGCCGCCGAGGAGGAGCCGGCCCTGCGCCCCGGCGAGGGCGGCGGTGAGGAGCTGGTCACCGTAAATACCGCGTATTATCGCGGCGAAAACGGCGCCATGGGTCTGTTTGTCTGGGTGGAGGACACCACCCTCGCGGACTGGCCCGACTGGCAGGCCCGCAGCCGAACCGTCTGCGCCGACTGCGGCAGCCCCAAGACCGCCGACGAATGCCCGGTGTGCGGCGGCGCCCGCTTTGTGCCCGGCAGCGACCCGGACGAGCCGCTGCTGCGGGACGTGACCCTGCCCGGCGGCGAGGTGCTGCGGGCGGTGGTGGCGGGCGCGCGGGGCTTTGAGGTCACCCGCATCCCCAGCTACCGCCCCGGCGGCTACCCCTTTGTGGTGCAGCGCAACGTGCGCCGGTTCGGCAGCCTGCTGGGGGCCAGCGACGTGGACGTGATCGCCGACCAGCAGGAGACCATCAAAAAGCTGGGCAGCAAGATCGACGAGAAGATCCTCAAGGGCGGCAGCTTCGTCACCCTGCCCCAGGGCGTGGGGGTGGAGACCACCGACCGGGAGCTGAAGGTCATCCGTCTGAAAAACCCCGCCGAAAAGGCGCTCATCGATGTGCTCAACGTGCAGCCCGACCCCACCCGGGAGCGCCTTGCGCTGGAGGACAACTACTCCTGGGCAAAAAGCACGCTGGGCATCACCGACGCCTATCAGGGCAAGTACGACTCCAGCGCCATCTCGGGCGTGGCCAAGCAGTTCAGCGCCAGCCAGTCGGCGGGCCGTCTGGAGAGCAAGCGCCGCATGAAAAACGCCGCCTTCGCCCAGCTCTACCGCATGATGTTCCGCCACCTGCTGGCCTACGCCCGCCAGCCGGTGCCCTACACCGCCCGGGACGCCGGCGGCGGGGTGCGGTACGCCCACTTCGACCCCTACGACTTCCTGCGGCGGGACGCGGCGGGGCAGCTCTACTGGAACGATGAGTTCCGCTTCGGGGTGGACCCCAGCGCCACGCTGGCCTCCAACCGGGAGACCCTGTGGGGCATGATCGACCTGAAGTACCAGGCGGGCGCCTTCGGCCCCCACACCGACCCCCGCAGCCAGCTTCGCCTGTGGACGCTGCTGTCCGCCGCCGACTGGCCCCACGCCGGCGAGATGCGGGAGGAGTTCCGGCGGGAGGTGGAGCGTCAGGACGCCGCCGCAAAAGGAGGTGAGGAGGATGATCTGCCCGGACTGCGGCCTTGAGTGCCGCGTGGACGCGGCCTGGCTGGAGGTGAGCGGCGACGACTCGCCCGACACCGCCACGCTGGTGCAGCGGGTGCAGCGGCTGGTGTGCCGCAACCCCCGCTGTACCCGCCACGGCCGCGAGGTGACACTGGCAAAAAACACGCTGTACCGCTCGGATGCCTGAGCGAGAGAGGAGAAGCCATGAAGATGAACATTTCCAACACCGGCAGCATGACCGTCCCCGCCCCGAACCCCGCCCCCCGGGGCAAGGCCCCCGGCAAGGTGAAGGGCGACGACCTGCGCAAGTGAGAGAGGAGGACCCCATGACCGAGGAATTGCAGCGCGACACCGCGCCCGAGACCGCCCCCGCCCCCGAGCTGGACGTGGAGCGTTTGCAGCAGGAGCTGGAAGGCGACCCCACCCTGCAGGCGATTTTGACCGAGGTGCGCCGCGCCGCGGGGATGCGCCTGCTGGCGGAGCAGCTGGACGCCATCCACCGCCTTGACCCCGCCGTCAGCACCGCCGAGGATCTGGTGGCCATGCCCGCCTTTGAGGAGTTTGACCGGCTGGTGCGGGGCGGGCTGGATCTGGTGAGCGCCTACAAGCTGGCGAACTTCGACGCGCTGGCGGAGGGGCGCAGCCGCGCCGCCGCCCAGGCCGCCCTGAACGACGCCCGCGGCCTTGCCCACCTGAGCGCCGCCCACGGCGGCGGCGAGCCCCGCGAGCCGTTCACCGAGGAGGAGCTGCGGGTGTGGCAGGGCATGGGCTTCACCCCCGAGAAGGCCCGCGCCTACCACGCGCGGTTTAAAAAGGAGTGAAGGCGATGGGGGCGGGCGGTCGTAAGGGTTCGGTCTGCTGTTACAGCGTAAGGCTTGCCGCCCCGTCCCTCATCAGTCCTCACGTTGTTCGGACAGCTTCCCCCAGTGGGGGAAGCCCCGGCCTGTGGCCGGGAGGGGGTGCCGTGGAGATACAGTCACCCCGTTGCCACAGTCACGCCCCCGCGCGCAGCGCGGCCTTCCCCCCACGGGGGAAGGTGCCCCGAAGGGGC
>JBGVKB010000072.1:0-9367 GCA_045118955.1 Oscillospiraceae bacterium | reverse complement strand
CGGGACACAAAAAGAAAGCCCCGCGGAACGGCCCGCGGGGACGGAGAGGGAAGAACGATGAAGTTTACCTTTGCCCACAACAATCTGAACGTTCTGGATCTGGAGAAGAGTCTGGCCTTCTACAAGGAAGCGCTCGGGCTGGTGGAGACCCGCCGCAAGGAGCGCAGCGGCTTCACGCTGGTGTTCCTCGGGGATGAGGTCACTCCCCACAAGCTGGAGCTGACCTGGCTGAAGGACCGCACTCAGCCCTATAATCTGGGGGACAACGAGATCCATCTGGCCTTCCAGACCGATGACATGGATGCGGCGCACGCAAAGCACGCGGCCATGGGCTGCATCTGCTACGAGAACCCCGGCATGGGCATCTATTTCATCAGCGACCCGGATGGCTACTGGATCGAGATCGTTCCTGTGCGCTGAACCCGCTCACAGGCCGAAGTCCTCCAGAAGCGTCTGCAGCTCGGCGTCGCTGTACACTGGGATGCCCTTTTGCAGATGGAGCAGGTCGTTTTCCGGCAGCAGCCGGGTGTAGATGTCATAGACCGCCAGCGGCGCGTCGGGTGCGCTCGCCTCGCCGGTGTATACCGCCACCCGGCCGCCCTCGTCCCGCAGGGTGTAGGCGGGAGGCGGATCGGCGGGCAGAACCGTCTGCGGGGCGAACAGCCACATCAGGCTGATCAAAAGCGCCGCCGCGCACAAGGCGCACAGCGCCCAAAACCAAGTCTTGCTCATGAGAGGACACCTTCTTTCAAGCGTTGGGTGCTGCACACAGTTTGGACGTTTTTTTGCGGTCACATACAACTTTCACCGCGAAAGGCTGTACTTTTGGCCGCGGGCTGTGCTATAATAACTCTGTTTATTGGCTGCAAGGGGCAAGTGCGCCCATTCAGCCGTGACCGTGGAGCAATTCAGGAACTATAAAAGCGAGAGCCGTCAGGCGGGGAGACCCGTCCGGGCGGGCTTTGATAAGGAGGCGATCCCCATCGCAACGAACGAATCTGAAAGCCGCCGCAAGGGCGTGCAGAACACCCAGCCTCAGGGGACCGGCAAGTCCAAAAAGGCGAAGAAAAAGCATCCCATCTGGAGCTTTTTCTGGCGGTTCTGCGTGGTATGTATGTGTCTTGCCATCATGGCCTGCTCGGTGGGCGCCGTGATGCTGAGCCTGTACGTGGTGGACGTGACCCAGCACGACGCGGAGCTGCTGAATCTGGACAGCAACGGCACCAGCCTTGCCAAGACCAGCTTCATCTATGCCCAGAATCACGACACCGGCGAGTGGGAGGAGTACGCCCGCCTGAGCCGTGACAATGACCGCGTGTGGGTGGATCTGGATCAGATCCCTGCGGATATGAAATGGGCGGTCATCGCGGTGGAGGACAAGGATTTCTACACCGAGCCGGGTGTGAACTTCAAGCGCACCGTGGCCGCGGCCGCCAACCTGGTGCTGACCAAGGCCACCGGCGGCCGGCTGACCCTGTTTGATACCCTGCAGGGCGCGTCCACGCTGGAGCAGCAGCTCATCAAGAACATCAGCGCCGACGATGAGGCGGACGTGATGCGCAAGGTGCGCGAGATCTTCCGCGCCATCGGCCTTGCCAACCGCTACTCCAAGGACACCGTTCTGGAGGCGTATCTGAACACCATCAGCCTGACCGGCACGCTGGCGGGCGTGGAGGCGGGCGCCAACGAGTACTTCAACAAGCCCATCGAGGAGCTGAGCCTGCCGGAGTGCGCGTCCATCGCCGCCATCATCAAGAGTCCCACCAGCTACAACCCTATCACCAACCCTGAGCAGCACCTGACCCGCCGCAACCATGTGCTGTATCTGATGCACCAGCAGGGCCACATCACCACCGAGGAATACGAGGAGGCGAAGGCTACCCCGCTGATGCTGGCTGAGGAAGAGGAGAAGGAGGTCGTCGCGACCACCTCCCGCAACAGCTATTACACCGATGCGGTCATCAACCAGCTGAAAGAGCAGTTCATGGAGGAGAAGGGCTACACCGCCGAACAGGCCATGAACATGATCTACAACGGCGGTCTGCGCATTTACGCAGCGGTCGATCCCTATCTGCAGGAGCAGATGGAGACGGTCATGCTGAACGCGGGCGACGCCTATTTCCCTGCGCGCTGGCGTGAGGTGCCCGAGGACGAGGTGTACCCCGGCGATGGTCAGCCTGTCTACAACGAGGACGGCAGCCGCAAGACCGACGAGGACGGCACCCCCATCGTCAAGGTGCGCGTGCAGGCTTCCATGGTCACCATGGACTACGAGGGCCGTGTGCTGGCGGTCGGCGGCGGTCTGGGCGAGAAGACGGCGGATCTGGTGCTGAACCGCGCCATCGACTCCCCCCGTCAGACCGGATCCAGCGCCAAGCCCATCGCGGCCTACTGTCTGGCTCTGGAGAACCAGGCCATCCACTACTCCACCATGGTGCCCGACCGGCCATTCTATGCCGCCAGTCTGGAGAAGGTGCCCAACGAGGACTACTTCCGCCGCATGGGCTGGGACGTGAACAACCCGCCTGCCGCCGCCACCGGCGTGCTGGAGGCGTGGCGTGACTGGCCCTCCAACTACGACGGCACCTACGATCACGGCACCGCCACCGGTTCCATTGACCCCAGCACCGTGACTGTGGCCACCGGCCTGAAGAAGTCCTACAACACCACCGCCGTGTGGGTGGGCAGCTTTGTGGGCGTGCAGAATATGTACGAGTTCGTGCATGACACCCTGCAGGCCGAGAGCCTGCTGCCCAGCGACGCCGACTACAGCCCCATTGTGCTGGGCGGCCAGACGCAGGGCGTGACCGCGCTGGAGCTGTGCGCGGCCTACCAGATCTTCAACGAGGGCAAGTACAACACCCCCTACTTCTACACCGAGGTCACCAACGATCTGGGTGAGATCATTCTGGACAACACCAACAACCTGAGCACCTCTGAGGCGCTGACCCCCGAGACCGCCACCATCATGAACCGCCTGCTGCGGGAGGTCATGGTGAGCGGTACCGCCGCGGGCAGCACCCCCAAGGCGGGCGGCATGGAGGCGGTCGGCAAGACCGGTACCACCACCAACGATAAGGATTACACCTTCGTTGGTCTGACCCCCTACTATGTGACCAGTGTGTGGTGCGGCTACGACACCCCCTACGACATGACCGAGACCGACCCCAGCCGGAACGACCGCATGAGCACCTACCCCCAGAAGGTCTGGAAGGCCTACATGGAGATGATCCAGGGCGATCTGGAGCCTAAGAACTTCCCCTTCAGCGAGAATGTGGTGAGCCGTTCCTACTGCACCGCCACCGGCGATCTGGCCGGCCCCGGCTGCCCCACTGCCACCGGCTACTACACGCAGGACAATATGCCTGCCCAGTGCACCGGTGTCCATGTGGCCGCGCCTGCGGCAGTGCCCGCCGCGTGATTACAACAGCCGTCATACTGTTGCCCATTCGGGAACAAAAATGAGAAAAACCCCCTGTATGTCCGTTGCGGATGTACAGGGGGTTTGTGCAATAAGTGAGAGGTCGTTTCCGGTTGGGGAATAAAAATGGGCATCTCGCTGAAAAGCACCCCGGGGATGGCGCTTGCTATTGCACACCGCCTTGATAAAGTGGTATAGTTACCTTGTTGTTGCAAAAGTGTACATTTGTGTTCAGGAGGTAAACAGACCTGTGGAACGGCGTTTTTTGATGGTGGACGCAGCGGTGCTGCCGGATGTGTTCCTGAAGGTGCTCAAGGCCAAGGAGCTTCTGGCCAACGGCGCGGCGCGGAACATCTCCGCGGCGACCCGTCAGGCGGGCATTTCGCGCAGCGCCTTTTATAAGTATAAGGACTGCATTTTCGATTCCGAAAACAGCCGGGAGGTCATCACCGTGATGGCGACCCTGCTGGACGAGACCGGTGCGCTCCAGTCGCTGCTGGCGGGCATTTCGGATGCGGGTGCCAGCATCGTCACCATCAATCAGGCGACCCCGGAGAACGGGGCGGCACAGGTTGCGGTGGCCATCCGCACCGGCACCATGCAGATGAGCGTGGAGGAAATGATGAACCGTCTGGTGCGCCAGCGCACCGTGGTGGAGGTCCATCGGGGCCTGTAAGCGGCATCCTGCAAGCAATGAACGAACTGCGCCGCCTGCGCAAGAGCGGGGCGCATTGAAATAAGGAGAGAACGATATGGCGAAAATTGCGATCATGGGCTTCGGTACCGTGGGCAGCGGCGTTCTGGAGGTCATCCGCCGCAACGCTGCAGGCATCAGCCGCCGCGCCGGTGAGCCGGTGGAGGTCAAGTACATTCTGGACGTGCGGGATTTCTCCGCCAGCCCGGATGCGGCCCTGTTTGTGAACAACATCGACGTGATCCTGAACGACCCCGAGGTGTCTGTGGTGGTGGAGACCATCGGCGGCACCCGCTTTGCCTACCCCTATGTGAAGGCCTGTCTGGAGAGCGGCCGCAGCGTGGCCACCAGCAACAAGGAGCTGGTCGCCACCCACGGCGCGGAGCTGCTGGCGCTGGCCAAGGAGCACGGTGTGGCCTTCCTGTTTGAGGCCAGCGTGGGCGGCGGCACCCCCATCATCACCCCCATGCACCAGTGTCTGGCCGCCAACGTGATCAGCGAGATCCAGGGCATCGTGAACGGTACCACCAACTTCATGCTGACCAAGATGGCACGCGAGAACATGGGCTTTGCTGAGGCGCTGAAGATCGCGCAGGATCTGGGCTATGCCGAGACCAAGGATCCCTCCGATGACGTGGACGGCGTGGACGCCTGCCGTAAGATCTGCATCCTGTCCAGTCTGGCCTATGGGCATCACGTCTACCCCCAGAACGTCTCCGCCCGGGGCATCCGTCCCATTCTGGTGGAGGACATTCAGGCGGCCGAGGAGCTGGACTGTGCGATCAAGCTGATCGCATGGTCCCGCCGCAATGAGGACGGCACCATGGCCGCCGGCGTGGAGCCGATGATGGTGGACAGCGGCAACCAGCTTGCCGGCGTGGACGACGTATTCAACGCTGTGCTGATCAAGGGCGATATGCTGGGCGATGTGGTGTTCTACGGCAAGGGCGCGGGCAAGCTGCCCACCGCCAGCGCCGTGGTCGCCGACGTGATCGACGCGCTGAAGAACGGCGCGAAGGTCCACGACAGCCTGTTCTGGATGCCCGCCCAGCCCATCGAGGGCAAATACACCGATCCCGCCCCTGCGGCATATTATGTTCGTACCAGCGGCCTGAACGCCGCGGTGCTGGAGGCTCTGATGGGTGCCGGCCGCGTGGTGTTCCAGAAGGACGCCATGGTGGGCTATCTGGTGGAGAGCACCACTGAGGCCGCTCTGGAGGAGGCCGGCCGCAAGGCCGAGGCTCTGGGCGGCAAGGTGGAGCTGGTGCTGCGCCGTCTGGGCGCGGATAGCTGAGGTGCGGCCCATGATCAAGGTCAGCGTACCCGCCACCAGCGCCAACGTGGGTGCCGGCTTCGACGCGCTGGGTCTGGCGGTGAGTATGTACAACACCGTCACCTTCGAGGAGAGCAATAAGCTGGAGATCACCAGCTGCGACGGCACCATCATCCCCACCGGCCCCTCCAATCTGGTGTACAAATCGGTCAAGGCGGTGTTCGACCAGTTGGACGAGAAGCTGCCCGGCCTGAAGATCACACAGACCAACGCCATCCCCATGGCGCGCGGTCTCGGCTCCAGCTCTGCCTGCATCGTGGCGGGCATTCTGGGTGCCAACGCCATGCTGGGCAACCGGCTGACCCGCCGCCAGATGCTGACCATGGCCACCGCCATCGAGGGTCACCCCGACAACGTGGCCCCCGCCATGCTGGGCGGCTTCGTGGCCAGCGCCTACGACGAGGGTCAGGTGTACAGTGTCAAAAAGGACATCAGCACCGACTTGGCGTTTGCCGCTTTTATCCCCAACTTCAAGCTGCTGACCGAGAAGGCCCGCGCGGCTCTGCCCCTGCAGGTGAGCCACAAGGATGCGGTGTACAATCTGTCCCGCGCCGCACTGGCTACCGCAGCCTTCTGTGACGGCGAATACGAGCTGCTGCGTGTGGCCACCAAGGATGCGCTGCATCAGCAGTACCGTCTGCCGCTCATCCCCGGCGGCGAGGAGATCTTCGAGATGTGCCACGAGCTGGGCGCGTATGCTGCCTACATCTCCGGCGCAGGCCCCACCATTATGGCGGTGGTGCACAAGGAGAATGAGGAGTTCTTCGCCCGTGCCGAGGAGATCATGACCCAGGATGATAAGATGATCGCTTTTTCGCTGCGCCGTCTGCTTGCAGACAACACCGGCGCGGTGGTCGAATAAGCCGTGGCCGGGCGCAAGGGACGCCCGACCGTGCGGTGGGCGGCTTGCCTGCCGTTTTCACAATAGAGGAGGAGAAGTAATATGGCGTTGATCGTACAGAAGTTCGGCGGCAGCTCTGTCGCCGACCGTGATCGTATTTTCAACGTGGCACGCATCGTGACCAACACTCGCAATGCGGGCAACGACGTGGTCGTTGTGGTGTCCGCTCAGGGCGACACCACCGACGACCTGCTGGCCAAGGCGGCTGAGATCACCCACGACCCCTCGGGCCGTGAGATGGATATGCTGCTGTGCGCCGGCGAGGAGATCAGCATCGCGCTGCTGACCATGGCGCTGCAGTCCATGGGCACCAGCGCCATCAGCCTGACCGGCTGGCAGGCCGGCTTCCGCACCGACCGCGCGTACACCCGCGCCCGCATCAAGCGCTTGGACACCGAGCGCATTGAGAGCGAGCTGGAGCGCAACCGCGTGGTGGTCGTGGCGGGCTTCCAGGGCCTGAACAAGCTGGATGACCTGACCACTCTGGGCCGCGGTGGTTCCGACACCAGCGCGGTGGCTATCGCCGCCGCCCTGCACGCTGAGCGCTGCCAGATCTTCACCGATGTGGAGGGCGTGTACACCGCCGATCCCCGCAAGGTGAAGAAGGCCACCAAGCTGGAGGAGATCAGCTTCGACGAGATGCTGGAGCTGGCCAGCCTGGGCGCGCAGGTGCTGAACAACCGCAGCGTTGAGCTTGCAAAGAAATACGGAGTGGAGCTGGAAGTGCTCTCCTCCCTGAACCCGGTGCCGGGTACCATCGTGAAGGAGGTCGCGAAGGAAATGGAAGGTATGCTGATCAAGGGTGTGGCCAAGGACGAGAGCGTGGCCGCCATTACTATTACGAACGTCCCCGATACCCCGGGTATGTCCTTTAAGATCTTCGGCCTGCTGGCCCAGAAGAAGATCAACGTGGACATCATCCTGCAGAGCGGCGGCCGTGACGGTCACAAGGACATGACCTTCACCGTGCCTCTGGCCGACGGCGAGTCCGCTGTGGCTCTGCTGGAGGAGAACAAGTCCCGCTTTGGTGGCGGCGACATCCGCATCTGCACCGACTATGCCAAGGTTTCCATTGTCGGCTCCGGTATGCAGAGCCATTCCGGCGTGGCGTCCTCCATGTTCGAGGCTCTGTACGAGAGCAACATCAACATCCACATGATCTCCACCAGTGAGATCAAGATCAGCGTGCTGATCGACAAGAAGGACACCGACCGCGCTGTGGCCGCCATCCACGACGCCTTTGTCCACTGATCTGTTTAAATTGAATGATTTCCCGCGCCGAGAGATCCTCGGCGCGGGGATTTTTTTGTGCGGATAAGAAACTGCCCTTGACATTTCAAAGTATGAAAAGTATGATTAGTATAACAAATAAGCGGCGTGCCGGTGTGCTAGGGTACGGGCGGCCGCGGAAAGGCGGAGCTCTATGAAGCTGCGAAAAGATACTCCCAGTGGGAAATACGCGTGGACGGTGACGGTGGGAGAAAAGGGGCAGTTTGTGATCCCCAAACAGGCACGGGAGCTGTTCGACATTCACCCGGGCGATACGCTCATTCTGCTGGGCGACACAGAAAAGGGCATCGCCATCCCGCCCAAAAGTACCTTTGAAGCGCTGGCGCAGGCGGTGTTTGAGGAGGAGTGAGCCATGGGTGTGATCTGGTTTTTCTGCATCCCGGCCCACGGACACACCAACCCCACCATCGAGGTGGTGCGGGCGCTGACCGGGCGGGGGCACAGAGTGCGATACTATTCCTTTGAGGAGTTCCGGGAGAAGATCGAGGGCGCCGGGGCGGAGTTCGTGCCCTGCGAGGGTTATCTGCCCCCGACGCCGGAGGATCTGGACAAAAAAGCGGGCAAGGACTTTGCGTCGCTCATCGAGATGGCGGCAGACACCACCATCGGGATGCAGGCGCGCATTGAACAGGATGTGCAGGCGGGCCGGCCGGACTGCATCGTGTCCGACTCGGTCTGTCTGTGGGGCAAGCTGTTTGCCTGGCGGTACGGGGTGCCCTTCGTCTGCTCCACCACCACTTTTGCCTTCAACCGATACACCGCCCGGCGAATGAGGCAGGGGGTAGGGGAGATGGTGCGCATGGTGCTGGGCATGGGGCGCATCAACGCAAAGATGGAACAGCTTCGCAGCCGCGGATACCCGGTGAAGGATCTTGTTTCCCTCATACAGAACGACAATGACACCGACACCATCGTGTACACCAGTCGGCAGTTCCAACCTGAGGCAGAGACCTTTTCGGGGCGGTATGCCTTTGTAGGCCCCTCGCTGGCACAGGATGAGGGAGAGAGCGAGCGCGAAGAAAAAGTACGCCCGCTTGTGTATATCTCGCTGGGCACCGTGCTGAATAAACAGGCGGCCTTTTACCGGGAGTGCTTTCATGCGCTGGGTGCCCGGGAGCTGGATGTGGTGCTGTCGGCGGGGCGGGGGACCGACCTGGCCACGCTGGGGGCCATTCCTGAAAATTTCACCGTGCAGCCCTATGTGGATCAGCTTGCGGTGCTGCGCCGGGCGGATGTGTTCCTGACCCACTGCGGTATGAACAGCGTCAGCGAGAGCCTGTGGTACGGTGTGCCGATGGTGCTGTTCCCCCAGCACAGTGAGCAGGAGGCCGTGGCGGGACGGGTCGAGGAGCTGGGCGCGGGTCTGCGCCTGAAGCGCCCCTGTGCCGCCGACATCCGCGCGGCGGTGGATGGGGTGCTGACCGGCGAGAATTACCGGAGAAGCGCTGGGGCCATCCGGGAGAGCCTGCGGGCAAGCGGCGGCGCGAAGCGCGCGGCTGAATTCATCGAACAGGTGATGGGAAAAGCGTAAAATAATCGGATCGGAGAAAATAAAACCCCGCAGGGAGCGGACCGGGAAGTCCGGCGCTCTCTGCGGGGTTGTTTGTTTTGGAAATGGGAGATCAGTCGTCGTCGCCCAGCTTCAGGACGGCGGTGAAGGCCTCGCTGGGCAGCTGGACGGTGCCGAGCTGACGCATCTTCTTCTTGCCTTCCTTCTGCTTCTCCAGC
>JBGVKB010000071.1:0-13182 GCA_045118955.1 Oscillospiraceae bacterium | reverse complement strand
ATATTTATAGTGTAGCACATTCCGGCGGCGGGGGCAATGCACCGCTTCGGTGCGCAAAAGCATCTGGCGCACCGGCGGTGTTTGTGCTATACTTACTCTGTCAAGCTGTTTCGCCCCACCGGGCGGCGGCGTTTGAGAGGAATCCCCGGCGGCCCCCGCGGCCCCGTTTGAAAGGACGTTGTGACTATGAAGTGCATCAAGACCCCCATGAAGGGCATGAACGACTACCTGCCCTCGGATATGCGTCTGCGCGAGTATGTGCAGGCTCAGATCAAGCAGACCTACGGCAGCTACGGCTTCAGCCAGATCGAGACTCCCTGCGTGGAGCACATCGAGAACCTGACCAGCAAGCAGGGCGGCGAGAACGAGAAGCTCATCTTCAAGATCCTCAAGCGCGGCGAGAAGCTGGCCAGCGCCGAGGCTCAGACCGACCTGTGCGACAGCGGCCTGCGCTACGACCTGACCCTGCCCCTGAGCCGCTACTACGCCAACAACATGGCGCAGCTTCCCAGCCCTTTCAAGGCGCTGCAGATCGGCAGCGTGTGGCGTGCCGACCGCCCCCAGAAGGGCCGCTTCCGCCAGTTCACCCAGTGCGACATCGACATTCTGGGCGACGCCACCAACCTGGCCGAGATCGAGCTGATGGGCGCCACCACCAGCATGCTGGTCAAGCTGGGCTTCTCCGGCTTCACCGTGCGGGTCAACGACCGCCACATCCTGAAGGCCATGGCCCAGGCCTGCGGCTTCGCCGAGGCCGACTACGACAAGGTCTTTATCATTCTGGACAAGATGGACAAGATCGGTCTGGAGGGCGTGGAGAAGGAGCTGGCCGCCGAGGGCTTCGCCGCCGAGAGCGTGGCCAAGTACGTCAAGTGGTTCGAGAAGGCCGGTCTGGGTCTGAGCGCCCGGGAGTTCTGCGGCGAGGAGCTGGGCGAGGCGCTGGACCCCGCCGTGCTGGACGGTCTGGACGAGATCCTGAGCTGCGTCAAGGCCGGCGCCACCGGCGACTTTGAGCTGGTGTTCGACCCCACTCTGGTGCGCGGCATGGGCTACTACACCGGCACCATCTTTGAGGTGGAGCTGCCCGGCTTCAGCGGCTCCATCGCCGGCGGCGGCCGCTACGACGAGATGGTGGGCAAGTTCTGCGGCCAGAAGGTCTGCGCCTGCGGCTTCTCCATCGGCTTTGAGCGCATCATCACCATCCTGAAGGATCAGGGCTATCAGGTGCCCGACGACAAGCGCAAGGTGGCCTTCCTGGCGGAAAAGGGTCTGTCCGCCGAGAAGAAGGTGGACATGTTCCGCGAGGCCGCCGCGCTGCGCGCCGAGGGCGTGCAGGTCATGGTGACCACCCGTGCCAAGAATGCCAAGAACCAGAAGGAGACCCTGCGCGGCGAGGGCTACGAGGAGTTCAAGGAGTTCTTCCGCCGGGAGGACTGAGCGGCCGTGCGACATTAACCGCATAAAAACGAGAAAACGTGCCAAAGGGCCGGCTGCATGGGCGGCCGGCCCTTTTTGCATCCGCCCCACCCACGTTACAGCGAAAGCGAGGACAGATATGTACAGCATCGGCAATTTTTTTGACAACGACGACATCCGCACCGTGGAAAGCAAAGGCCCCTTCACCGTGGTGGAATACCTGCGCGACCTGAGCGTCAGCCCGGCCAGCGCGGCCACCGCCTATTTTTGCAGCCAGATGAACGTGCGCAAGCGGCAGGTGGTGTGCGATCTGGCCAAGTCCGGCGGCATCACCCTGCAGGCGGGCGCCATGCAGTGGATGCTGGGCGATGTGAACGCCACCACCGGTCTGAAGGGTGTGGGCGACCTGTTCGGCAAGGCCATGCGCGGCTCGGTCACCGGCGAATCCGCCATCAAGCCCGAGTACACCGGCAAGGGCATCCTGACGCTGGAGCCCACCTACAAGCACATCCTGCTGCTGGATCTGGACGAGTGGAACGGCTCGGTGGTGGTGGAGGACGGGATGTTCCTGGCCTGCGACTCCCGCATCAAGCACAAGGCGGTCATGCGCTCCAACTTCTCCTCGGCGGCGGCCGGCGGCGAGGGTCTGTTCAATCTGGGGCTCACCGGCAGCGGCATCGTCTGTCTGGAGTCTGCCTCCCCCAAGGAGGAGCTGATCGAGATCACCCTGAAGGACGACGTGCTCAAGGTGGACGGCAGCATGGCGGTGGCGTGGAGCGGCTCGCTGAGCTTCACGGTGGAGCGCTCCGGCAAGAGCCTGCTGGGCTCGGCGGCCTCCGGCGAGGGTCTGGTGAACGTCTACCGGGGCACCGGCAAGGTGCTGATGGCCCCCGTGGGCGGCAAGGTCAATCTGTAAATAAGCATCCGCGGCGGGCGGGGCTGCTTCGGCGGCCCCGCCTTTTTTGTGCAAAGGCGTCGCAAACGTCCGAAAGCTTCACAAAACGCACAAATTTGATTTGTCTGAATGGTGCTTTTTGCCGGAATCGTGCATTCACAAACTGCGCTGATTTGTGCTATAATTATCACGCTATTCTATAAAAGTGTACGTGCGCCAAAAAGGCCCGAAGAGGCCGGCCGCGTGCTTTGTCTGCGCGGGGCGGTCGTGCGGCCCACCATGGGGGGGGGTGGGTGCTGCTCCCGTGCAGGCGATAGGGAAGGAGAGAATCAAACCATGGAAAGTGCCATCGTACTTATCCTCGCGGCCATTGTGCTCTATCTGGTCGGCATGCTGCTGGTGGGTGCCTACTACTCCAAGAAGAACACCTCCAGCGATGACTTCTATCTGGGTGGCCGCAAGCTCGGTCCTCTGGTCACCGCCATGAGTGCCGAGGCCAGCGATATGTCCAGCTGGCTGCTGATGGGTCTGCCCGGCGTGGCCTACCTGACCGGTGTCTGTGACGCCGCCTGGACCGCCATCGGTCTGGCCATCGGCACCTATGTCAACTGGCTGATCGTGGCCAAGCGTATCCGCGTGTACTCCCACCGCATCGGTGCCATCACCGTGCCCGATTTCCTGGCCAAGCGCTACCATGACGACAAAAACCTGCTGAGCTGTGTTGCCGCCGTCATCATCGTGGTGTTCTTTGTGCCCTACACCGCCTCCGGCTTTGCCGCCTGCGGCAAGCTGTTCACCAGCCTGATGGGTCTGCCTTATGTACCCACCATGATCGTGTGCGCACTGGTCATTGTGGTCTACACCGCCATGGGCGGTTTTCTGGCGGCCTCGGTCACCGATCTGGTGCAGAGTGTGGTCATGTCCATCGCTCTGGTGGTGGTGCTGGCCTTCGGCGTGAACCAGGCCGGCGGTCTGGATGCGGTCATG
The DNA here is from genome assembly GCA_045118955.1 of Oscillospiraceae bacterium. Classification (GTDB taxonomy): domain Bacteria; phylum Bacillota; class Clostridia; order Oscillospirales; family Ruminococcaceae; genus SFJ001. Next base: position 9,884 of record JBGVKB010000071.1, on the reverse strand, counting down.
GCCAATGCCCAGAGCATGGCCGGCTACCTGTCCATGACCACCACCCATGATCCCGTTGCCGGCGCCGCTGCCGGCGGCTACGGCGGCGTGACCATCGCCTCCGCTCTGGCCTGGGGTCTGGGCTACTTCGGTATGCCCCATATCCTGCTGCGCTTTATGGCCATCGAGGACGAGAATAAGCTGGCCATGAGCCGCCGCATCGCCACCGTCTGGGTGGTCATCAGCATGGCAGTGGCCGTGGTCATCGGCATTGTGGGCAACGCCATGACCAAGGCCGGTGCGGTCGAGGCCCTGACCGGCAGCGACTCCGAGACCATCATCGTCAAGATCTCCATGCTGCTGAGCAGCTTTGGCCCCGCGGCCGCGCTGATCGCCGGCATCATTCTGGCGGGCATTCTGGCCGCCACCATGTCCACCGCCGACAGCCAGCTTCTGGCTGCCTCCTCCAGCGTTTCTCAGAACCTGGTGCAGGACTTCTTCAAGGTCAAGCTGGATCAGAAGGGCAGTCTGCTGGTGGCTCGCGGCACTCTGGTGGCCATCAGCCTGATCGCCATCGTCATTGCCCGCGACCCCAACAGCAGCGTCTTCGGCATCGTATCTTTTGCATGGGCTGGCTTTGGTGCCACCTTCGGTCCCGCCATTCTGGCTGCTCTGTTCTGGAAGCGCAGCAACAAGCAGGGTGTTCTGGCCGGTATGGTGGCCGGCGGCGCTGTGGTCTTCATCTGGAAGTACCTGGTGCGCCCCCTGGGCGGCGTTCTGGCCATCTATGAGCTGCTGCCTGCCTTCATCCTCAACACCGTGGTGATGGTCGCGGTCAGCCTGATGACCGCCGCCCCCGAGGAGAGCATTGTGAAGGAGTTCGACGGCACCGTCGAGACTCTGAAGAAGTAAGCATCTCCCAAACACGACAACCGCACGCAATGGCGGCGCAGGACTTCGGGCCTGCGCCGCTTTTGGTTTTGTTGCCGGTTTGATACAAAAAATTTGGGGTTCTTTCACAAACTTCACATTCCTGTGGGGTATTATGTTACTATAGGATAAAACGTGCGGCGTGCCCCCGGCGGGGTGCGCCTGTGCAGGCCGCCTGCGGTCTGCGATAGAGGGAGGGAAGTACCATGGCAAAGATCCTGATCGTGGACGACGAGCCGCGCATCCGCGCGCTCATCCGGGAGCATCTGCAGTTCGCCGGCTTCGAGTGCGACGAGGCCACCGACGGCAGCGCCGCGCTGGCGCGGCTGGCGGTGGGGGGCATCGATCTGGTCATTTTGGACGTGATGATGCCCTTTGTGGATGGCATGACCTGCCTGCGGGAGATGCGCAGCCGCAAGATGACCACCCCGGTCATCATGCTCACCGCCCGGGGCGAGGAGTACGACAAGCTGGCCGGGCTGGAGGGCGGCGCGGACGACTATGTGGTCAAGCCCTTCAGCCCCCGGGAGCTGGTGGCGCGGGTGAAGGTGGTGCTGGCGCGCACCCAGCCCGCCCCCCGGGAGGAGGCCGGCGTGATGAGCTTCGGCCCGCTGACCATCGACGTGGCCAGCCACAGCGTGAAGGTGGACGGCCGGGAGGCGGGGCTTACCCCCAAGGAGTTCGACCTGCTGGTGTTTTTGGCCAGCAACCGGGGCATCGCCATGAGCCGGGAGAAGATCCTGCAGAAGGTCTGGAATTACGACTACTACGGCGAGGACCGCACCGTGGACACCCATGTGAAGATGCTGCGCAGCCACCTCGGCCCCTGCCGGGGCTACATCGTCACGGTGTGGGGCGTGGGCTACAAGTTTGACCCGGAGGCCGCCAAATGAAGCAGACGGCATCCGCGGGCAAGGCCCGCCGCCGGCTGGGGCTGCGGGGCAAGCTGATGCTCAGCCTGTGCGTCATGTGTCTGGTCACCGTGTCGCTGGTGTGGCTGCTGGTCACCCGGCTGCTGGAGCCGCAGTACAACCGGTTCATCCAGACCCGGCTGCAGGGGCGGCTGGACGCGCTGAGCGACCGCTTTGACGAGGCGGCGGAGAACGGGGTCATCATCTCCCAGCGGAATTTCTTCGGGGTCAGCCTGGGCACCGAGTTCTGGGCGGGGCTGAATGAGGACATCGCCGCCGGCCACATCGACCTGAGGGACACCTGCGTGGACGTGGCGGACGTCTCCCTGCGCAGCATCAACCATGTGGAAAACCTCTACCCCTGCCTGCTGCACGAGGGGGAGGGCATCGGCTTCGGCGGCGGGCGCACCTCCACCTGGGACACCTCCGCCGCCATCGCCCTGCGCCGCGCCGCCTTTGAGCAGGGCACCCTGTTTGAAATTCTGGAGCAGGGCACCAGCCGCCAGATGGTGCTGGGCTGCACCGCCGGCGGCGGGCAGTATGTCATTCTGGTGTCGGCCAATCTGGCCCGCATCGACGAGGCCGGTCAGGTGCTGGCCGGGCTGCTGCCCACCGTGGGGCTTGGAATGCTGCTGCTGTGCGTGCTGGGCAGCCTGTGGGTCAGCCGCTGGATCGCCCGCCCCATCGCCCAGCTCTCGCAGGCGGCGCGGGAGATCGCCGGGGGCAACTACGACGTGCGGGTGAGCGTGGATCAGGAGGACGAATTTGGCCTTCTGGCGAAGGATTTCAACCACATGGCGGGCGAGGTGAAGCGCAGCGCCCAGATGCAGCGGGAGCTGCTGGCCAACGTGAGCCACGACCTGCGCACCCCGCTGACCCTGATCCGGGGCTACGCCGAGACGGTGCGCGACCTGACCGGCGGGGACGCCCCGCGCCGCACCGAGCAGCTCAACATCATCGTGGACGAGACCGACCGGCTCAGCGGCCTTGTGAGCAGCATCATGGAGCTGAGCAAGGTGAGCAGCGGCGCGGACAAGCCCGCCCCGGTGGACTTCGACATGGCGCAGCTCTGCGAGGAGGTGGCCGAGCGGTACGAGGCGGTGTGCGCCCAAAACGGCTGGCAGCTTCGGCTGGAGGCGGACGCCCCCTGCCCGGTGCGCGCCGACCCGGCCATGATGGAACGGGTGCTGCACAATCTGCTGGGCAACGCCATGAACCACATCGGCGAGGACGGGGTGTTTGTCCTGCGCGCCATCCCGCTGGAGGAGGGCGGCTGCCGGGTGGAGATCGAGGATCACGGCCCGGGCATCCGCCCGGAGGATCTGCCCCACATCTTTGACCGGTACTACCGCAGCCGCAGCGACGCGGGGCGGGCGGGCACCGGGCTGGGGCTGTCCATCACCAAGGCCATTTTGCAGGGGCATGGGTTCCGCTTCGGGGTGAACAGCGGGCTGGGCAAGGGCAGCCTGTTCTGGTTCCACGCGGCGGCGGCTGAGGGCGAGGGGTGAGTTTTCCACAAAAACGCCCCTTTGTAGTGAAAAAATAAAACAAAGCGGCTGGGATGGTTGCGCATCCCGGCCGCTTTGCTGTAAAATCAGAAAAAACACCCACAGGGAGGAACCACCATGAACGAATACCGCGCATGGCCCGACCCGGCGGCGCCCATCCCCGCCGAGGTGACCGTGGCCCGCATGAAGGAGCTGGAATATCTGGCGGACGAAGCCGGCCTGACCTACTACCAGATGATGGAGAACGCCGGCCGCGCCGCCGCCCGCATCCTGCGGGAGCGCTGGCCCGGGGCCAAGACCGCGACGGTCTGGTGCGGCAAGGGCAACAACGGCGGCGACGGCTTTGTGGTGGCGCGGATGCTGGCCAAGGCGGGGCTGCAGGTGCTGGTGGTGCTGGCCGAGGGCGAGCCGGCCACCTGGGATGCCATGGCCAACTACCTGCTGGTGAAAAAGCTGGGGCTGCCCGTGGTGGATCTGAGCAAGGCCGAGTTTGACCCGGAGCAGGCGGAGTTCATGCGGCTGGCGGAGCTGTCGGTGGACGCGGTCTGCGGCACCGCCGTGAAGGGCGATCTGCGGGGCGGCGCGGCCACCGCCATGGGCTGGCGGCATCACGGTCAGGGCGTGCGGGTGGCGCTGGATCTGCCCAGCGGCATCGAGGCGGACACCGGCTATGTGGGCTGCAGCGTCTCCCGCGCCGAGCTGACCGTGGCCTTCCACGCGCCCAAGGCCTGCCATCGCCTGGCCGCCTACCGCTGCGGCGAGGTGGTGGTGGCGGACATCGGCATCACCGCGGCGCTGGGGCTGTGACCCGGTTCTTTTGCGGACGGAACTGTGCTATAATGGGACAGAGCGGCAGTGTGCCGCAACCTGCCTGCGTCAAAGGAGGAACACGCCATGATCCGCGGTGTGATTTTTGATATGGACGGCCTGATGTTCGACACCGAGCGGCTGTTTTACGGCAGCTGGGACGAGGTCTGTGCCCTGCAGGGGGCGGTGAACCGCCCCGGCTTTGCGGACGCCATCCGCGGCTCCAACGGCCCCCGGGCCATGGAGATCATCCGGTCGTTTTACCCCGATGTGGACGGCGAGCGGCTGATGCGGGACTGCTACGCGGTGGTGCAGCGCAAGCTGGCCGACGGGGTGCCCAAAAAGAAGGGTTTGGATGAGCTGCTGGCCTTTTTGCAGGCGCGGGGCATCCCCATGGCCATCGGCAGCAGCACGAGATCCCCCATGGTGCGCCGAAATCTGGAGATGGCCGGGGTGGACGGCTACTTCAGCGCCATCTCCGCCGGGGAGATGGTCGCCCGGGGCAAGCCCGAGCCGGAGGTGTTCCTGCTGGCGGCGCAGATGCTGGGCCTGCCCCCTGAGGACTGCCTTGTGCTGGAGGACAGCCACAACGGCATCCGTGCCGGCCACGCGGCGGGCTGCGTCACCGTGATGGTGCCTGACCTCGCCCCCGCCACCGAGGAGATCCTCGCCCTGTGCGAGACCTGCCTGCCCGACCTTCTGGCGGTGCGGGACTGGCTGGAGCAGCGTCTGCCCGGCGAATGAACAGAACGCGACTGCGGCGGCGCGTTTGGGAAAAAGCCCGCCCGCGGTGAAGGCGAAACAAAAAAGCACCTGCGAAAGCAGGTGCTTTTTGCTGTCTGTGGGGCTTGAAAGAGCGCGGCTCGGCGGCGTTGGGGGTGCCTTCACTTCTCCGCGATTACTTCTTAATTTCCAAAATGCGTCCTTGATTTTGGTGAGCAGCAAAAAACCGCCGATCCTCTATCGAAAATCGGCGGTTTTTGGTGGGAGCGGGTGGATTCGAACCACCGAAGCTATAAGCAGCAGATTTACAGTCTGTCCCCTTTGGCCACTCGGGAACGCTCCCATATTCAGTTGTGCATTCAGCTTACCGCTGACTGCCTGATTATTATAGCAAGCCCGCGGGCAAAATGCAAGCCTTTTTTGAAAAAATTTTTGACTTTTTTGCATCTCCTCCGCTTCTTTCGCCTGGACGTGCTTTTTTATTCGGCTGCCCTGCGGGGCGGCGGTAAAATTTGTCGCCGCCCCGCCGCGCTGGTATTTTCCGCGGCCTTGTGCTATAATGGCTGCACGGCCGGGCGCTGCGGCGGGGTTTGCCCGTTTATTCGTGGGTTTCGGCCGGTTTTATCAGAACACACCGCCGCCGCCCGGCGGCAGATCGGGTTTCGACCAAGGAGGAACGACCCCATGCGCTATTCCGGCGACGTTTACCGCCCGCCCAGCGAGGCCTACAGCCTCATCGTGCAGGTGACCTACGGCTGCAGCCACAACCGCTGCGCCTTCTGCAATATGTACAAGGCCAAGACCTTCTCGGTGCGGCCCATCCACGAGGTGTTCGAGGATCTGGAGTGGGCGCGCCGCCACTACAAATACATCGAGCGGGTGTTTTTGGCGGACGGCGACGCCCTCATCCTGCCCATGGAGCATCTGGAGCGCATTCTGGAGTTCATCCGCACCCGCATCCCCGAGTGTCAGCGGGTGGCGGTGTACGGCTCGCCCAAGAGCATCCTGCGCAAGACCCCGGCCGAGCTGAAAAAGCTGCGGGAGGCGGGTCTGGGCATCGTGTACATGGGCCTTGAGAGCGGCAACGAGGCGCTGCTCAAGCTGTACAACAAGGGCCAGACCGCCGCCGCCATCATTGAGGCGGGCCAGAAGGTGCGGGACGCCGGGCTTGCCCTGTCGGTCACCGCCATCAACGGTCTGGGCGGCACCGAGCACAGCGACGTCCACGCCATCGACACCGGCAAGGCGCTCTCTGCCATGAAGCCCGACTACATCGGCCTGCTGACCCTGCGGGTGTACAGCGGCACCCCGCTGGCCCAGTGGGTCAAGGAGGGGCGCATCACCCTGATGGAGCCGCCGGAGCTTGCCGCCGAGACCCGCCTGCTGCTGGAGCACACCGACAGCGAGGGCAGCGTGTTCCGCTCCAACCACGCCTCCAACTACCTCATTCTGAAGGGCACCCTCAACCGGGACAAGGCCGCCCTCATCGCCAAGATCGACGCCGCGCTGGAGGGCAAGCAGCACTTCCGCCGGTATGTGGAGCTGGGCTTCTGATTCTGTGCCCTCCGCAAAAACAACCAAACAACGCAAAAGCCGTGGGACCCTGTACAGGGGGCCTCACGGCTTTTTTGTTTTGCTGTGCGCCGCGGCTTACAGCTCGCGGGCGGCCATGGCGAGGGCGCTCTCGATGACCTTGTCCATGTCGTAGTACTTGTACTCACCCAGCCGGCCGCCGAAGATGACCCCCGGCTCCGCGTCCGCCAGCGCCTTGTATTGCAGGTACAGCGCGCCGTTCTTCTCGTCGTTGACGGGGTAATACGGCTCGTCGCCGGGCTTCCACTCGGCGCTGTACTCCCGGCTGATGACCGTCTTGGGCTGGGTGCCGAACTCAAAGTGCTTGTGCTCGATGATGCGGGTGTAGGGGGTCTCGCCGTCGGTGTAGTTCACCACCGCGTTGCCCTGATAGTTGGGCAGGTCCAGCGTTTCGGTCTCGAAGCGCACGCTGCGGTACTCCAGCGCGCCCAGCCGGTAGCCGAAGTAGGCGTCGATGGGGCCGGTGTAGACCACCTTTGCCGCCAGCTTGTCCAGCTCGGCCTTGTCCGCCAGATAATCCACGCCCAGACGCACCTCCGCGCCCTCCAGCAGCTTCTCCACCAGGGCGGTGTAGCCGCCGATGGGGATGCCCTGATACCGGTCGTTGAAGTAGTTGTTGTCGTAGGTGAACCGCACCGGCAGCCGCTTGATGATGAAGGCGGGGAGCTGGTCGCAGGGGCGGCCCCACTGCTTCTGGGTGTAGTACTTTACCAGCTTCTCGTAGATGTCGGTGCCCACCAGGCTGATGGCCTGCTCCTCCAGGTTACGCGGCTCGTCCACATGGGCGGCGGCGCGCTGCTGCTCGATCTTTGCCTGTGCCTCGGCGGGGGTGATCACGCCCCACATCCGGTTGAAGGTGTTCATGTTGAAGGGCAGGTTGTACAGCTCGCCCTTGTAGTTGGCCACCGGGCTGTTGGTGTAGCGATTGAACTCCGCCAGCGCGTTCACATAGTCCCACACCGCCTTGTTGCTGGTGTGGAAGATGTGCGCGCCGTACTGGTGCACCTGAATGCCCTCGGCCTCATAGGTGTAGATGTTGCCGGCGATGTGGCTGCGCTTGTCGATGACGATGCAACGCTTGCCCGCCTTCATGGCCTCGTGGGCGAACACCGCGCCGTACAGGCCCGCGCCTACGATCAGATAATCCACCATGGGAATTTCTCCTTTATATATGTATTATAAGGAATTTGTGTCGGTGCGCAGCGGGTCAGCCCCGTCTGCTCTGCGGCTTCATTATAGCATCTTTTCTCCATCAATGCACAACATTTTTGCCCAATTCGCCAAATTCGCAAAACGCCGCGCCGCCCGCCTGTGTCCCGCTGCGCCGCTTCGGGCGGCGGCCGCCCGAAGCGAGTGGGGGATGGGGGACGATGCTTCGTTGTATTTTGCCTGCCGCTGCGCCCCGTGTCTGCCCTTTTGTGCAAATGTGACAGGAAAAGTGCCAAAAAATTTTGCGTAAAATGGAGGTCAAAACGGAGTCAATTTGGTGATTTTGTGTTGAAACCTTTCTCAAAGAGTGTTAAATTATGTATATATGTGATAATAGGGGAAACTGAGAGACATTGCCTGCCGTCCGAGGCGGGTCAATCCTTCTGGAGATAGAGTCGTTTCGATCCAACCTTGCGTTTCTGCGGCAAAGATCTGTATTTGAAGTGAATAAAGTCCCGGGAACAAGGGGAGATGACGATGGGGGTACCCCCATCGTCCGTTATAGGTACTATAACGGAACACCCTTTGCTGGCCGGGAATGTTGGAGCATGAAGCCTGCGGAAACACAAGCGAGGATCCGGAATATAAACAAAGAAAGGAGTCCTATCCCATGCGAAGTATGAAACAGCGGGCGTTGTCCCTGTTGCTGGCGCTCATGATGCTGATCTCGGTCATGCCGCTTTCGGTCTTTGCCGATGATGCACCTGCCAGCCCGGAGCCTTCGCCCACGCCCCTCGTAGAGCCTCTGGCTCCCACAGCCACCGCGACCCCGGAACCCACTGCGGAGCCTGCCGCGACTGCGGAGCCTGAGCCTTCTGCGACTCCGGAGCCCTCTGCGACCCCGGAGCCTACTGCGGAGCCGGAGCCCTCCGCGACCCCGGAGCCTTCCGCGACCCCGGAGCCCTCCGCGACCCCGGAGCCTTCCGCGACTCCGGAGCCCTCCGCGACTCCGGAGCCTACTGCGGCTCCTCCCCTTATGCTCGCCCCCGCGCCTGCGGCCGCTGACCTGTTCAGCACCGTGCTGGGCGTGAAGGACACGTTTGACTGGGCGACCGTCAAGTCGCAGGTCAAGCACTTCGAGCAGCGCAACGCGAACGGCAACGTCTACAATCTGGTCACCGACGAGACCAAGAGCGTCTCCAAGATGACCGAGACCACCAACGGCGTTTCCATCACCAACAAAAACAGCGGTTACCACACCACCGTGCTGCTGCCCGTGGAGATGAAGAGCGGCGATGATTTCGTCTTTACCGCCGACATCGTCATCACGTCTCATCAGGGTACCAGCCGCTGGATCGCCCTGTCCATCTCCAACGAGCTGGACGACGACCAGGACCAGATCAACTCCCACTATCAGCTGGTCAGCCGCCTCACCGGCGTTTCGGGCGGCATCACCCACCTGAACAGCGTGGGCGATGCTGCGGGCTGGACCAACATGACCGGTCAGGTCATGGACGCCAACCCCGGCGCGTTTGAGCTGAACACCAGCTACACCATGAAGGCGGTCGTCATCGACAACGTTGTTGATATGTACTTCATCAACAACAAGACCGGCGCCGTCACCCAGACCCTGGTGGACTACGATCTGCCCACCGAGGCCACCGCCGGCAGCAAGAACAGCGCCGGTTATCTGGGCATCGAGTGCAGCGGTCTGTCCATGGACATCTCCAACGTCACCGTGAAGGAGTGGGAGGATCCCGCGACCGCTCCCTCCGGCGCCATGACGCTGGAGGAGTACGAGGCCACCGGCTACACCATCTACCGTGCCAAGGACGGCTACACCGCCGCCGGCAAGAAGCTGGTGTTCAAGGAGGCCGATGCCTTCGCCATGTACAACAGCGACGGCTTCAACGGCTTCAACAAGGTCTCTGACGGCGCGGAGGAGGACGGCTACACCGCCATCTCCACCTACGCCACCAGCGGCATTGTGATCCCCAATGTCTCTGCCGCCCTGTACTACGGCAGCAAGTCCGGTGTGAAGTTCGCCACCCAGTGGGGTGCCACCGGCGTCCAGAACGTGATGACCCCCTGGGCCATCCAGCAGGGTGAGAGCTTTGTCTACACCGGCACCTTCAAGATCGAGACCCACAGCGGCGCCGACCGCTGGATGGCCCTGACCATCGGCAATAAGCTGAACGCTGCGGGCGACGCCATCACCCAGCGCTACCAGATGGTCACCCGCTTCGGCGGCACCGTCGCCGGCATGACCAAGGGCACCGCCACC
>JBGVKB010000070.1:0-3131 GCA_045118955.1 Oscillospiraceae bacterium | reverse complement strand
GAGTAAGGCTCCCCCGGAGCCTTCCTCTTCGCCGATCACCCACGTCTGGCTTCGATCCCCGGTCACCAACAAAAAAAGCACACCTTTCGGTGTGGGTCTTTTGTTTGTGTCCCGACCGGGAATCGAACCCGGGTTACCGCCGTGAAAGGGCGATGTCTTGACCTCTTGACCATCGGGCCTACTAAAAATACAGAGCTCCGCTAAAACAGCAAGCTTTTCTTCGTCCACTACTGCGGACGCCCCCAAGTATCTTAGCGAAACTCTGCATCTGGTAGCGGTAACGGGACTTGAACCTGTGACCTTCCGGGTATGAACCGGACGCTCTAGCCAACTAAGCTATACCGCCATATGTAATTGTCGCATCCGTTGTTGCTCGGTGCGAGATTTATTATACCCACTTTCCGCCTGTTTGTCAATCGGATTTTCAAAAAAACTTCAAAAAATCTTTCCATTCTCTTCGCACAATGCCATATTTTGCGGTTTTATGCACAAATTCACGCTAAAGTCGGTGTGCAAAACAGCGAAAAAACGCCCGGCTTCTCCCGCCGGGCGCTCTGACTTATTCCATTTGGATTTATTTGCCGGCCAAAAGCACCGCCAGAACCGCCTTTTGCGCGTGCAGGCGGTTCTCGGTCTGCTCAAAGATCTCCGCCGCGTGTGCCTCAAACACATCCGCCGTGATCTCCTCGCCCTTGCGGGCGGGCAGGCAGTGCAGCACCATGCAGTCCGGCTTTGCGTTCGCCAGCAGGGTGCGGTTCACCTGATAGCCGCGGAAGAACTTGCGCCGCAGCAGCTTCTCGCTCTCGCCGCCCGCGCCGCTCAGCCACGCGTCGGTGTACACCACGTCCGCGTCCCGCACACCGGCCACCGGGTCATAGCTCAGCACGAACCGCTCGCCGTAGTTCTGCGCCCAGCGCAGCACGCTGGGGCCGGGCTCACAGCCCTCGGGGCAGACCATGGTCACGTCCATGCCCGCCATCAGGCCGCCGGTGATCAGGCTGTTGGCCAGACCGTTGCCGTCGCCGATGAAGCACAGCTTGCGGCCCTCGAAGCCGCCCAGCTTCTCCCGGATGGTCATCAGGTCGGCCACCACCTGACAGGGGTGGGCGTAGTCGGTCATGCCGTTGATCACGGGCACGCCGCTCCACTTGGCCAGCGCCTCCGCGTCCTTGTGGTTGGCAGTGCGCACCAGAATGCCATCGTAATAGCGTCCCAGCGTGCGGGCGGTGTCCGCCACGTCCTCGCCGCGGCCAAGCTGCAGCTCGGTCTCGGCGTTCAGGTAATCGGCCATGCCGCCCAGCTGGTACATTCCCACCTGAAAGCTGGTGCGGGTGCGGGTGCTGTACCCCGCAAAGATGAGCGCCAGCGTCTTGCCCGTCAGCAGGGGATGGGGACGGCCCGCCTTGCGGTCGGCCTTCAGCTCGTCGGCCACGTCCAGCAGGTGCAGCAGCTCGCCTGCGGTCAGGTCGCTCATTTTCAGAAGGTGTTTCATGGGGCCTCCCTCGCTCACATGGCGGTCAGCACTTCGTTCAGCACACTCAGCGCCTTGGCGATCTGCTCATCGCTCACCACCAGCGCGGGCAGCAGGCGCAGCCGGGTCTTGGCGGTCAGGCACATCAGACCCTTGTCCAGACAGGCGTTCAGCACATCCTTGGCGGCGACGCCCTCCTCAAAGGCGATGCCCACCATCAGGCCCAGACCGCTGACCTCCTGCACATGGGGCAGCTTGGCCAGACCCTCGCGCAGGATGGCGCTCTTGCGGCGCACATCGGCCAGCAGCTCCTCATTGACCTTGCTCAGCACCACGTTGGCACCGGCGCAGACCACCGGGTTGCCGCCGTAGGTGGTGCCGTGGCTGCTGATGCCCATCACGTCGGCCACCTTTTTGCACATCAGCACCGCGCCGATGGGCAGGCCGCCGCCCAGACCCTTGGCCAGGGTGACGATGTCGGGCCGGATGTCGAACTGCTCGCTGGCCAGCAGGGTGCCGGTGCGGCCGATGCCGGTCTGCACCTCGTCCACGATGACCAGAATGTCGCGCTCATGGCAGTAGGCGGTGACCTGCTGCACGAACTCCTTGTCCAGCGCCATGACGCCGCCCTCGCCCTGGATCATCTCCATCATAACGGCGCAGGTCTTGGGGGTGACGGTGGCCTTGAAGGCCTCGAAGTCGTTGGCGGGGGTGTAGGCAAAGCCCTCGGGGAAGGGGCCGAAGAACTGGTGGAACACATCCTGCCCGGTGGCGGTCAGGGTGGCGATGGTGCGGCCGTGGAAGCTCTTCTCCAGCGTGATGATCTCGTAGCGGTCAGGGCCGTAGGTGTCGTGGCTGTACTTGCGGGCGGACTTGATGGCGCCCTCGTTGGCCTCAGCGCCGGAGTTGCCGAAGAACACCTTGTCGAAGCCGGTGCGCTGGCACAGGGTCTCGGCAAGCTGACCGCAGGGGGCGCTGTAGTACAGGTTGGAGGTGTGGGCGATGGTGCCGGCCTGACCGGACACAGCGGCCACCCAGTCGGGGTCGGCGTGGCCCAGACAGGTGACGCCGATGCCGGTGGTGAAGTCCAGATACTGCTTGCCGTCAAAGTCCACCACGTCCAGACCCTTGCCCTGCTTCAGGGCGATCTGGTTGCGGCCGTAGGTGTGGGCGACGTTGGCGTCGTCCCGAACGATGATCTGCTGGTTGCTCATGATATCGTCTCCTTTTTTCACAGAGTGAACAGGTGATGGTTTAAAACAGGGTCAGCGGCCGCTGTGCCGCTGGAATGGGGCAGGGGAGACCGCCGCAGCTTCGCCCGGCGGCGGAACGGGTGCAGCCGCAAGGAAGCGAGCTGCGCCGCGTATCCCGGCAAACGCCGGGCGGCACGGTGACGCCGCAGACGTGCGGTTTCCGCGTCTCCGCATCTCCGCAGCTTCGCCCGGCGGCGGAAATCGTGCGGCTGCAAGGAAGCGGGCTGCGCCGCGTATCGGGATACGCAAGCGGCAGGGTGACGCCGCAGACGCGCGGTTTCCGTCGTCGGGAAGGTCAGCGCTTTTGACCGCGGCGATAGAACAGTGTGCCGCTTCCCCGGTCGGAGAAGGTCTCAAGCAGAATGGAGTGGGGGATGCGGCCGTCGATGATGACCGCTTCGCCAACG
>JBGVKB010000069.1:0-16309 GCA_045118955.1 Oscillospiraceae bacterium | reverse complement strand
GCTGCGGGCGACGCCATCACCCAGCGCTACCAGATGGTCACCCGCTTCGGCGGCACCGTCGCCGGCATGACCAAGGGCACCGCCACCGGCGCCACCACCCATGAGTGGAACAACATCGGCCACAACAACGGTGCGCAGGCCCCCATCGAGGCCCTGGGCACCCTGGATGCAGGCGGCACCTACACCCTGCTGGTCGCCGGCAAGTACGACGCCAACAAGGACGTCTACCTGATCAGCTCCTACATGAACGGCAAGACCATCATGCAGGACTACGAGCTGGCCGCCTCTGAGGTGGTCGGCGGCTATCTGGGCGTTGAGGTGGACGGCGCGGTCGTCGAGCTGGATTACGACGACACCCATACGCCCGACCTGGCTGCATACAAGAACGCAGGCTACAACATCTACAAGATGGATGAGACCTACGACTTCCGCAACGATATGCAGCGCTACGACTTCAACAGCGGCAAGAGCGTCTCCACCCGTGTGGACGGCAACACCGGCGTGAAGTACGGCCTCACCGGCTTCTCCCTCCCCGAGCCCTACAAGAACGGCACTCAGCTCGTCTTTAAGGACTGGAAGCTGCAGGCCGGCGAGGACGCGGTCTACTCCGTCGACATCAAGGTCATCTCCGGCGGCGGCAGCAACGCTTATCTGGCGCTGGGCCTGGCCATGGATGTGTCTGCCGACGGCAAGAACGTCAACAGCTTCTACCACACCAATATGCGCGGTCAGGGCTACAACGCCGGTCTGTCCCGCTGGAAGGGCGGCTGGAAGGACATCATCACCTCCGACCGCACCAGCACCATCCCCCTGGAGAACGGCGAGACCTACACCTTCACCGCCGTTGTCACCGATGGCCACATCCTGAGCTGGTACATCGATGACACCCCCATCGTCCGTGACTTCGACATGAAGACCCTCGCCGCCTTCAACCACAACGGCGCGTTTGCCACCGATCTGGCGGGCTACCTGGGTCTGACCATGACCAGCATCGGCATTGAGGTCGCGTACAGCACCCCCAAGGGTCAGTACGAGCAGGCTTACTACGACGCGAACGCCAACATCCCCAGCGAGGCGTCCGTGGCGTGGGATTCCAACTCCACCGCTGCCATCACCAACGCGTGGCCCTCTCATTACGCTCTGAAGATCGATGAGAAACTGAACGTGACCATGACGGACGGCACCGCCATCACCGGCGATCTGGCCGCCATCTGCGAGGACATCTACGCGGACAACTCCATCCCCCTGATCTACGTGGACGATCAGACCGAGGCCACTGCGCTGGTCACATATCTGAACGATCTGGTGATCGAGGACGTGATGGTCATCTCCTCCGATGCCACCATTCTGAACTACATCGCCGACAACACCCACGGTGTGCGCGGCATCTGGGACGTCTCCGCTGAGACCAAGACCTACTCCGCGACCGAGCTGGAAGCCCTGATGCACACCGCCAACAGCAACGAGACCAAGATCATCCTGATGAGCGAGGCCTCCGCGGACTATGCCTCCGTGCGCTGGCTGCAGACCCGCATGATGACCGTCTGGGCGCGCTCCAACGACAGCGCCCTGTCCGCCTACACCCTGCTGACCAACGGCGTGGACGGCGTCATCACCGGCGATTACGCCGCTGTGTACACCGCCCTGCAGAAGTTCACCGGCACCAACATCCTGCTGCGCGTGCCCACCGTTTCCGGTCACCGCGGCTCCAAGGTTGGCGCAGATGGCTCCATCATCCCCGAGGTCACCGTCGACTCTCAGATCCAGGCCACCGAATTCGGCGCGGATGCGGTCGAGTGTGACATCTACTCCACCTCCGACGGCGTGCTGGTGCTGCAGCACGATACCACCACCAATCGTATGATGACCAACGATCTGGTGAACGGTACCGGCAGCTACAGCTACACCGTTGAGAACGAGACCTACCAGACCCTGTACGACAACCTGGTCTTCCAGGCGCAGTACTCCAAGGATAAGGACGGCAACTTTGTGCCCCGTCACATCCCCACTCTGGAGGAGCAGTTCAAGACCTTCGTCGACAAGGGCTACACCGACGTGGTCTTCTATCTGGAGTTCAAGAACTCCTCCAAGAGCATCAAGGTCTCTCCCTATCAGGAGAACGGCGAGACCTACTACAAGTACGATCCCACCAACGGCACCTCCATGACCGTCAACGAGTACTCCGCTCACGAGCTGAAGCGGCTGGCCCGCAAGTACGGCGTTGAGAACCAGTGCCTGATCATCAGCTTTGACACCGGCTTCCTGGCCGCCATGCATGAGTACTACCCCCAGATGTCTCAGGGTTACCTTGTGGGTTCCTTCCCTGACACCGTCTCGGGCATCGTCAGCGCGGCCGAGACCAACAACTCCTGCGTTGACCCCAGCACCGTCCCCAGCACCTCCACCCTGCACGGCATCTATGCCCGCGGCATCACCATCCATCCCTGGACCAAGAACGGCACCGCTCTGGACAGCCACTTCGTCAAGGGCACCCTGCAGAGTGTGACCACCGACAACACCATCAAGATCCCCCAGTGGGCCGAGTACATCGAGCTGGACTCCACCAGCATCGAGGCCAGAATGGGTGAGACTGTCGATCTGGGCGCTGCCGTGATCGACCATCTGGGCAACGAGCTCCAGGGTGCGGCCATTGAGGTCGTCACCATCTCCGGCAACGGCCTGACCTCGGACGGTCAGGGCGGCTTCACCCCCGTGGGTGAGGACACCGTCGTGATGGTGAAGTACGCTGCCAAGACCGACGGCGGCTACGACTACACCCTGTACTCCAACCCCATCTCCATCACCGTGAACGATGGCCCCGTCAAGATCGACTCCGCCAAGATCGATTGGAAGGCGTCCACCCTGTTCGGCCGCAGCAAGATCCTGACCGGCAAGAACCTGATCATGGACTTTGCCAACAGCGGCGATCTGATGGATATGTACTTCCGTGAGATCACCAACGAGAAGTACTACTTCGGCAGCTACGGCGCCGCCGCCTACTACGGCGACACCAACGGCGTGAAGGTCGTGAACCCCGACACCGCCAACTGGATCTACCTGCTCAGCGCTGCTGAGCTGGAGGCCGGTGACGAGTTCGAGTGGACCAGCGACATCACCTTCGACAACTTCTACAACACCACCCGTTGGATCGCTCTGACCATCGGTGAGGACACCAAGGCTGCCTCCGCCACCGTCAGCGGCCAGTCTGTGCCTTACCAGACTCTGGGCAAGCGCATCCAGATGCAGTTCAAGGTAGACGGCACCGCTGCGGGCATCAGTGTCCACGACGGCGCCAGCTACAACAACATCAGCTCCAACGGCACTCCCTCCTGCGGTGCGTTCCCCGCCATCGAGAAGGGCAAGACCTACACCGTCAAGGCCACCGGTGCCTACAAGACCATCGCAGGCAAGGAAGAGTACGTCCTGAACCTGTTTGTGGGCGATTACAACGTCATTCAGGACTTCGTCCTGTCCAGCGCGAACCTGACCCCCGATGAGGTCGCCGGCTGTCTGGGCATCGAGTCCTCCGGTATCAGCTTCAGCATCGCTTACGACGATACCGTCAAGACCAACATCGACACCACCGGCTACAGCGATTACACTCTGACCCCTGCCACCGATTACACCGGCGTTCTCATCCATGAGAATGGCGTGATCTACGATGGCAAGAGCTCTGCCACCGCCACCTACAAGCTGGGCCAGACCGGCATCCAGATCAGCGCGGACAGCGCCTCCAATGCCGGCATCCTGCTGCCTGTGACCACCCAGAAGGGCGAGGACTATGTGTTCAGCGCGAACATCAAGGTCACCTCTGCCACCAACGACACCCGTTGGCTGGGCCTGAGCTTCGGCGGCCAGATCGCCGATGACGGCAACGGCGGCAAGGTTCTGGATCACACCTTCCACGCCAATATGCGTCTGGCCGGCAACGACGCGGCCCTGTGCCACGTGGACGCCAGCGCATCCAAGCAGTGGAACAACCTGGTCCTGTACCCCCGCAATGAGACCCCCATCGAGGTCGGCAAGACCTACAACTGGAAGGTCATCGTCACCGATGATCATCTGCTGGACTTCTACATCACCGATCTGGAGACCGGCAAGGTCAGCGCGGTCCTGCGCGACTACGACATCAAGGATTGGATCGGCATCACCACCGCCCATCAGGATACCCTGACCGACAGCTTTGCCGGTTATCTGGGCATCGACATGGCCGGCCTGACCGCCGAGATCGACTACACCGTTCCCGAGGGTCAGTACCAGCAGGAGCTGTACACCGCCAACGCCGATCTGGTCACCGAGGCTCTGGTTGCCTGGGAGTCCAAGGGCGCGGATATGGCGAGCGTGCTGGCTGCTGCGGCCACTCCCTCCCACGTCACCCTGAACATCGACAAGGATATGAACGTCACCGCCGGTGACGGCACCGCTCTGACCGGCACTCTGGCCGACAACTGCGTTGCCATCCTGAAGGCGAACGCCATTCCTCTGATCCGTGTGGACGATCAGACCGAGGCCGAGGCTCTGGCCACCTACCTGACCAAGCAGGCTCTGGAAGACGTCATGGTCGTCACCACCGACATCGCCGTTCTCGAGTACCTGATGGACAACACCGACGGTCCTCGCGGCGTGTACGATGTGTCCGCCTCCACCAAGGATTACACCACCGCTGAGCTGGAAGCCCTGCGCGTTGCGGTCAACTCCGCCGACGCCAAGATCATCCTGCTGAGCGAGGAGTCTGCCAACTACGAGAACGTCAAGTGGCTGGAAGCCCACCTGATGATCGTCTGGGCGAAGTCCAAGGGCGAGGCCCTGTCCAACTACACCCTGCTGACCAACGGCGTGGACGGCATCCTGACCGAGGACTGCGCCGATGTCTACAGCGACATGGCTACCTTCACCGGTACCAACATCCTGCTGCGCGTGCCCACCATCTCCGGCCACCGCGGCTCCACCCGTGATTACGCCGGCTACGACGACTACTACAACGGCGTGACCACCTACGGCACCATTCAGGAGAACACCGTTGAGGCTCTGGTCGAGGCCGCCAAGAACGGCGCCGAGGCCGTCGAGTACGACGTGTTCCTGTCCGCGGACGATGTGATGGTCATGCACCACAACGCCAGCACCAAGGGCATCATGACCACCAAGGCCGGCGCGGCCACCAACTACGACATCCGCACCACCAACTACTACGGCGTGCTGGATCAGTTGGTCTACATCAAGGACGGCACCAAGATGGATACCCTGGAGGAGCTGTTCGCTGAGTGGAGCACCAACCCCGCCACCGCCGAGTGCATCATGTACCTGGAGATCAAGTCTCCCGCCAACGGCCGTGCGGAGGCCACCGTTCTGGCCATCAAGGATCTGGTCGACAAGTACGACCTGGCCGACCAGACTCTGGTCATCACCTTCTACCCCGCTGCCATGGCCGAGATGCGCGAGCATTACGCCGGTACCTCTCTGGGCTACCTGATCACCACCATGCCCACCAGCATGACCACCCTGATCAGCAGCTCTGAGAAGTACAACTCCACCTGGAACGTCAGCTACAGCAAGATGGCGAACGATGCCAACACCCTGCGCAACCTGTACGCGCGCGGCACCGGCACCCATGGCTGGACCATCGACGGCGCCAATCTGGACGCCCAGCTGGTCACCGGCAACTATCTGTCCCTGACCTCCAACGACACCTGGAAGATCCCCTACTGGGCCAACCGCATCGAGCTGGCCAGCGACGCGCTGTCCATGACCGCCGGTGAGCCTGTGGATCTGGGCGCTTCCGTCGTCAACTGGCTGGGCGAGGAGATCGAGGACGCTGCTCTTGAGGCGGTCACCATCTCCGGCAACGGCCTGACCAAGAACGCCGACGGCACCTTCAACGTGGTGGACGGCGACACCGTGGTCATGCTGAAGCACGAGGCCACCACCGACAAGGGCACCACCTACACCCTGTACTCCAACCCCATCACCATCACCGCCCGCAAGGCTGTGGTGAAGGTCGATTCCGCCGACGTCAACTGGAAGCAGGCCACCCTGTGGGGCCGCAGCTCCGTGCTGACCGGCAGCAATCTGGCGCTGAAGTTTGACAACAGCGGCGCTCTGATGGATATGTTCTTCCGTCACGTCAGCAACGCCAGCTACTACTTCGGCGAGCACGGCAGCGCCGCCTACTACGGCGACACCTCCGGTGTGAAGGTCGCCACCGGCGCCGAGGCCAACTGGAGCTATCTGCTGCTGCCCACCAAGCTGGAAGCGGGCGACGAGTTCGAGTGGACTGCCGATGTGACCATCGACAACTTCACCGATGCCAAGCGCTGGTTCGCGCTGACCGTGGGTGAGGACATCGTCAACAAGACCGCTTCGGTCAACGGCAATGATGTGCCTTACGAGACTCTGGGCAAGCGCATCCAGATGCAGTTCCGCGTCAATGGCACCCAGGGCGGCATCAGCATCCACAACGGCACCTCCGGCAACAACATCAGTTCCAACAACACCCCCGCCTGCGGCGTGTTCACCGCGCTGGAGAAGGGCAAGACCTACACCCTGAAGGCCACCGGTCGCTACAAGACCATCAACGGCGTTGAGGAGTACGTCCTGAACTTCTACGTGGGCGACAACCATGTGATCAAGGATTGGGCGCTGTCCAGCGCGAACCTGACTCCTGCTGAGATCGCCGGCTATCTGGGCATCGAGTCCTCCGGCATCAGCTACAGCATCGCCTACGACGACACCATCAAGGGCATCGTGGACACCACCTCCTACACCGATCACAACCTGAAGCCCGGCTACGACTTCAGCGGCGTCCTGCTGCACAACAACGGCGTCATCTATGACGGCAAGGTTGGCGGCAGCGCCTCCTACCGTCTGGGCCAGACCGGTATCCAGGTCAACGCCTCCGGCGCTTCCAACGCCGGCATCCTGCTGCCCATCACCACCACCGCCGATGAGGACTTCGTCTTCAGCGCGGACATCAAGGTCACCGATGCCAAGAACGAGACCCGTTGGCTGGGCCTGAGCTTCGGTGGTCAGATCGGCCAGAATGCCTCCGGCCAGAAGATCCTGGATCACACCTTCCACGCCAACATGCGACTGGTGGGCAACGACGCGGCCCTGTGCCACGTGGATGCCGACGGTTCCTCCGTGTGGAACAACCTGGTCCTGTACCCCCGTAACAACACCCCCATCGAGGTGGGCAAGACCTACAACTGGAAGATCATCGTCACCGACGGTCACATCCTTGATTTCTTCATCACCGATCTGACCACCAACAAGACCACCGCGGTCCTGCGTGACTATGACATTCAGGATTGGATCGGCATCACCACCGCTCATGATGGCGTTCTGGCGGACAACTTTGCCGGTTATCTGGGCATCGACGCCGCCGGTCTGACCTTCGAGATCGACTACACCATCCCCGAGGGCCAGTACGAGCAGGATCTGTACGTGGTCAACCCGAACTTCGTCACCGAGGCTGTTGTGGCTTGGAAGTCCAACGGCACCGATCTGGCGAGCGCTCTGGCTGCCTCCGACACTCCCGCCCAGATCGCCCTGAACATCGACAAGAACATGAACGTGTCCGCTGCCGATGGTACCGCCCTGACCACTTCTCTGACCGATACCTGCGTGGCCATCTACAAGGCCGACGCCATCCCCATGATCTATGTGGACGACATGGAGGAGGCTCAGGCTCTGGTCGAGTATCTGAACGAGGAGGTCCTGAGCGACGTGATGGTCGTCTCCGCTGACATCGAGGCTCTGGAGTATGTCATGGACAACACCGAGGGCCCCCGCGGCGTGTACGATCTGACCGATTCCACCAAGGACTACACCGAGGCCGAGCTGGAAGAGCTGCGCGTGACGGTCAACTCCGCCGACGCCAAGATCATCCTGCTGAGCGAGGAGTCCGCCAACTACGAGAACGTCAAGTGGCTGCAGGCTCACCTGATGATGGTCTGGGCCGAGTCCAACGGCGATGAGCTGTCCAACTACACCCTGCTGACCAACGGCGTGGACGGCATCGTCACCGAGGATTACGCCACCCTGTACGACGAGATGGAGGTCTTCACCGGCACCAACACCCTGCTGCGTGTGCCCACCGTCTCCGGCCACCGTGGTTCTCGCCGCGATTACGCCTCCTACGATGATTTCTACACCAACCCCAACAAGTACGAGATCATTCAGGAGAACACCATTGAGGCTCTGGTCGAGGCTGCCCGCAACGGCGCCGAGGCCGTCGAGTACGACGTGTACCTGTCCGCGGACGACGTGATGGTCATGCACCACAACGCCAGCACCAGCGGCATCATGGTCACCACCGGCGGTGCGGCCACCAACTACGACATCCGCACCACCAACTACTACGGCGTGCTGGATCAGCTGGTCTACATTAAGGACGGCTCCAAGATGGATACTCTGGAGGAGCTGTTCCAGGAGTGGAGCACCAACCCCGATACTGCCGACTGCATCATGTACCTGGAGATCAAGACTCCTCTCAGTGACCGCGTTGAGGACACTGTCGTGGAGATCAAGCGACTGGTCGACAAGTACGACATCGCCGATCAGACTCTGGTCATCACCTTCAGCACCTCCGTCATGGCGGAGATGCGCGAGCACTACGCCGGCACCTCTCTGGGCTTCCTGTCCAGCATGGGCACCGACCTGAGCGCTCTGGTCGCCACCTCTGATCGCTACAACTCCACCTGGAACGTGAGCTACGGCAGCATCAATGCCAACCTCACCAACAACCTGTACGCCCGCGGCATCGGCGTCCACGGCTGGACCATCGACGGCACCAACCTGGACAACTATCTGGTGAAGGGCAACTACCTGTCCCTGACCACCGACGACACCTGGAAGATCCCCTACTGGGCCAACCACATCCGTCTGGCCAACGACACCGTCATGGCTAACGTGGATGGCACCGTGGATCTGGGCGCCGAGGTCATCAACTGGCTGGGCAACCCCGTTGCGGGCGCTCAGTACGACTTCGTCGTCATCTCCGGCAACGGCATCTCCAAGACCGTTCCCAACACCCGTGCCGTCGCACTGCCCACCTACAAGCTGGTGGACGGCGAGACTGTGGTCCTGCTGCAGTACACCGCCACCACCGATGCGGGCGTTGCCTACACCCTGTACTCCAACCCCCTGACCGTGACCCCGTATGTGGCCCCGGCCAGCACTCATACCCATGAGTGGTACAACGCTTGGGTCTCCACCTCTGCCAAGCACTGGCACGAGTGCGGTACCTGCCACCTGAAGGCCGATGAGGCCGACCACAGCTTTGTCGAGCAGAACGGCGTTCTGGTCTGCAGCGTCTGCGGTTTCGTGCGCGGCACCGTCACCAAGGCTCCTCTGACCGGCGACAACGCCAACATCGGCCTGTATGTGGGCCTGCTGGCTCTGGCGCTGATCACCGGCGGCGTGGTGCTGACCAAAAAGCGCAAGGATGTGTAAGCGCTGAGCGCTGAGCATCTCCTGACCCCGTAAGCTCCCCCGAAGGGGGGAACGGCCGCCCCCGGCCCGTGCATCCTGCACAAGCCGGGGGCGGCTTTTTTGTCCGGTATGCCGCAAAACAAAGACCGCCCCGCAGGTGCGTCCTGCGGGGCGGTCTTGTGGTGTTGTGGCTTTGTGATTCAGAGCTTCACCGGCGGGTCGGTGTAGGCTTCGCCCATGGGGGCGGGGACGGTGCGGCACAGGGCGGTCAGGTCGCAGGCGGCGGCGTGTACCCGCGCCACGGCGGCGCAGGCGGGGCTGTGACGCTCCAGCCTTGTCAGCGAGGTCCCGGCGGGCAGAGCCGCGCCGCGGAGCAGCTCCATGCCGCCCGCCGCCGCGCCCCAGACGTGCAGATAGGGGGGCAGCGCGGGCAGGGCGTTGGTGCAGCCCAGTGCCGCGTCCAGCACCAGCCGGCGCACCCGGGCGTGGGCGTAGCGGCGGGTCTTGAGCCGGTCGTAGAGCTGTTCCAGCGTCACCGCGCCCCGCACCGCCTCGGCAAGGCGGCGGTCCAGCCCCTCCGAGGCCCCCCGCACGGCGGCGAAGTCCTCGGCGGTCATGGCGCGCAGACGGCTGAGCACCGCGGTGGAAAACGCCCGCGGGTCGTTCATTTCTCCGGCGGCAGCGGCGGCGGTGTACCGGGCGAAGGCGTCCGCCGGCACCCAGGGGCGCACCGCCGCCCAGTCCCCGGCATAGGCGCGCTGGCGCAGATAGCTGGCGCTGGCAAAGCCGCCCGCCGGTGCGGCTGCCCCGTGCGCCGCCCCCAGCCGGGGCAGGGGAAGGGGCCGCAGGTGGCTGCCCTGCTGCAGGATGGCCTTGCAGTACTCCACCCCCAGATTGTTGTTGGGGCTGGCCAGCACCTCCCCGGCACCGGGGCACAGCCGTGCGGCGGCGGCGGCGCGGGCGGCGGCGTAGGGCGTGCCCCCCGCCAGCTCCCGGCGCAGCACCTCCCCGTAGTCCTCCCGCAGCAGGGTGCGGGCGGTCTCCATCAGGGCGTCCCCGTCCGGGGTCTCCGCCCCGAAGGCCAGTACCTCCGCCCGGTCAAGGGCGGTGAGCAGCGCCACCCCCGCGGCGGCAAAGCCCTCGGCGCTGCGGCAGGCGTAGGGGGCGGGCAGCCCCACCACCAGCGACACGCCCCCCGCCAGCGCGGCGGCGGCGCGCAACCGGGCGGGCAGCAGCGCCGCGCCGCCCCGCTGCACCACCGGGCCGCTCATGGCCACGGCAACGCGGTCAAACCCCAGCTCCCGCAGGCGGGCGACCTGCCACGCGTGGCCGCTGTGGAAGGGGTCATATTCGGTGATGATGGCGGCAGTCCTCATGGTCGGCGCGGCTCCTTTGAAACGTTTGATGTTTTGGGCTGTTTTGGGTTGAAAAAGCGTTTTCACCATTATATAATGAAAATGACGGATTGAAAATGATCCACCTGAAAATTCAGGAAACTGCCTGCCCCGCCGGCCCCCATACGGCGCTGCGGGCCAAAAAAGAAACGGAGGAACATCCAATGAAAGTTCTGGTCATCAACTGCGGTTCTTCTTCCCTGAAGTACCAGCTGCTGGACATGGAGACCGAGCAGGTCGTGTGCAAGGGCCTGTGCGAGCGCATCGGCGGCGAGGGCAGCTGCATCACCCATCAGGTGGGCGGCAACAAGAATAAGGTCGAGTCTCCCTTCCCCACCCACACGGAGGCCTTTGCCAAGCTGGTAGAGATGATGACTTCCGGCGACGGCAAGGTCATCGACAGCATCGACGAGATCGACGCCATCGGCCACCGCGGCGTCCACGGCGGCGAGAAGATCCAGAAGAGCTGCCTGGTCACCGACGAGGTCATCAAGACCATCGAGGAGCTGGTTCCCCTGGCTCCCCTGCACAACCCCGCCTGCCTGCTGGGCCTGAACGCCGCCAAGGAGGTCTTTGGTGAGAGCAAGCCCAACGTGGCCGTGTTCGACACCGCCTTCCACAGCACCATGCCTTCCGAGGCTTATATGTACCCCCTGCCCTACGAGTACTACCAGGACTTCGGCGTCCGCCGCTACGGCTTCCACGGCACCAGCCACAAGTACGTCAGCCTGAAGGCCGCCGAGTACATGGGCCGCGACCCCAAGGATCTGAAGATCATCACCTGCCATCTGGGCAACGGCTCCTCCATCGCCGCTGTGAAGCGCGGTGAGGTCATCGACACCTCCATGGGTATGACCCCGCTGGCCGGCCTGATGATGGGCACCCGCTGCGGCGACATCGACCCCTCCGTGGTCAACTACCTGAAGTACAGCCTGGGCATCACCGGCCGTGAGCTGGATGAGATCCTGAACAAGAAGTCCGGTCTGGCGGGCGTTTCCGGCGTTCCCAGCGGCGACAAGCGCGACATCGAGGCCGCCGCCAAGGCCGGTGACAAGCGCGCTCAGCTGGCTCAGAAGATGCTGAACTACCAGATCAAGAAGTACATCGGCAGCTACGCCGCTGCCATGGGCGGCATGGACTGCCTGGTCTTCACCGGCGGCATCGGCGAGCACGACGCCTCCCTGCGTGAGGCCGTCTGCAAGGGCATGGAGTTCCTGGGCATCCGCATCCACAAGGCCAAGAACCAGGAGTGCCACGGCGATGTCTGCGACATCACCGGCTGGCGCGGCGACGTCTGCGTGCTGGTCATCGCCACCGATGAGGAGCTGATGATCGCCCGCGAGACCAAGCAGGTCGTCGAGGCTCTGTAAGCCCCCGCACCCCGGCTCTGAGATAAGCCAGCCCGCGGCCCGCGCTGTACAGCGCGGGCCGCTTTTTTTGCGTGCGGGGCGGGCTTTGTGGTACAATAACGCCAGATCATTTTTCCACACAAGGAGGCCCCTATGCAGCCCATTGCTCCGCCGCTGCTGGACTGGTTTTACAAAAACCAGCGCAGCCTGCCCTTCCGCACCCAGCCCAGCCCCTACCGGGTGTGGGTCAGTGAGATCATGCTCCAGCAGACCCGCGTGGCGGCGGCGCTGCCCTACTACGAGCGCTTCATGGCCGAGCTGCCCACCGTGGCGGATCTGGCCGCCTGCCCGCCTGACCGGCTGGACAAGCTGTGGGAGGGTCTGGGCTACTACAGCCGGGTGCGCAACCTGCAAAAGGCCGCGCGGCTGGTATGTGAGCGGTACGGCGGCGCGCTGCCCGCCGACTACGAGGCGCTGAAGTCCCTGCCCGGGGTGGGGGAGTACACCGCCGGGGCCATCGCGTCCATCAGCTTCGGGCAGGCGGTGCCCGCGGTGGACGGCAACGTGCTGCGGGTGTTCAGCCGTCTGTACGCCGACGGCGGCGATGTGACCGCCCCCGCCGTGAAGCGGGCCTTCACCGCCCGGGTCATGGAGCATCAGCCCCCGGACGCCCCCGGCGACTACAATCAGGCCCTGATGGAGCTGGGCGCGCTGGTCTGCCTGCCCGGCGGCGAGCCGCT
This sequence comes from Oscillospiraceae bacterium, assembly GCA_045118955.1. Lineage (GTDB taxonomy): Bacteria > Bacillota > Clostridia > Oscillospirales > Ruminococcaceae > SFJ001. Next base: position 3,397 of record JBGVKB010000069.1, on the reverse strand, counting down.
GTGCGGGGTCTGCCCGCTGGCCGGGCTGTGCGCCGCCCGCGCCGAGGGCCGCCCCACTGCCTATCCGGTGAAGCCCCCCAAAAAGGCCCGCCGCAAGCTGCCGGTGACGGTGGCGCTGGTGCATGGCCCCCGGGGCTGGCTGCTGCAGCGCCGCCCGGACAGCGGCCTGCTGGCCGGGCTGTGGCAGCCCCTGCTGTGGGAGGAGCCGCTGGACGCCGCCGCCCTCGCCGGGCGGCTGGCCGGGCTGGGGCTTGCCCCCGCCGAGCCGCAGCCGCTGGGGCGCGCCAAGCACATCTTCAGCCATCTGGAGTGGCACATGGAGGGCTGGCTCTGCCCGGTGGAGGACGCCCCCGCCCCCGCGGGCTGCGTCTGGGCGGCCCCCGAGCAGCTCGCCGAGGAGTACGCCCTGCCCGGGGCGTTCAAGGCGTGGCGGGCGCGGATGCTGCCATAAAAGCAATCGAGTGGGTGTTGTAATCCGACATTTGTGCGGGTATAATGAGTGTATAAACAGAACCGGCGGTCGAACGCCTGACCCCGGCCCCCAATAAGGAGGAAGAAACCATGAAGAATACTACGTTTGCCGCCATCCTGCTGTTCCTGGCCGCCGCCGTGGGCGCGGTCGTGGCTGCCGCGCTGTACCTGCGCCGCCGCGAGAAGGAGCTGGACGAGTACGAGGAGCTGCTGTTCAGCGAGGATTTTGTTGAGGAAGAGGCCGGCGAGACCGAGGCCATCGCTGAAGCCGAGGAGGAAGTGGTCGTCGAGGCCCCTGTGGTCGAGGACGCCCCTGCCGAGGAATAAGCGAGATCTGAGCGGCAAAGCCCGCTCTGTGGCCGCTCTGCGCCGATGCGCGGGGCGGCCTTTGTCGTTTTTTGGGCGTTCGTGCCGGGTCAGTGCAATGTTTTGGGGTCGGCGTTCGTTTTATGAACAGAGGGATCTTTGCAAAGGCCGGGTGCGCCCGGCGCGAGGGATGTGCAAAGGAGGCGAAGCAATGAAGGTATTGCGTGCATTGGGCAAGATGTGCCTGTGGCTGCTGATGGTGGCGGTGATGACCGCCCTGCTGGTGGGCGGTGTGCTGGCGTTTTTGTACAGCCGCGCCGACGCAGGCGACCTGCCCACCGACCCGGTGGCCTTTGAGGGGCAGACCCTCGAAAACGTGGGCTACGACTGGGCGGTGCCCATTCTGGGCGGGGTCGTCGAGCGGGAGATTCGTCTTTCGCCGGGGCTTGCCCTGCAGGAGCTGGGCACCTTTGACCACGCCGGCCCGGCGCTGACCCTGCCCGAGTGGGGCACCCGCGCCGAGCTGACCATCGAAAACGAAGCGGGCGGCGTGGTGTTCACCGGCAGCGGCGAGGAGTACGCGGACTTCCGCTTCGGCGCCAACGGCCGGTATGTGGCGGACATCCGGGTATGGCACGAGTCCCCCGGCGAAAAGCCCGCCCAGCCGCAGGGCTGGTATGCTTATCGGGTGCGCTTCGGGGTGGACGCCCAGCCCGAGCTGACCATCTCGGACGACTACGCCTATCAGGGTCAGGTGCTGGCGCTGCGGGTCACCGGCGTGCTGGGCAGCGAGGCCCCGCAGGCGCAGTGCGACCTGGGGCCGGTGTGGTTCGCGCTGGGCGAGCGGGGCTGGACCGGCTACCTGCCCGTGACCTACAACGCCGAGCAGGGCCACCACAGCCTGACCGTCACCAGCGGCAGCCACACCCTTGAGGCGGTGGTCACGGTGGTGGGCGCGGGCTACCCCGAACAGAAGGAGCTGGAGGCGGAGCCGTACACCGCCGCCGCCGCCCGGGAGTATCAGGACAAGGTCTGGCCCCTGTACCAAAAGGGCGACCTTGCGCCCCAGTGGAAGGGCCGCTTCACCCCGCCCGCCGTGGGGGACAACGTGCAGAAGTACGGCGCGTATCTGGCGGGCGGCGCCCGCAGCACCGAGTACCGCATCCGGGCGGAGCAGGGCAGCGCGGTGGTCAGCCCCGCCGACGGCGTGGTGGTCTTTGCCGGGTATCTGGAGCTGGGCGGCAACACGGTCATCATCCATCACGGCTGCGGCCTGAAGAGCTACCTGAGCAATCTGGGCGCCATCTGCGTGGCCGAGGGTCAGCAGGCGGTGCAGGGGCAGCAGGTGGCGGATGCGGCGGATGTGCCGGTGGTGCTGGAGATGCGCATCGGCAACAAGAGCATCGACCCCGCCTACACCTTCAGCGGGCGCAGCGGGCTGTTCTATCGTTGAAAAAGTCAGGAGGAAACGCACATGGATCGTTTTGAAAAGGTATACTCGCAGGGCGTGATGAACGTGACCGAGATCTGGGTGGACCGGGAGACCGGCGTGAACTATCTGTACCACGCGGCGGGCTACTCCGGCGGGCTGACCCCCCTGCTGGGGCGGGACGGCAAGCCGGTCGTCACCCCGCTGTGCGACCCGGAGCGCCCGTAACAAAGCGCGATAAAGCACCGCCGCCCGGCGGGGAGAGGGCGTCTCTCCCGCCGGGCGGCCTGGCGTTTGCGGCGGTGAAAAATGCTGCCCGGAAACCATGGAAAAACGAAAAAATCGTTTGTAGAATCGTGAAAAATGTGGTATAATTGAATCGTCAAAGCAGGACGAAAAACACACCGCGTCCGGGGGCCGACCACCCCCGCGCGGCGAGGAACGGAGCGAGTACCATGGAACTTTTACAGCTTCGATACTTCCACGCGCTGGCCGCCACCGAGAGTATGTCCGCCACCGCCAAGGCGCTGTTCATCTCGGTGCCCTCCCTCAGCCTGACCATCTCCCGGCTGGAGAAGGAGCTGGGCGTGCCCCTGTTCGACCGGGTGGGCAACCGCATCCGGCTCAACGACAGCGGCCGCCTGTTCAACGAATATGTGGGCCGGGTGCTGAGCGACCTGGACTACGCGGTGGCCGCCGTGTCCGACCGGGGCGCGGGGCGCAGCCGCACCCTGTCCATCGCCTCCACCAGCCCCAACGTCTGGCTCAATCTGTTCGGCGAGTTCAGTGCCCGCTACCCGGAGATCGGCATCTCCCACGAGGTGCTCCAGCTCAACAGCATCGACCCGCAGGATCTGAACCGTCGGTTCGACTTCCTCATCACCAGCCCGTCGGACGTGTCCTCGGAGGATCTGGAGTCCGAGATCCTCTACGGCGACGACTACCCGGTGCTGCTGTGCCACCCCCAGCACCCCTTTGCCAAGCGGGCCAGCATCAGCCTGCGGGAGGCAAAGGATGAGCCGTTCATCGCCCTGACCAAGGGGTTTTCCTCCCGCAAATACTTCGACGACCTGTGTCAGCTCGCGGGCTTCGCGCCCCAGATCGTCATCGAGTGCGACTACACCATGCGCACCGACATGGTGCAGCGGAATCTGGGTGTGGGGGGGGGGGGGCCCCCCCCCCCCCCCCCCC
>JBGVKB010000068.1:0-23179 GCA_045118955.1 Oscillospiraceae bacterium | reverse complement strand
TATCCCAAAGAAAAAGAACGCTGCTATGTCAAAGCACCGGCCTTTTCCTTCTCCAAGCTGCGGGGCATGGATGCATATCTCTCCCCGGAGATGAAGTCCACCGGCGAGGCTATTGGCTATGACAAAAAGCTGCACCGCGCCATGTATAAGGCGTTTGTGGCGTCCGGTATCCATATGCTCAACTATGGAACGGTCATTGTAACGCTGGCGGATGAGGATAAGGAGGAAGCCCTGCCGTTGGTGCGCCGCTTCTATGAAATGGGCTTCAATATCGAAGCGACCACCATGACCGCACAGTTCCTGAAAGAACACGGCATCCGTACCAGAATCCGCAAAAAGCTCAGTGAGGGCAGTGAGGAGATTTTGGACTCCATCCGTGCCGGATATGTGAGCTATGTCATCAATACACGCGCCATTCTCTCCGGTGTCCACTACAAGGACGGCGCACAGATCCGCCGCTGTGCCATTGAAAACGGCATTACCATGCTGACCAGTCTGGACACGGTGAAGGTGCTTCTGGATGTACTGGAGGAAACCACGATGGGTGTGTCCACCATTGATGGATAGGAGTACGGTTATGCGCTTTACAAAAATGCACGGCCTGGAAAATGACTATTTGTATGTTTTCGGAGAGGTTCCCCAAACGCATCGGCACTGTCCATCAAGCTGTCGGTTCGGCACTTCGGTGCCGGTGCGGATGGCATGATCTGGATATCTCACTCTGACATCGCAGACTTCAAGATACGGATATTCAATGCCGATGGCAGCGAAGCAAAATGTGCGGAAACGGCATCCGAATGTATAATGGAGAAAAATATTGCGTTCCCCAATGGGGTAAATCGATGCATCATCATTAATCTTCTATCAACACAAAAGGTAAAAGGAAGCGGCTCAGCCCTTGACGAAACCGGCCGTTTGCGTGTTTAATTGTATCAAAGGACATTGCAGGGCAGCCGCCTCAGCCTGCTGCCCCGCAAGGCCGCCGAGCTGCATCACACACAAGCAAGACCCCCGGGAGGTGACCCCATGAACCAACGTCTGCGTACCCTGACCCTGCTGCACTCCAACGACCTGCACGGGGATTTCCTCGCCGAGGAGCTGGACGATCGGCTGCTGGGCGGCGTGTCCATGCTGTCCGGCTATGTGAGCCGGGTGCGGGACACCGAGCCGAACGTGCTGTACGCCATCGCCGGGGATATGCTGCAAGGCTCCATCATCGACCGGGAGTACCGGGGGCTGTCCACCATCGGCATCATGAACCTGCTGGCCCCGGACGTGGCCACCATCGGCAACCACGAGGTGGATTACGGGGTGGGGCACCTGCTGTTTCTGGAAAAGTGCGCCAAGTTCCCCATCGTGAACGCCAATCTCTACGCCAAGCCCACCGGCACCCGCCTGTTCAACAGCCACAAGGTGCTGGAGGTGGGCGGGATGCGGGTGCTGTTCATCGGGGCGGTCACCGCCGAGACGCTGGCCAAGGCCCGGCAGGAGGAGCACATCGGCGAGCTGGTGGATCTTCACGACCCCGCCGACGAGGTGGGGCGCATCTGCAACCTGTACCGGGGCCGGGGCATCGACCTGACCGTGCTGCTCACCCACATCGGCTTTGAGGAGGACAAGCGCCTTGCCGCCCGGCTCGACCCGGCGTGGGGGGTAGACGTGATCATCGGCGGGCACTCCCACACCCTGCCGGACGCCCCCGCCGAGGTGAATGGCATCCTCATTGTGCAGGCGGGCTGCGGCACCGACCAGATCGGCCGCTTTGACCTGACGGTGGACGTAAAGACCAATTCGGTGGCGGACTGGAGCTGGCAGTGTGTGCCCATCGACAGCGGCCACTGCCCCCGCGACCCGGCGCTGGAGGAGCTGATCCTCCACTATAAATCGCACACGGACGCGAAATACGGGCAGGTGCTGACCCGCTTTGACCGCGCCCTGACCCACCCCGCCCGCAACCGCCAGACCGAGCTGGGCGGGCTGTTTGCCGACCTGCTGGCCGGGGCGCTGGGGCTGGACGTGATGCTGCTGGCCTCGGGCAGTGTGCGGGTGCAGGCGCTGGGGCCGATCGTGACCCTCGCCGACCTGAAGGCCGCCGTGCCCTTTGACGAGACGGTGACCCGGGTGCGGGTGACCGGGGCGCAGCTCCGGGCCATGCTGGCCTATATGCTGCGGGAGGAGGCCTTCGCCGTGGGCGCCCACACCGAGTTTTATCAGCTCAGCGAGGGGCTGCGGGCGGTGTGGAGCCGCAGCCGCGGGTGCTTTACCCGGCTGGATTGGCAGGGCGCGCCCCTGCGGGAGGACGCCTGCCTGTGCGTGGGGCTGCAGCAGTATCATCTGGACAACTTTACCAAAGCGTTCGGCATGGAGCTGCCCACCGGGCAGGGCGAGCCGCGGCTGGTGAGCACCTCCTGCGTGGACGTGCTGGAGGAGCGGCTTGCCGCCAGACCCCGCTTTGCCGCGCCCGCTGCCGACCGGCTGAGCGTGGAACCATAAGCGGTTTCACAGAAATTTTTGAATAGCGGCACGCCGCCGCCTCATAGGCTTTTGTGTAAGCCGTGGGGCGGCGGTTTTTTGCGCCCCCGGCGGGGGAGGGGTGCGGAATGAAACAGCGTGTGACGGTGCGCCGGGCCGAGCAGGCGGCGCAGACCCAGGGGATGCGGCTGCGCACCCGGCTGCTGGGCGGGGCGATGGCGCTGGTGTGCTTTGGCGTGCTGGCGGGGCGGCTGTACTGGCTGCAGGTGGTGCAGCACGATTTTTACGCCCAGCGGGCTGTGGGGCAGCAGCTCCGCAAGACCGCCGTGCCCGCCCCGCGGGGGGACATCCTCGACCGGAACGGCACCCCGCTCGCCGCCTCGGAGACCTGCTGGACGGTGCGCGCCAGCCCACGGGAGATGGCCGAGGAGCACATCGAGGCGGCGAGCGCCAAGCTGGCGGAGCTTTTGGAGCTGGACGCGGCCGAGGTGCGGGAGAAGCTGAGCCGGCGCACCAGCAACGATGCCCTGCTGCGCCGCCGGGTGAGCCGGGAGATGGCGGACGCGGTGCGGGACGCCTGCGCCGAACAGGGCTGGGAGGGCATCTATCTGAACGAGGACGTGCGCCGGGTGTACCCGCAGGGGGATTTTGCGGGGAGCATTCTGGGCTTCACCAACGTGGACGGCGAGGGCATGGCCGGGCTGGAACTGAAGTACAACGACCGGCTCACCGGGCAGAACGGCCAGGTGCTCACCAGCCGAAATGCGTGGGGCTACGTCACTCCTGACCAATACGACACCTATGTGGCCCCGGTGCAGGGGGCGCGGCTCACCCTCACCATCGACGCGAACATCCAGCATTATCTCGAAAATCATCTGTCCTACGCGGTGAAGGAACACAACGTGGCCGCCCGCGGGGTGGGCATCGTGATGGACGTGAACACGGGGGCCATCCTCGCCATGAGCACAAAGCCCGACTACGACCCCAACCAGCCCCGGGTGCTGGCGGATGAGACCGCCCGCGCCGCGGTGGACGCCCTGACCGGGGAGGCACGCAGCGCGGCGCTGCAGCAGGCGCAGCAGACCCAGTGGCGGAACAAGGCGGTCAGCGACCTGTATGAGCCGGGCAGTGTGTTCAAGCTCATCACCGCGGCGGCGGCGCTGGACGCGGGCGCGGTGGAGGTGGGCAGCTACTTTACCTGTGGGGAGTCCTACAACGTGTCGGGCATTCGCTTTCACTGCGCCAACCACAAGCGCCACGGCGCGCAGGACCTGACCCACGCGCTGATGAACTCCTGCAACCAGGCGTTCATACAGGTGGGGGCGCGGCTGGGCAAGCAGGCCTTTTACGACTACTTTGAGGCCTTTGGGCTGTGCGGGGCCACCGGCATCGACCTGCCCGCCGAGCCGAAAAAGAGCGAGTACTACACCGCCGAGCGGATGGGGCCGGTGGAGCTGGCGAGCTGCTCCTTCGGGCAGTCCAGCAAGATCACCCCCATCCAGATGATCACGGCGGTGGCGGCGGTGGTGAACGGCGGCCGCCGGATGCAGCCCTATGTGGTGCAGACGGTGACCGCTGCGGACGGCAGCGTGCTGCAGCAGACGCAGCCCACGGTGGTGCGGCAGGTCATCACCGAGCAGACCAGCGCCGCCATGCGCGGCATGATGGAGCAGGTGGTGCTGAAGGGCGGCGGCCGCAATGCCTATGTGGCGGGGCTGCGGGTGGGCGGCAAGTCCGGCACCAGCCAGAAGCTGGACTCGGAGGACGACAAGGCCCGCATCGCCAGCTTTGTGGGGGTGGCACCCATCGACGACCCGCAGGTGGCGGTGCTGATCTGTCTGGATGAGCCGCATACCTTCACCACGGCGGGCGGCACCCTGAGCGCGCCGGTGGTGGCGGGGGTGCTGGAGGACACGCTGGACTATCTGGGTGTGCCCCGTCAATACACCGCCACCGAGCAGCAGCGGATGCAGGCGGAGCTGCCTGACCTGACCGGCAGGACCGTGAAGTCCGCCCGGCAGACCCTCACCGAGGCCGGGTTTGCCGCCAAGACGGTGGGCGGCGGCGACCGGGTGGTGGAGCAATACCCGGAGGGCGGGCGCAGTCTGCCCAGGGGCAGCACGGTGCTGCTCTACACCGAGGAGGGTCTGGCTCTGCGCACCGTGACCGTGCCCGCTGTGACCGGTCAGACCCCGGAGCAGGCCTTTGCCGCCCTGACCGCCGCGGGGCTGAATCTCCAAATGGGCGGCGCGGCGGGGCGGGACGGGGCGGTGGCGGTGCGCCAGTCCAGCCCGGCGGGGGAGAGCCTTGCCATGGGCGAGGTGGTGCGGGTGGATTTTTACGACCCGACCGTCCCGGAGGATTAACCCGCCCGCCCCCGGCCCAATCTCATAAAAAACGGGGAGGGATGCGCGATGGAGCGTTTGAAGCAGGAGAAGCCCGGCGGGGCGCTGCGCCGACGGCTGGCCGCCCAGCCGGGGCTTGACCTGCCCTTTTTGGTGCTGATCCTGACGCTGGTGGCCTTTGGCCTTGTGATGCTGGGCAGCGCAAGCTGGGCGGTGGGGCTGTACCGCCGGGGGGACGCCTACGCCTATCTGCGCCCGCAGCTTTTGTTCGCGGCGGTGGGGCTGGCGGCCATGTATGCCGCCAGCCGGGTGGACTACCACATCTACCATAAGCTGGCCTGGCCCATGCTGGGGCTGTCGCTGGTGCTGCTGGTGGTGGTGCTGTTCATGCCCGAGTACAACGGCTGCAAGCGATGGATCGTGCTGCCGGGGCTGGGGACGCTCCAGCCCAGTGAGATCGCCAAATTTTCGGTGGTGCTGGTGTTCAGCCACATCATTGCCCTGAACCAGACCCGCATGGCCGGCTTTGCGGTGGGGGTGCTGCCCTTCGCCGTCATCCTGGGGGTGGTGGCGGTGCTGATGCTGCTGGAGCCGCACCTCTCGGGCACCCTGCTGATCCTCGCCATCGGGGCGGTGCTGATGTTTGTGGGCGGCACCGGGCTGCGGTGGTTCGCGCTGGCCGGTGCGGGCGGGCTGACCGCCCTGTCGCTGGCGCTCATTCTGCTGCCGGATCTGGTGCCCTACGCCACCGACCGGCTGGCAAGCTGGCTGGATCCCTTCGCCGACCCCTTGGGGGATGGGCACCAGACCATTCAAAGCCTGTACGCCATCGGCAGCGGCGGAGTCACCGGGCTGGGGCTGGGCAACAGCCGCCAAAAGCACCTCTATGTGCCCGAGCCGCAGAACGATTTCATCTTCTCCATCCTGTGCGAGGAGCTGGGCTTTGTGGGGGCGCTGCTGGTGCTGCTTCTGTTCTTTCTGCTGCTGTGGCGGGGGATGGTCATCGCGGTGCGCGCCCCGGACAAATTCGGGGCGCTGCTGGTGGTGGGGTTTGTGGTGCAGGTGTGCCTGCAGGCGGTGCTGAACATCGCGGTGGTCACCAACACCATCCCAAACACCGGCATCAGTCTGCCGTTTTTCTCCTCCGGAGGCACCAGCCTGATGATGCTGCTGGGCGAAATGGGGGTGGTGCTGTCGGTGTCCCGGCAGGGCAGCCAGAGCCGCTACTGAGGGCGTTTTTTGAAAAATCAGACGGGCCGCGGCGCGGGACCATCACCCGCTCGCGGCCCTGTTTGTGCGCCTTTTGCTCACGCGCTCCCCGCACCGGGCATAGATTGAGGCAGAATCTGCACAGAAAGGGGAGGAGCGATGTGGGCGAGGTGCTGCGGATCGCGGGAGGAAAACGACTGGAAGGGGAGGTGTGGATCCCGGCGGCAAAAAACAGTCTGCTGCCCATTTTGGCGGCGAGTCTGCTGTGCGCCGGGCCGGTGCGGGTGCGGCAGGCTCCCCGTCTGACCGATGTGGACAGCAGCCTTGCGCTGCTGCGGGCGGCGGGGATGAAGGCCCGGCGGGAGGGGGAGGATCTTGCCCTCAGCCCGGGGCAGCCCGCGCCGGGGGATCTGCCGGACGGCCCGGTGGGGGCTATGCGCAGCTCGGTGTTTTATCTGGCCCCCATGCTGCACCGGTGCGGGCGGGTGTCCATGACCCTGCCCGGGGGCTGCCCGCTGGGGCCGCGCCCCATCGACATCCATCTGGATGGCCTTGCAAAAATGGGGGCGGAGGGTGGCTGGCGGGGCGAGCGGCTGACCCTGACCGCCCCGGACGGGCTGCACGGGGTGGACTACACCCTGCGCCTGCCCAGCGTGGGCGCCACCGAGACCCTGCTGATGGCGGCGGTGCGGGCGCGGGGCATCACGGTGCTGCGCGGCGCGGCGAAGGAGCCGGAGGTGGTGGATCTGGCCCGCTTCCTGATGGCCTGCGGGGCGCACATCTGCGGCGCGGGCACCGGCACCATCTGGGTGCAGGGGCGCGAGCGGCTCAGCGGCGCGGTGTACCGCCCGGTGGCCGACCGGATCGTGGGGGCCACGGTGCTGGCGGCGGCCGCGGCCACCGGCGGGCGGGTGACCCTGCGCCGCTGTGTGCCCGCCCATCTGGAGGCGGTGGCGGCGGTCCTGACCCGGGCGGGCTGCCGGGTCGAGCGGCTTGGCCCGGCGGCATTGATGCTGGAGGCACCGCCCCGGCTGGAGGGCGCGGGGCTGGTGCGGGCGGGGGAGTACCCGGCCTTCCCCACCGACGCGGCGCCCATTTTGGCGGCGGCTTTCCTGCGGGCAAAGGGCAACAGCCACTTTGAGGACACGGTGTTCGCCAGCCGGTTCAGCTGCGCGGCGGGCTTCGGGGCACTGGGCGCGGGGGTGCAGGCGGCGGGGCGGCGGCTGGACATCCGACCCTTCGGCCCGCTGAAGGGGGCCTGCCTGACCGCGCCCGACCTGCGGGGAGGGGCGGCGCTGGCGGTGGCGGCGCTTCAGGCCGAGGGGGTGAGCCTCATCGGCGGAACGGCCCACATCCGCCGGGGATACGGCGATCTTGCGGCTCTTTTGCGCCGGCTCGGGGCGGACGCCCGCTGGCAGGACGAGGAAAGTGTACGCACATACGATGGGAATGCCAGGGAGAATTTTTTCGTTTCCTGTGCGGATATCCCGCTTTAGACCTTGAATTTGACAGGGAAATCTGTTACTCTTATAAAGAATAGGAAGATATTCCAAAGGGCAGTCCGAACTGTCGACGGGCGGCCCTTTTCACCGTTGTGTATACAGAGAAACCGCAGAAACAGGGGGAAGTTTGAAGTATGTCTTTTATGCTTGATACCGAAATGGCGAATGTGACCAACATCAAGGTGATCGGCGTGGGCGGCGGCGGCGGCAACGCCGTCAACCGCATGATGGCCGATGGCGTGCAGGGCGTGGAGTTCGTGGTCATGAACACCGACCTGCAGGCTCTGCTGGTCAGCAAGGCCACCCAGAAGGTGCAGCTCGGCGCCAAGCTGACCAAGGGCCGCGGCGCGGGTGCTGACCCCGACGTGGGCAAGCGCGCCGCCGAGGAGAGCAAGGACGAGATCGCCAGCGCGCTGAAGGGCGCTCAGATGGTCTTTATCACCGCCGGCATGGGCGGCGGCACCGGCACCGGCGCTGCCCCTGTGGTGGCCGAGGTCGCCCATGAGCTGGGCATCCTGACCGTGGGCATCGTCACCAAGCCCTTCGCCTTTGAGGGCAAGCGTAAGATGAAGATGGCCGAGGAGGGCATCTCCAACCTGCTGATGCACGTGGACAGCCTGATCGTCATCCCCAACGAGCGCCTGAAGCTCATCAGCCAGGAGAAGATCACCCTGGTCAACGCCTTTGCCGCCGCCGACAACGTGCTGCGTCAGGGCGTGGAGAGCATCTCCGCCCTGATCAACGTGCCCGCCTTCATCAATCTGGACTTCGCCGACGTGCGCAGCATCATGAAGGACGCCGGCTACGCCCACATGGGCGTGGGCAGCGCCAAGGGCAGCGGCAAGGCCGAGAACGCCGCCAAGGCTGCCGTTTCCAGCCCGCTGCTGGAGACCAGCATTGCCGGCGCCCGCGGCGTCATCATCAACATCACCTCCTCCCCCGACATCGGTCTGGAGGAAGTGGAGGAGGCCGCCGGTCTGATCACCGACTCCGCCCATCCCGATGCGAACATCATCTGGGGTACCGCCTTTGATGAGACCATGTCCGATGAGATGCTCATCACCGTGGTGGCCACCGGCTTCGAGAAGAACGGCGACAAGCAGGAGACTGCCGCCCCCGCCGTGCCCCAGCCCGTGCTGAACGCGCAGGCCGCCGAGGCCCCGGCCCCCGTGGTCGAGACCGTCGCACAGGACGATGACAGCTACTACACCCAGATCATCGATATGCTGAACAAGCGCCGCTGATCTTTCACTGACAGCCGACGAAAGGGGGCAGAGGGATGCCGCAGGAGGAGATGACCGCACGGTTCCGCACCTCGCTGATGGGGTTCCAGAAGCAGGACGTGCTGAGCTGGATCGACACCATGACCGCCGCATCCAAGCAGGCACAGGAGGAGCATGATGCCCATGCCGCCGAGCTGCGCCAGTCCATTGCCCGGCTGGAGGAGGAGAAGATCGGCCTGCAGAACCAGCTTGCGGAGGCCCGTGAGGAGTCCGCCCGGCTGGAACAGCGCATGGCCGAAAGCGCTGCCCGGCAGGAACAGGCCGAGGCAGAGGCGCAGTCCTATAAGATCCGGCTGTTCGACCGGGAGCAGGAGACGGTGCGTCTGCGGGCGCAGAGCAAGGACCTGAACGCCCAGATCGAGCGGCTGACCGGGCAGCTCGCCGCGTGGCAGAAGCGCAGCGACGAGCTGGATGCCCGCGCCCGGGACGCGCAGGCCGATGCCCAGCGCAAGCTGGACGAAGCACAGGCGCAGGCCCGCAAAATGCTGGACGCTGCCGCCCGTCAGGTGGCGGATATGACCGCCGAGAGCACCGAGCGGGACGAGCGCCTGCGCCGGGAGGATCTGGCGCGCCGTGCCGCCCTGCGTGAGGAGGAGGCCGCCGCCCACCAGCGGGTGGAGCAGGAGGCAAAACAGGCCCGCGCCGCCATGGAGGCGGGCGCGCAGGATGTGGCGGACAGCGTTGCCCTGCTGAAGCAGCAGTTGGCGCAGGTGGAAGCCCAGATCCAGCAGGTGACCCGCACGCTGCAGCAGTCCACCAACGCGGTGCGCGTGGCCATCGGCGAGACCGAGCAGGGTCTGGCGGTGCTGGACGAACAGCTCAAGGTCTTTCCCCGGCAGGCAGAGGTGAAAGCACCCCGGCCCGCGGCTGAGGAGAAACCCCGTAAGGCAGCCCCGAAGCCCAAACCGGTACAGGCCGCCCCTGCGCAGGCGGAGGCAAAGCCCCGGCAGGCGGCGCAGAGCCGCACGCTGGCCGACGGACTGCTGGATATGCTGGATCGTCTGGTGCGCTGAGCGTGATTTGATAAGGTTGACCGATGCCCCGCCGGCCCGAAAGGTCGGGCGGGGCATTTGTGTGCGACGGATGGCAAAATTTTCAAGAGGTGGATGGCCGCTCCGGCCGTCTTGGAGGAGAGCAGATGGAGAAAAAGACACAGAGCCTGCCCGGCGCGCTGGGCACAGTGAAGGTGGGGGGCCTGCCGCTGGGGCTGTACCTGCTGGCGCTGGTGCTGCTGGCAGTGATGCTGGTGCGGGATTGCCTGCCCGCAAGCATCGTTGGCGCGTTCTTTTTGTTGATGATTTTGGGCGACGGCATGAACAAGCTGGGCGCGGTCATCCCGGTGGTCAAGACCTATCTGGGCGGCTCGGTGATGTGCATCTTCGGCGGCGCGATCCTGTCGCTGCTGGGGGTGTTCCCCGAGGGTGCCATGGCCACGGTGGACGCCTTCGTGAACGATCAGGGCTTTCTGGTGCTGTACATCGCGGCGCTGATCACCGGCAGCCTGTTCAGCATCGACCGGGGATTGCTGCTCAAGGGCGCGGTGCGCATCCTGCCGGTGTCCATCGCGGCGGTGTTTGCCGGCGCGCTGGTCTGCGGCGGCATGGGCATCCTGATGGGGCAGGGCTTTTGGGACGCCATCCTGTTCATTTTGGTGCCCATGACCAGCGGCGGCATGACCGCCGGCACGGTGCCCCTCAGTCAGGTCTACTCCGCTCAGCTTGGGGTGGACGCGGGCGTGATCCTCACCCGCATGGCTCCGGCCACGGTGCTGGGCAACTGCATCGCCATCGTGTACGCCAGTCTTGCCAACACGCTGGGGCGCAGCAAGCCCCAGTGGACCGGCGGCGGCCGACTGGTGAACGACGGCCAGCCCGCGCCGGAGCAGAAGCCCTTGAAGCCCACTCTGGAGCAGCTTGCGGGCGGCATGGCTGTCTCGCTGGCCTTCTACGGGCTGGGCGCACTGCTCAACCATCTGATGCCGGTGGTGCCCACCTATGCGTGGATGATCATCACGGTGGTGGCGGTGAAGTGCATGGGCGTGATGCCCGCCGCCATGGAGGATGCTGCCCGCCAGTGGGGACAGTTCGCCATCAAGGCGTGGACGGCGGCGGCGCTGTTCGGCATCGGCATGACCCTCATTGATCTGGAGACCATCGCCGCCGACCTGACATTGCCTTACCTGCTGACCGTGCTGCTCATCGAGACCACCATCACCCTGACGGCGGCGTTTGTGGGGCGGCTGGTGAGTTTTTACCCCATTGAGTCGGCCATCGCGGCGGGTATGTGCGCCACCAACATGGGCGGCAGCGGCAACGTGGCGGTGCTGAGCAGCTCCGACCGGATGGAGCTGCTGCCCTTTGCCCAGATCGTCACCCGGGGCAGCGGTGCGCTGATGCTGACCCTCGGCGGCATTCTGGTGCAGTATGTGGGCTGACCAAACGAAATAAAACGCGCCGTCCCTGTGACCGGGGACGGCGCATTTTTTGCGTTTATACGTCAGATGTTTCGCTCGAAGCACACAGTGTAGGAGCCGAGCACCTGCCGGCAGGGGATGGCGGCGGCATTCTGCGGGGTGAGAGGCTGCGGGGCGTAGCGCACAGCGACCTCGGTGGGCAGAGCGGGGACGGAGCGGTCGTCGGCGCTCTCGCCCAGGGCGTCCTGCCCGGTGAAGCCCCATGCAAAGGCGCAGCGGCAGTATTCCTTGTTTTGGTCGATGGACTCGGCGGGGACAAAACGCAGCGCCGGGTCGATGAAAAAGCACCCGTCGTTGTCCTTCTCGGCGGGGCAGCCGCCCACCGCACCCACCCCGGTGTAGGTGATGGTCAAAAACGGCAGCCGGAAGGTCACTGCCCGCCCGCTGCGCTCCACCGCGACGGGGTCGGCGGGACTTTCCCAATGGGCGATGTTCAGCCAGCCGCGCTTGCCGTGGGCGGCCACCGGGGTGTTGAATTCCACATAGGCGGTGGCGGCGTCCCCCTCGCCGCGCACCTCGGCGTTGATGCGCAGCACAGGCCGCAGGGATTCAAAGCCCTCCGGCAGCAGGGCGCGCAGGCGATCCTGCTCGGCACGGTAGGCCATCACAAATTGTTCCACACGCATGGGCGGGGCCTCCTTTCGGGGTGGGTGGTGGGGAAATTGAGCGTTACGCTTTTCTGTATTCAAACAATCGATACAGTTTTTTGGAAAAACTTCCCGCATACAGGTTTCCGAAAATACACTTCTCAATACCCGTCAACGCATCTATGTATTTTTGCGGGATCATTGTGTGTTCCTTGACATAAACAAACTCGCCGTGTTGAAACAACTCAGGATCATCTATACCGTAAACCTCAGTAACACCGACGTCATTTATGGGATTTTTGTACTTGGACAGTTTTGCGGCCAAAACAGTATAACAGTCCATCAAAAGCACGATCTGTTCAAAGTGCGCACACAGGTTTTCTGTTAATGCGTGGACTTCTTTGGCGGTCAAGTACATACTCACGCCTTCCATAACAACAATGGCACGCTTCTTTTCGGGAACACCTGTCAGCCAGCTGCCATCCCTCACATCCCCTGCGATCATTTGATAGCCGGCGGATTCGGAATAGTATCGTTTTCTTTCTTCAATCACTTCGGCAAAATCCACATCGTACCACGTTTGATTGATAGGCCCTACTCTCAAGACGCGGCTGTCCATGCCGCATCCAATATGAATGACCACGGCATCCTGTACATCTGCTGCCTGCTTCTTCATCCATTCGTCAAATACAGCAGAGCGAGCACCCATATAGTAGGCAAGCCACTTCGATTTGGATTTTCCCTTGAGTGCAAATCCCTCCGCTTCCCAGATTTCTTCCGCTTTTTTATCGTCAAGAAAGATTCCCTTTTTACTAACATACGATTTTCCATACAAGGGGATATACAATGTCTTATTTACGCTGTTCACTCGCTCATCTCCGGATTCTTGTTTATCGCTCACCTTCATTGTAACAAACGCCGCCCCAAACCGCAACAGCCGCCGGCGGTTGCACCGGGCGGGGAAATCGGGTACTATAAAACAAAGCCTTCCCCAAATAAGGAGCGTACCATGAAAAAATCGTCTTTGGCTTCGCGCTGATGCTGTGCGGGATGCTGGCCGTCTGTACGGAATATCTGAAGCATCAGATCCTGTTCGCCGCCCCGGATGTGGCGGTGATCGGGGAGAACTACCTCTTCTCGGTGGGCGGGCGGATCGCCGCCGGGTTGGGGCTTGCTCTGTGCATCGCCGGTCTGCTGGCACAGGACCGGGACGATGGCTGAGGTGTGTCTGCCCGCCGATGGGAGAGAACCGGAAAAATTTCCCGTTTTCCTCTTGCATAAACTATACCGTTTTGGTATAATATAGACAAAGAAAAGCCCTAAGCGCCGCGGCCTGCGCACAGCGGGCGCGGCGATGATCAAGGAGGATAGAATTATGGCGATGGAAGTTACTTCGATCAACTTCGAGCAGGAGGTTTTGAACAGCGAGCTGCCCGTGCTGGTGGATTTCTGGGCTCCTTGGTGCGGCCCCTGCCGTATGCTGGCCCCCCTGATGGAGCAGATCTCTGCGGAGCAGGCGGGCAAGGCCAAGGTGGTCAAGGTGAACATCGACGACGAGCCTGCGCTGGCGCAGAGGTTCGGCGTGTTCAGCATCCCCACCGTGGTCGCCATCAAGAACGGCGCCGAGACCGGCCGCAGCGTGGGTCTGGTGCCCCAGGCAAAGCTCACCGCGCTGCTGTAAGCACAGCCCCGGACAACAAAAAAACAAGCGCCCCACCGAGTGGATCTCGCTCGGTGGGGCGCTTTTGTCGTTGTTTGGGGGCGTTACAGATCCAGCGTCTGCCACTGACCGCCGGCGGGCAGGTCGAAGGTCTCCACCTCGTCCTCCTCGTCCGGATCGGAGCAGACCGGCTCGCAGCCGCTGAAATCGTCGAAGTCGTCCAGATCCTCCGGGGCGTCCGGCTCCTCGGGGGCGGCCAGCTCCAGCATCAGCGGGCGGGCCTGCGCCGCCAGATACAGCGAGCCGCAGACCACCACGCCCTTGCCGCTTGCCACCGCCTTGTCCAGCGCGTCGGACAGGCTCTCGCAGGTGGTGGTGCGCAGATCCTCCTTGGAGGCCAGCTCCGACAGCTCCCACGCATCCATGGCGCGGGGGCAGTCGGGGGTCACGGTGTACACCCGCTCAAAGCAGGGGGCGAGGGTGTGCAGCACCTCCTGCACATCCTTGTCCTTCAGCATCCCCATCACCGCCACAAGACCGCGGCAGCGGGCTTCCTTCAGGGTGTCGGCCAGTGCCTCGGCGCCGTCCGGATTGTGGCTGCCGTCCAGCAGCAGCAGCGGCTCCTTGCGCAGTACCTCGATGCGGGCAGGGAAGCGGGCGCTCTCCAGCCCTTCGATGATCTGCTCGTCGGTGATGTCGTAGCCCTTGCGCCACAGCGCCAGGGCGATCTCGATGGCCATGGCGGCGTTCATGCTCTGGTGGCGGCCGGGGAAGGGCAGCACCACCTCGTAGCCGCCGTACTCAAAGCGGTTCTCGAAGGAGCGGCCCTTGCTGCGGTGCAGGTCGTCCGGGTCGGGCACCACCAGCGGGCATTTCAGCGCCTTGGTCTCGGTCATCAGCACCCGCAGGGCAGGGCCGGGCTGGGCGGGGTAGCTCACGGCGATGCAGCCGGGCTTCAGGATGCCCGCCTTTTCCCGGGCGATCTTGTCCACTGTGTTTCCCAGCAGGGCGGTGTGATCCAGACCGATGCAGGTGATGGCCGCCACGAGGGTGTTCGGCACCACATTGGTGGCGTCGTACCGCCCGCCGAGGCCGGTCTCCAGCACCACAAGATCGCAGCCGCTGCGGGCAAACCAGCACAAGGCCACGGCGGTCACCGCTTCAAATTCCACGGGGGTACCCTCGCCGGCGGCCTCCATGGCCTCGGCGGCGGCCTTCACCTCGGCAGTGATGGCGGCCAGCTCGTCCCAGCCGATCATCCCACCGTTGATCTGGAATCGCTCGCGGAATTCCAGCACATAGGGGGAGACGGTCAGGCCCACCTTGAACCCCGCCTTGCGCAGGATGGAGGCGGTGAGGGTGGCCACGGTGCCCTTGCCGTTGGTGCCGGCGATGTGTACGCACTTGAGCGCGGCCTCGGGGTTGCCCAGCCGGGCCATCAGGGCCTGCATCCGGGCGAGGGTCGCGCCCCCGCCCAGCCGGGGCAGGCTGTGAAGATATTCGACGGCTTCATGTCCAGTCATAACGGTTCCTCTCTCTTGCGGCGCAGGAGCCTGCCGCACAGTCGCAAAAACAGCAGCAGGCACAGCGCCGCGAACAGCCCGGCGCACACGCCGGAAAAATCAAGCCAAACATCGGTAAGCTGACCCGAGCGCCCGGCCACCATCGTCTGGATGGTCTCATCCGCGTTGGCGGTGCCGAGGCCGAACAGCAGCGGCCAGCTGATGTGCCGCACAAAGCGGCGAGTGTAGACCCGCAGACACAGGGTGGCGAGAAAGCCCAGCAGGGCGTACTCGGCAAGGTGTGCCAGCTTGCGGATCTGGCGCATGGTAAGCCCGTCCAGCCCCAGCCGCGCCAGCAGTTGGTTGAGCGGGTCGAGCACCGCGCCGCTCTGGGCGCTGCTGACCTGCGCGATCTGCATGGAGTTGGAGAAGATGAACACCACCGTCCCGATTAGGGCGAGGGTGAACAGCACCCGCAGGGCGATGAGCCACGGGTCGATATGGGAACGAGATGCCATGGGAAACGGCCTCCTGTCATACAAATCATTTGGCCCTTATCATAGCACATTCGTCCGACCAAAATGTGAACGGTCTGTGTGCCGGGGATAAAGCTTTTTCAAAGAAAAACCAAAGACCGCCCGGCCGCTTCCCGTGCGGGAGCCGACCGGGCGGCGGTTTTTATCGGTTTATCGGCAATTGCGGAACAGCGGCTCGCTGACCAGCCGGTCAAACATGGAGATGAACGGCCCCATGCAGAAGGCGGCCAGAATGGTGCCCAGCCCCAGAATACCGCCCTGCTGCCAGCAGACCAGCACGCACACCGCGTCGGTGATCATGCGGCAGAGGAAGAACTTCATGGGGGTGTACTGCTCCAGCGCCAGCGCGGTGGCGTCGTAGGGGGCGATGCCCAGATCGGCCGCCATGTACATACTGCAGCCCAGACAGGTGATGAGCAGCGCCACAACGCAGCAGACCACCTGGGGAAGCAGGCCGGCGGGCTGATACAGGCTCTCGAACCGGTGAGCGAAAAACTCCACCGCGTAGCCGATGCCGAAGGCATTGAACAGGGTGCCCCAGCCGATGCGGCGGCGCAGGGTCACCAGCATGAGGGCGAACAGCACGCCGTTCACCGCCATTTCCACGCTGCCCAGCGAAAAGCCGTGGCGGTCGCTGATGGCGAAGCACATCCCGGTGAAGGGGTCGTTGCCCAGCCGGGCCAGCCGGAACAGGGCGATGCCCGCCGACATGATGACCAGCGCCAGCATCATCAGCCAGAAGCGCCGGGTGCGAAGATCACGCAGCCCCATCCGCTCAGCCCAGAGCCTTCAGGCTCTGCTCCACGTTGGCCAGCTTGTCCTGAGCGCGGGCCAGCTTCTGGCGGATCTCATCCACCACACGGGCGGGAGCCTTGCTCACAAAGCCCTCGTTGGCGAGCTGGCGGGAGAACTGGGCGATCTCCTTCTCCACCTTCTCCTTCTCCTTGTTCAGGCGGGCCAGCTCCTTCTCCCGGTCGATCAGCTCCATCATGGGGATGAAGCCGCGGGCGCTGTCGGTGACCACCTGCACCATGCCCTCGGTGCTGCCCTCGTACTTGGCGCACAGGGTCACGTCGGTGGCGAAGGCGAACTTGGCCAGATAGACGCTGCCCTTCTCAAAGGCGGCAGGCTCGGCGGTCTCGATGACCATGCTGGTCTTCTTGGCGGGGTGGACGTTCATCTCGGCGCGGATGTTGCGAATGGCCTTGATGTAGTCGGTCAGCTTGGCGAAGTCGGCCTCGTCCTCGGGGTAGTTGTGGGCCTCGTCAAAGGCGGGCCACTCCTGATTCATGATGGTCTCGGCGCTGCCGGGCAGGGACTGGTAGATCTCCTCGGTGACGAAGGGCATGAAGGGATGCAGCAGCTTCAGCGCCTTGTCCAGCACGTACACCAGCACCTTGCGGGCGGTGTCGGCCTGCGCCTCGTCGCCGCCGTTCAGACGGGCCTTGGCGATCTCGATGTACCAGTCACAGTACACGTCCCAGATGAAGTCGTAGATCTTGGCGCCGGCCAGACCCAGCTCGTACTTGTCCAGATTGTCGGTCATATCGCGGGCGACCTGATTCAGGGTGGACAGCACCCACTTGTCGCTCATGTCCAGCTGCTCCTCGGCGGGCATACCCGGCTCAAAGCCCTCGGGCAGGTTCATCTGCACGAAGCGGGCGGCGTTCCACAGCTTGTTGGCAAAGTTGCGGGAGGCGCGGACCTTCTCCTCGCTGTAGCGCATATCGTTGCCAGGGGTGGAGCCGCTGATCAGGGTGAAGCGCAGCGCGTCGGCGCCGAACTCCTTGATGACCTCCAGCGGGTCGATGCCGTTGCCCAGACTCTTGGACATCTTGCGGCCCTGACTGTCGCGGACGATGCCGTGGATGAACACGGTGTCAAAGGGCACCTCGTCCATGTGCTCCAGACCGGAGAACATCATGCGGGCG
This sequence comes from Oscillospiraceae bacterium, assembly GCA_045118955.1. Taxonomy (GTDB): domain Bacteria; phylum Bacillota; class Clostridia; order Oscillospirales; family Ruminococcaceae; genus SFJ001. Next base: position 5,679 of record JBGVKB010000068.1, on the reverse strand, counting down.
ACCCAGAAGAAGATGATGTCGTAGCCGGTGACCAGCGTGTTGGTGGGGTAGAAGAACTTCAGATCCTCGCTGTCCTTGTTGGGCCAGCCCAGAGTGCTGAAGGGCCACAGGGCGCTGGAGAACCAGGTGTCCAGCGTGTCGGGATCCTGCGCCAGATGGGTGCAGCCGCACTTGGGGCAGACGGTGGGGGCGTCGTGGGCGACCACGGTCTCGCCGCACTCGTCGCAGTACCAGGCGGGGATCTGATGACCCCACCAGAGCTGACGGCTGATGCACCAGTCGCGGATGTTCTCCATCCAGTTGTAGTAGATCTTGTCGAAGCGGGCGGGCACGAACTTGGTGCGGCCGGTGCGCACCGCCTCGATGGCGGGCTTGGCCAGAGGCTCCATCTTCACGAACCACTGCTTGGAGACCATCGGCTCGATGGTGTTGTGGCAGCGGTAGCAGGTGCCGACCTCATGCTGCAGAGGCTCGGTCTCCTTCAGGAAGCCGCCGGCCTCCAGATCGGCCAGAATGGCCTTGCGGGCCTCCATGGTGGTCATGCCGGCGTACTTGCCGCAGTCCAGCACCTCGGGCTCGCCCTCGGCGGCCTTGCCGCTGGCGAACAGCTCGTCGGCGATGGCCTTGTCCTCGGCGCCGGTCATGCGGCCGTCGTAGGTAAACACCCGCACGATGGGCAGGTCGTGGCGCTTGCCCACCTCGTGGTCGTTGGGGTCGTGGGCGGGGGTGATCTTCACCACGCCGGTGCCCTTCTCCATGTCGGCGTGCTCGTCGCAGACGATGGGGATCTCCTTGTTCAGCAGGGGCAGCACCACATGGCAGCCGTGCAGATGGGCGTAGCGGGGATCCTCCGGGTTGATGGCCACGGCGGTATCGCCCAGCATGGTCTCGGGACGGGTGGTGGCCAGCTCCAGATACTCGCCGGTCTCCTTGACAGGGTACAGCAGGTGCCAGAAATGGCCGTTCTGGGTCTCGTACTCCACCTCAGCGTCGGAGATGGAGGTGTTGCAGACGGGGCACCAGTTGACCATGCGGTTGCCGCGGTAAATCAGACCCTTGTTGTACAGGTTCACGAACACCTGCTTGACCGCCTCGCTGCAGCCCTCGTCCATGGTGAAGCGCTCACGCTCCCAGTCGCAGCTCGAGCCGAGCTTCTTGAGCTGGCTGACGATGCGGCCGCCGTACTGCTTCTTCCAGTCCCAGGCGCGGACCAGGAAGCCCTCACGGCCCAGGTCGTCCTTGGTCAGACCCTCGGCGCGCATGGCCTCCACGATCTTGGCCTCGGTGGCGATGGAGGCGTGGTCGGTGCCGGGCACCCACAGGGCGGCGTAGCCCTGCATCCGCTTGAAGCGGATCAGAATGTCCTGCATGGTGTTGTCCAGCGCGTGACCCATGTGAAGCTGGCCGGTGATGTTCGGCGGCGGCATCACGATGGTGTAGGGCTTCTTGGAGCGGTCAACTTCAGTGTGGAAGTAGCGACCCTGCAGCCAGGACTCGTAAATTCTGTCCTCGACCTGCGCGGGATCGTACTGTTTTGCCAGTTCTTTCATAATATCCCTCCTGATTTGGCTGATGCCCACAGGGCAAACAAAAAAGCCGCCCCATGGAACGTATGTCCATGGGACGGCCGAACATCAAATTCGGGCCGCGGTACCACCCACGTTGCTCCGCCCGACCGGCGAAGCCCCTCTGCGGCGTGCCGGTGTGACACGCCCTGCCCGTATAACGGCGGCAAACCCGTGGGCGGCTACTGCGGTTCACCACCCCTGCTCGGAAGCGACAGCACAGGCACGCACACCGCCGGCTTTCACCTGACCCGGCTCTCTAAAGGGATGCGGAACGCCTGCGCCCTCTTCGTCAGCGCATTTATACTTTAAAATAATAGCGTATGGGGGCGGGTTTGTCAATACTTTGCGGGGCGGGCGCGGGGTCAGTTTTCCCGGGTCAGCACCCGGATCCACCGGCCGCTCTTCACCCGGGCAAGCCCCACGAAGGTCTTGGCGATGTTGTCCGAGCGCAGCAGCACAAACACCGCCGGGGCGCTCCAATTCAGCACAAAGGCCGCCAGCGCGCCCAGCGGGATGGCCAGCAGCCACAAAAAGCCGCAGTCCAGCACAAAGGTGACGGTCACGTCGCCGCCGCCCCGCAGCACGCCCACCACCAGCGTGCCGCCCAGGGACTGAAAGACCCCCAGCATGGCCATCAGGATCAGGAAGGTGTCGGCCAGAAGGCGGGTCTCCTCGCTCACCGCGAACAGGGAGAGGATCAACCCCCGCCCGGTGATCAGGATGCCGGAGCACACAAAGCTCAGGCAGGCGCTGAGCAGCAGACAGCTCCATGCGGCGCGCTGGGCGTCCCGCAGACGCCCCTCGCCGATGATGCGCCCGATGGTCACCGCCGTGGCGCTGCACATACCGTAGATGAACACGGTGACAAGCTGGTTGACCGTGTTGGCAATGCCGTAGGCGGCCACAAAGCCCGCGCCCATGCGCCCCATGACCATACTGAGCACCGTGAAGCCGGTGCCCCAAAACAGCTCGTTGCCGATGACCGGCAGGCTGTTTTGGGCGAAATCACGCAGCAGACCGCCGGTGCCGCCGAACAGGGTCCGCGGCCGGAAGCGGACGGTGCGCTCCATAAAGGTCATGTAGAACAGCACCATGGCGAACTCCGCCGCCCGGGCGATGAGCGTGCCCACCGCCGCGCCCCGGACTCCCAGCGCGGGGCAGCCCAGATTGCCGAAGATGAAGCACCAGTTGAAGAATACGTTGATGAAGAAGCTGATGCCGTACACCACCATGCTCACCTTGACCTGCTCCACTGCCCGCAGGCACATGATGTAGCAGTTGGAGACCGAGAACAGCATGAAGCTGCAGGCCAGCAGCTTCAGATACTGGGCGCCGGCGCGGATGACCTCCGGCTCCGGGGTGTAGATGCTGAGTACGGCCTCGGGGAAGCAGAAGCACAGGACGGTGAACAGCCCGGAGGCGATGAACGCGCCCCGCAGGGTGATGATGAACAATTGGCGGATGCGGACCAGATCCCGCTTGCCCCAGTACTGGGAGATAAGCACCGCCGCACCGCTGGCAAGGCCGAAGCCCAGCGTGTTCAGGATGACGAAGGCCTGTCCGCCCAGATTGGCCGCCGCGATGGCGGTGTCGCCGAGCTGCCCCAGCATCACTGTGTCCATCATATTGACGCCCAGACTGATGACGTTCTGCAGCGCGATGGGCAGGGTGATGAGAATGAGGTTGCGGTAGAAGTTCCAGTCAGTAAAAATGTAGCGTGAGAGTGTTGTTTTCATAGATGCCTCGCAGATGGTCGCGGATGGTTTGCGGTGTCAAAGGCTTCGACCCGCCCGGCGAAGAGAGCGGGCGGGTCGGGCGTTCCGATTCAGAATGTGCAGGCAGGCGCAAACGATACGCTCAGCACAGACCTTTTTTTCGCAGGTCGTCCAGAAGGCCGCGGCAGCCCTCCTCCACGTCCCGCCAGGTGGTCTCAAAGTCGCCGGTGTACCAGGGGTCGGCCACCTCGCCGGGGCGGTCGGTGTAGTCCAGCAGCAGGGACAGCTTGCCCTCCGGGTCGCCGCCGCACATACGGGTCATATTGCGCAGATTGGCATGATCCATGCCGATGAGCCGATCCCAGCGGTCATAATCCCGGCGGTTGAGCTGCCGTGCGGCATGGTTGGGGCACTCGATGCCGTGCCGCGCCAGCATCCGCCGTGCGGGGGGATAGACCGGGTTGCCCAGCTCCTCGGTGCTGGTGGCCGCGGATTCGATGTGGAACCGATCGGCAAGACCCTCGCGCTCCACAAGGTCTTTCATGACGTATTCCGCCATGGGGCTGCGGCAGATGTTGCCGTGGCAAATAAACAACAGGCGAATCATCGTTTTTTACTCTCCATAAGCCTTCAAAGGCTTGTTTTGTTGTGCGTTCTGTACAAGAGATGTGATCTCGTTTTGTGCATATCTCTATGCAAGTCTACACAAGTTTTTCGAATTTGGTGTAAGCTTTGTGGTAAATCAAAGGTGGTCAGGGACACGCTCGGACGGCAGGGGGATCCTCGTCGGGGGGACTAGAAAGCGGATCGGAACTGAATGAAACGATGCGGGACAGGGACTCAGCGGCCCGCTCGTAGTTGTTGTGCATGTACACGTTTAGGGTTACCGTTGCATCGGAATGCCCCATCAGGTACTGTAAATTTTTCAGTTCCATTCCGGATTCGGCCATCCGGGTGCAGAAAGTGTGCCGAAACACATGTGGGGTGATCAGCGGCAGAGGGATGGTGTGTGTTTCGTTGTACTTTTGCCAGACTCGCTTGACCACGTGCTCAATGTGCATGGTGACCTTCGGCTGATCGGAACGGTCGAGGAGAAGGAAATCGACGTATCCGTCAATCATCACCTCTCGGCGCGGCTTGGGGCGACGTTCCAGAATGTGGTACAAACTTCGGTACACAGTGTCGCTCATGGGGATGATGCGGCGACCGCTTTCGGTTTTGGTCTTGGTAACATATCGGCTGTTGGTGCCTGTACGCACCAGCTGGTGGTCCACCTTGATCTGTCGTTTATCAAAATCCAGATCCGACACAGTCAAACCGGTGAACTCGCTGATTCGCAGACCCGTATTGAGAAGAATATTGAATTCATCCCAGTATTGGCTGTAATAGGGGTCATTGGCCACAAAGTCCATGAACTGCTTTTCCTGTTCGGCAGTGAGTGCGACCCGTTTGCGGCTATTGTTGGGGATGATGGAGTCCAACCGAAAACAGAAGGGGTTTCGACGGACCATGTCCTCATCACAGGCCATGGCAAATGCAGGCTTTAGTACACCACGTATACAGGAGATAGTACTGAACGATAGACCGGAATCGTACAGATGGATGAACCAGAGCTTGGCATCCGAGGTATGGATCGAGAGAATCTTGCGCTGAGAAAATGCTTCGCGCCGAAGGACACCAAGCACATAGTTGTACCCTGTGCGGGTGTTGATGCTCACACCACGTTTTAGGGCGACGTAGCGCTCGGTCAACTCCAAAACAGTCATGCAACCGGCGGCATAATCAATGCCACTCTGCTGTAGACTGGTGATCTCAGCTTCTTTTTCGCGAAGCTGAGCCAAGGTGGGTGCATAAAAGGAGTGACGGGTCTTGTTTGCGTCGGTGAATCGAAACTCATAACTGCCGTTGGCTCGCTGGGTCTCGCCGGTACGAAGCACGTGACCGGAGGTGTCCTTTCTTTTGTTTGATTTTGTCATGATTGGGTCCTTTCTGAAAAGGGCCCTGATATGGTAACTACATTATAGCACATTTTTCGGTTTTTTCCATAAAATCGTGAAATTACATTTAATACAGATGTGAAATGGAGCGAAACGGCGAAACGGCAAGCGGCAAAGAGGGTGCATGGGCGCCGGCAAAAAATATGCGCCTATACAGATGTATAGGCGCATGGGACGATAATTAGAGGATTATGGGTGACTGCTGAGATCATCGCTGGCAAATGGATCGTCGCTGATCAGAGCGAGGTTGCTCATCGCGGTTTCGACCTGAGTGTACTGGCTGTGTGCATACACATTAAGAGTCACGGCTGCGTCAGAGTGCCCCATTAAGTACTGCAAGCTTTTGATGTCCATGCCCTGTGTAGCGAGGCGAGTGCAAAAGGTGTGTCGCAGTGTGTG
>JBGVKB010000067.1:0-63674 GCA_045118955.1 Oscillospiraceae bacterium | reverse complement strand
AGTTGAAAAATTCGCGCACCAAAAATTCGATCCTGGCCATCGTGACCGGCGTCATCCAGAAGCTGGCCTCCATCTTCATCGCGTTCTTCTCCCAGTGGGTGTTCATCCACTATCTGGGCATGGAGTATGTGAGCGTGGACGGCCTGTTCAGCAGCGTGCTGAGCTTTCTGTCGCTGGCGGAGCTGGGCGTAGGCTCGGCCATCACGGTCTACCTGTACAAGCCGCTGGCGGAGCGGGATCTGCCCTCCATCCGCAGCTATATGCACTTTTATAAAAAGTGCTACCGGGTCATCGGCTGGACGATCCTCGCCGTGGGCCTGTGTCTGGTGCCGGTGCTGGATCGGCTGGTCAACTTCGACAACGCGCCGCCCATCAACCTGTACGCGGTGTATCTGCTGTTCCTGCTGAACGCGGTGTCCTCCTACTGGTTCTTCGCCTACAAGTCCAGCATCATCGAGGCCGACCAGCGGGGCTACCTGATCAACAACCTGAACACCGTGTTCTCGGTGGCGGGCAGCCTGTCCAAGTGTCTGGTGGTGCTGCTCACCCGCAACTTCATTCTGGCGCTGGTGGTGGAGCTGACCATCGGCCTGTGCAAAAACCTGTTCATCGCCCGCAAGGCGGACGAGCTGTACCCCTTCCTGCGGGAAAAGACCGCCGACCCGCTGCCCAAGACGGTGCTGGAGCGGATGTTCCGGGATGTGCGCGCCATGTTCCTGAACAACCTGTCCTTCAAGCTGCTGTCGGCCACCGACAATCTGGTCATCTCCCTGCTGCTGAACACCATCCTCATCGGCTACGCCTCCACCTACACCAAGCTCATCAACCATGTGGTCATGGTCATCGCCATGCTCACCGTGTCCTTCGGCGCCAGCGTGGGCAATCTGGTCACCAGCGCCGAGCCGGAGCGCAAAATGAAGGTGTTCCGTCAGCTTCATCTGGCCAACTTCTGGCTGAGCTGCGTGTCCGCGGTGTGCCTGTTCCAGCTCATGACCCCCTTTGTGCAGCTCTTTTACGGCGACAAGCCGGAGCTGCAGGCGGGCATCCTGTCGCAGGATCTGGTGGCCTGTCTGGTGCTGCACTTCTACTTCGGCACGGCGGCCAACATCCTGAACACCTTCAAGACCTCCATGGGTCTGCTGCGGCAGGGGTGCTATCTGGCCATCTTCGGCGGCGTGCTGAACATCGTTCTGGACTTCGCGCTGGCGCCCCATCTGGGTCTGCTGGGCGTGTACCTTGCCACCCTCATCGCCGAGGTGGGCACCACCTTCTTCCCCAAGGGCTGGTTCGTCTATAAGGACGGCTTCGGCCTGTCCCCGTGGCCGCTGATGCGGCAGATGATGGGGCAGCTTCTGCTCACCGTCGGGTGTGTGGCCGTCAACCGGCTGTGCTGCAGCTGGGTCACCGAGACCACCCTCCTCACCTTCATCGCCCAGTGCGCCATCAGCGCGGTGGTGCCCAATCTGGTGCTGCTGGCGGTGTACGGGCGCAGTGAGGAATTCCGCGGCATCCTCGACCGGGTGCTGAACATTGTGAAAAAGCGCCGCGCGATCTGACGCGGCAGGGACGGGATCTATGAAAATCAAGGTTGCATTCGTCGATTTTTGGAAAGAAGAATACGTGACCCACGACTTTGAGAACCGGGTGCGCGCCGCGCTGGCCGGTCTGGGGGAGCTGGAGGTCTGCACCGCCCCCGAGCAGCAGCCGGACTTTGTGTTCTGCAGCTGCTTCGGCAATCAGGTGCAGTTCTACAGTGGCACCCGCGTCCAGATCATCGGGGAAAACCAGATCCCGGACTTCAATTTGTACGACTACGCCATCGGCTGCCACGACCTGAGCTTCGGCGACCGGTACCTGCGGCTGCCCTACTTCACCTTCCACAAGCGGGAGGCGGTGGGGCGGCTGGCGCTGGAAAAGCACACCCTGCCGCTGGAGGTCTACGAGAGCAAACAGAAATTCTGCAGCTTTGTGGTGTCCAACTACGGGGCGAACCCCCTGCGCGAACAGGTCTTTGAGAGCCTGAGTGCCTACAAGCGGGTGGAGAGCGGCGGACGCAGCCGCAACAACCAGCCGGACGGCCGGCCGGTGGAGGACAAGCTGGTGTTCCAGCAGCAGTGCCGGTTCAGCATGGCCTTCGAGAACGCCCGCACCGCCGGCTACTGCACCGAGAAGATCGTGGACGGCTTCGCCGCCGCCACCGTGCCCATCTACTGGGGCGACCCGGAGGTGACCCGCCTGTACAATCCGGAGGCCTTCATCGACTGCGGCGACTGCGCCACCGTGCGGGAGATGGTGGAAAAGGTACGCGCTGTGGAGGAGGATCACGCCCGCTGGCTGTACATGGTGCGCCAGCCCGCCTACCGGGACGAGGCGTGGGCGCGCAGCCTGCTGCTGGGCGACCCACTGGGGGATTTCATTCGGTACATCGTGGAGCAGGGCGGCGAAAAGAGCCGCCGCCGCAGCCCGGATTTCTGGGGCGGCCTGTATGAGGAAAAGGCCCGCCAGACCGCCCGCCTGCAGCGGCAGTTCTGGTGGAAGTACTACACCAAGGGCGAGCGCTTCCTTGTGCGAAAGGGGATCTGGAAAAAATGAAGCAGTATGATGTGGTCATGCCCATCCTGAAGCGGGACTGGCCGGCGGCTCAGGTGAACCTGCCCTTTGTGTTCAAAAACCTGCCGGTGAAACGGCTGGTGGTGGTCAGCGGGCCGGATATTCAGCCCCTGCTGCCCGCGGACGAGCGCATCGTCTTTGTGGACGAGAACACGCTGGTGGAGGGGATGACCTTCGGCGCGGTGAAGCAGATCATCCGGCAGCGCTGCGGCACCGACCGGCGCACCGGCTGGTACTACCAGCAGTTTCTGAAGCTGGGCTACGCCCGGGTCTGCGAGGACGCGCAGTACATCGTGTGGGACGCGGACACCGTGCCGGTGCGGCCCATCGAGTTTGAGCGGGAGGACGGCACCCTGCTGTTCTGCCTGAAACAGGAATACAACAAGCCCTACTTCGACACGCTCAAGACCCTGCTTGGCCTTGAAAAGTGCGTGGAGGAGAGCTTTATTGCCGAGAACATGATCATGGACTGCGCCCTGATGCGCGCGATGCTGGACGAGATCGAGGCGAACGACGCGCTGCCGGGCACGGCCTTCTGGGAGAAGTGCCTGTACGCGGTGGAGCCGGCCGAGCTGCCCCGCTCGGGCTTCAGTGAGTTCGAGACCTTCGGCACCTGGGCCATGACCCATCACCCGGGGCGCTACGCCACCCGCCGCCTGAAGGCTCTGCGCAGCGGCAAGAACATTCTGGGCGAGGCCCCCGCCGCCGAGGTGCTGGAGTGGGCGGGCGAGAGCTACGACACCGTGTCCATGGAGAAGTTCAACACCAGCACCCCGCTGCGGCATCTGGCGGCAAGCCCGCGCTACCGCGCCGCCCACACCGCCGCCGAGCTGGACGCGCTGAAGGGGCGGTTCAAGGTCATCCCGGCGGTGTACCGCTGGGGCACCGGCCTGTGGCCCGCTTTCAAAATCTGGGGCGGCAGGCAGAAGCGCCGCCTGCTGGCCATGAAACAACGCTGACCCTGAGGGTTCGGAGGAGGTACGGCATTGAAAACCGCCATCATTACCCTGCACTACGCCCACAATTACGGCGCGGTGCTTCAGGCATGGGCCTTGAAGCACGCCCTTGAGGGGATGGGCCATGAGGTGCAGTTCGTCAACTACAAGGGCACCCGGGACGCGGCCCGCTATCTGCGCCCCACCCCCAATTTTGTGGGTCGGCGCGAGATCGTCAAGCCCGGCGGCCTGAAGCGGTATCTGGAGGGGCGCAAGGACGCGCAGTACGCCCAGCCCGCATGGGCCGTGCGCCAGCAGGCGTTCGAGGCCTTCATTCGGGAGAAGCTGCTGGGCGGCGACCCGCCCGCGGTGACGCTGGAGGACCTGCCCCGCATGGAGGTGGACGCCTTCGTGTGCGGCAGCGACCAGGTCTGGTCCAACAAGATCACCGACGGCCCCAACCCGGTCTACTACATGGCCTTTGAGACCAAGGCCCGGCGGGTGGCCTACGCCGCCAGCATGGGGCCGGTGGTCTGCGACGAGGCCCAGACCGAGCGCATCCGCGGCTGGCTGGAGGCCTTTGACGCCATCGCTGTGCGGGAGCAGGATCTGGGCCGCTGGATCGCCGGGCTGCTGCCCGGGCGGGAGGCCCCCACCGTGGTCTCCGACCCCACCCTGCTGCTGAACAGCGCCGACTACGCCCCCCTGCTGCAGGACATCCCTGAACCGGCCGGGAGTTACGTTCTGGCGTACTTTGTCGGGAATGACAGCCTCTCTATGCCCATGGCAAAGGCGCTGGCTGCCGCCAAGGGCAAGCCGCTGATCGCCATTCGGGAGCGGCTGCGCCGCAGCGACGACGGCGCGGATTTTGTCCAGACGGCACAGGCCACGCCGGGGCAGTTCTTGACCTACATCAAGAACGCCGACTGCATGATCACCGACTCCTTCCACGGCACCGTGTTCTCGGTGCTGAACCACAAGGAGTTTTACACCATCGACCCCACCGGCACCAACAACCGGGCGGGCACCCTGCTGGCCGAGCTGGGCATCCCCGAGCGCAAGCACCGCACCGACGAGGCGCTGCGCACCGACCCGGTGGACTGGGCAAAGGTGGACGCGAACCTGCAGGGCTACCGGGAGCGTTCCATGGGCTATCTGCAGCGGGCACTGGGGTGAGAATATGCTGAAATTCATCGAACATAAGCAGGATTGCTGCGGCTGCACCGCCTGTCAGGCGGTCTGCCCCACCGCTGCCATCGTCATGGAGCGGGACGAGGAGGGCTTTGTCTACCCCCGGCTCATTCCGGACAAGTGCGTGGGCTGCGGCCTGTGTGAGCAGGTCTGTGCCCTGCGGGATCTGAGCCGCGCCGGCCGCGCCGAGCGCGCGGTGGAGGCATGGCGCAAGGGGGGCGTATTCCCCGAGAGCCAGTCCGGCGGCGCGTTCATGGCGGTCGCCACCGCCTTCCTTGAGGAAAAGCAGGGCGTGGTGTACGGTGTGGAGCTGGAGGGCAAGACCGCCCGCTGGGGCCGCGCCGAAACGCCGGGGGACTGCCGCCGGTTCGCCGGCTCCAAGTATGTGCAGGCAGAGGTGGGGGACGCCTTCGCCCGGGTGGAGCAGGATCTGAAGGCCGGGCGCGCGGTGCTGTTTTCCGGCACCGCCTGCACCGTCAACGGCCTGCGCAACCACCTGGCGCACCGCCCCGCCGTGTCCGCCGATGGGCTGTACACCTGCGACCTGATCTGCCACGGCGTGGCCTCGCCCCGCCTTGCCGAGGAGTACCTCGACCTGCTGGAGGCCGAGTCCGGCAAGCGGGTGGAGGGGTTCCGCTTCCGGGACAGTCTGGATTTTCCATGGGATGTGGCCCGGGAGAGCTGGTATTGGGCAGGAGAGGACACAAAATACTATTCTGCGAACTATTTCAACCTGTTCAGCACCAATCTGACGCTGCGTCCGAGCTGCCACGCCTGCCGCTTCGCCGCCATGGACCGCCGCCCCGCCGACCTGACGCTGGGCGACAACTGGGGCAGCGAACAGCGGGGCAAGCGGCATCAAGGGCTGTCCACCGTGCTGGTCAACTCGGCCAAGGGCGGGGAGATGGCAGGCTGGCTGAGCCGCAGCCTGCAGGTGCGCCCCATGTCCCTCGAGGACGGGCAGCGTGCCCAGCCCAACCTGCACGCGCCCACCCCCATGCCGCCTCAGCGGGAGGAGTTCTGGGCGTTCTATCGTGAAAACGGTCTGCGCCCCGCCATGGAGCGGTTCGTGCCCCGGATGCGCACCCCCCTGTGGGAGCGGATGGACGGCAGGGAAAAGCGCCGCCAGCGGGTGCAGATGCTGCGCAACCGGCTGGCTCTGCGCACCCGCCTGAAAAAACTGAAAGAATTACTGCACTGAAATAGGAGGGACCCAAATGTCCGATCTTTTGATCCTCGGCGCCGGCGGCTTTGGCCAGATGGTGTACGAGCTGGCCGAACAGAGCGGCCGGTACGGGCGCATCGCCTTTTTGGACGATGCCTCCAAGGACAGCCGTGTCATCGGCAAATGTGTGGATTACAAGCTGCTGCGGGAGGAGTTTGACTGCGCCGTGGCCGCGCTGGGCAACAACCGCACCCGTCTTGCGTGGGTGGACAGCCTGCTGGAGGCCGGCTTTGAGGTGCCCGTTCTGCGCCATCCCACCGCGGTGGTCAGCCCCTCGGCGCAGATCGAGCCGGGCTGCTTCATCATGCAGCGGGCCATCGTCAACACCCACGCCAAGCTGGGCCGCGGCGTGCTGATCAACTGCGGCGCCATCGTGGATCACGACTCCACCGTGGGGGAGGGCAGCCACATCGGCCTGAACGCGGTGGTCAAGTCCAACTGCCACATCGTCCCCGGCCGCAAGGTGGAGGCGGGCGAGGTCATCTTCTCCACCCGCCGCCCCATCGAGGGGGTGGACAGCCGCCAGCTCGAGGACGCGCTGTACGCCTTCGGCTTCGGCAATGAGTGCAGCTACGTCAAGCCCTTCGGCGCGGGCCACATCAACGAGACCTACGCCGTCTACATGGCGCGGGAGAACGGCGACGAGCTGGCCTATGTGATGCAGCGCATCAACATCGTGGCCTTCCACCGCCCCGACCATGTGATGTCCAACATCTTCGGCGTCACCGAGTACCTGCGCCAGTCCATCCGCGCGCAGGGCGGCGACCCCGACCGGGAGACCCTGAGCTACATCAAGACCCGCAGCGGCGACCCCTATTTTGAGGACGATCAGGGGATGCCCTGGCGCTGCTACAACTACATCGCGGATGCGCTGTGCTACCAGACCGCCGAGGATCCCATGCGGATGTACGAGGCGGGCAAGGGCTTCGGCCGCTTCCTGACCCAGCTGGACGGCTACCCGGTGGAGACCCTGTTCGACACCATCCCCAACTTCCACGACACCGAAAAGCGTCTGGCGGCCTTTAAGCAGGCGCTGCAGCGGGACGTGAAGGACCGCGCCCGCACCTGCCGCAGCGAGATCGAGTTCGTGCTGGCCCGTGAGGCGGACTGCAGCGTGCTGATGGAGCAGCTCCGTCAGGGCCGCCTGCCCATCCGGGTGACCCACAACGACACCAAGCTGAACAACATCCTGTTCGATCAGGAGGGCCACAGCCTGTGCCTGATCGATCTGGACACCATCATGCCCGGCCTGTCCCTGAACGACTACGGCGACGCCATCCGCTACGGCGCGTCCACCGCCGCTGAGGACGAGACCGATCTGGACAAGGTGAAGCTGGACATGGAGCTGTTCGAGCTGTACACCCGGGGCTATCTGGAGGCCACCCGCGGGGTGCTCACCGAGGCCGAGCGGGAGTATCTGGTGTGGGGCGCGAAGCTGCTGACGCTGGAGTGCGGCATCCGCTTTTTGACCGACTATCTGCAGGGGGATGTGTACTTCAAGACTGAGTACCCCTCCCACAATCTGGTTCGCTGCCGCACCCAGTTCAAGCTGGTGGAGGAGATGGAGCGGCGGTTCGATGAGATGACCGCCGTGGTGAACCGCTACGCCTGAGGCGAAAGGACGACATTATGACCGAAAAACTGCTGATCCGGCTGCTGCCGGTGCTGCTGGCCGCGGGCTTTTGCGCGGCGGCGCTGCCGGTGCTGGCCGGTGCGGAAAAGGGCAAGCGGGGCGCGGCGCTGCGCTGCCTGTGGAATGAGGAGCGCTGGCTGTGGCTGGACACCCCCGACCGTCCCCGCGAGACGCTGGGCATGGCGCTGGTGGCCGCCTACTTCGTGCTGGACTGGCTGTGGGGCACCGCCGCCATCGCCGCCCACCGGGTCATGGGCCTGCCGGAGATCCCCGCGGCGTGGGACACGGTGAGCACCACCCTTGTGTGCGCGGTGGTGCTGGCGAAGATCGTCTTTTCCTCCCGGATGTCCGGGCGGCAACTTCTGCTCACCGAGGTGCTGTGCGCGGTGTTCATCCTGTGGCACATGGTCACCGGCTACGACCCCATCGCCCGCAGCCTGTACGCCATGCTGCTCCTGAAGGACACCGACCTGCGCAAGGCGCTCAACTGGCTGTGGGGCTGCATCGCCGCCAAGCTGATGCTGCATCTGGGGCTGATCGCCGCGGGTGTGATGACGCTGGGCGTGTCGGAGCAGTGGGAGGAAGGCCGTGTGCGCGCGGATCTGGAATTCGGCAGTGTGAACTTTCTGGGCATCGCGCTGGTCACCATGCTGATGGTCTGGATGGCGCTGCGGCCGGTGTTCCGGCTGTGGCACCTCGTCCCGGCGGCGGCGGTGCTGGTGTTCGTGAATCTGGTGCCGGAGTGCCGCACGGCGGTGGTCATCGGCGCGGGCTATGTGCTGCTTCGGGCGCTGCACCGGTACCTGCCCGCCCTGTTCGGCATGGGCTGGGTCAAGGCGGGGCTTGCGCTGGCTGCGCCGCTGGTGGCGGTCTTTTCGTGGGTGGCGAGCATCCTCTACGACCACGATGTGGCGTGGATGCAAAAGCTGGACTTCCTGCTCAGCCGCCGCCTGTCGCTGGCCCACAACACCATCTTCGTGGAGGCCACCGACTACGCCTACACCTTCCGCTGGTACGGGCAGGCGTTCATCACCGGACGCTTTTACCGGGTGGACAACTCCTACATCTACTACTATTACCTGTGCGGCCCCATTATGGTGCTGCTCATCTGCGCGGGCTTTGCGCTGCTCACCCGCAAGCTGCAAAAGCAGGGGGATCAGACCCTTGTGCTGCTGGTGGCGGTGCTCACCGTCTACGCCATGATGGAGCGCTGTCTGAACCCCAGCCTGAACATGGCCCTGTACCTGATGCCCTGCGCCCTATACTGGGGCACCGCGCATCCGCTGACCCTGCAACGCGGGGCGCCGACCCTGCGGGAGCGCCCCTACACCCACTGCAACACGGGAGACTGACCTATGAAACTTGTCATCGCATCCGACCTGCACGGCTCGGCCTTTTACGTTGAGCAGCTCATGGAGCGCATCCGGGAGGAGGCCCCCGACCGCATCCTGCTGCTGGGCGACCTGCTGTACCACGGCCCCCGCAACGACCTGCCCGCCGACTATGCCCCCAAGAAGGTCATTCCGCTGCTGAACGGCCTGAAGGAGAAGATCCTTGCGGTGCGGGGCAACTGCGAGGCCGAGGTGGACCAGATGGTGCTGGAATTCCCGGTGATGGCGGACTACACCACACTGGAGCTGGAGGGCGGCAAGCTGCTGTTCGCCACCCACGGCCACCACTTTGACCCGGAGCATCTGCCCCCCATCCCGGCGGGCAGCGCCTTTGCCTTCGGCCATGTCCATGTGAAGCACATGGAGTGGAAGGACGGCATCCTCATCCTGAACCCGGGCAGCGTGTCCATCCCCAAGGACGGCAGCCACAGCTATATGACCTACGAAAACGGCGTGTTCACCCAGAAGCTGCTGGACGGCACCGCCATCGGCAGCATCGAGTTTTAACGGTTTGCGGGTGGTTACTGCCCGCAGCGACAAAAGGCGGTAGACCGAATGAATACTGTTTTGCTTTTGATGAAGCTGGCCTTTCTGGCGGCGAGCACCGCGGGCTGGTGCCTGTGGGCGGCGCACCGCTTTGGGCTGAAGATCGAGCAGACCCCGCTGGCGGTGATCTCCTCGCTGGGCTGCGCCATGAGCGTGGCGGCGCTGCTGAACATCATCGCCCCGGTGCGGCTGGCGCTGCAGCTGGCGGGCCTCGGCCTGCTGGTGTGGGTGCTGGTACGGCGGCGGGCGGCGCTGACCCCGTGGCTGTGTGCGCGGGGCGCGGTGTACCCGGTGCTGTGCGGGGTGCTGCTGCTGCTCAGCCGGGGCGGCACCATCTCCAGCCACGACAACTTCTCCCACTGGGCCATCATGGCCAAGACCCTCGTGACCGGGGGGCAGCTCCCCAACACCGCCAACACGGCGGTGCAGTTCGTGGGCTACCCGCCCGCCACCGCCTGCTGGATCGACTATGTGTGCAGCACGGTGGGTCTGTCCGACGGCATGATGCTGTTCGCGCAGGGTCTGGTGGTGCTGGCGGGCGCGTGGGCGGTGGCCGGGCTGTGCCCCAAGGGGCGGCCGGCCGGCTGGCTGACCGCGGCGGCGGCTCTGCTGGTGCTGCTGGCGGGCAACCCGGTGCCCCTGTCCGACCTGCGGGTGGACGGGCTGCTCGCCACTCAGGCGGCGGGCACGCTGGCGCTGGTGCTGGCGCTGCGCCGCACCCCGGAGCGGGCGGCGCTGGCGGCGCTGCCCTGCCTGACCTTCCTGATCCTCATCAAAAACAGCGGCATCTTCTTTATTTTCTGTGTGCTGGCGGTGGTTTGGTTCTGGCTGCTGACCGCGCCCGGCGGGGTCTGGCGGGATCGGATCACGGCAGGCGGCCTGTGCAGCGCCGTGCCGCTGGCGTCCTACTGGCTGTGGCTGCGCCATGTGGCCATGGTCTTCCCCGAGGGGGCGAGCAGCAAGCACGCGGTGAGCCTGTCCGGCTATGAGGCCATCTTCGGCGGCAAGAGCGCGGAGGACATCGCGCAGTTCAACCGGCTGTTCTGGCAGCACCTTGCCCCAGGCAGCGGCACCGGCGATGGCCGGCGGCTGCTGCTTGTGCTGGGGCTGGCGGCGCTGACCGCGGCGGTGCTGTGGGTGAGCGGCCCCCACACCATGCACAAAAACCTGCTGCCGCTGGCGGCCTGCCTGCTGGGCGAGGCCGGGTGGCTGGTCTGTCTGTGGGGCACCTACACCCTGTCCATGAACACCAGCGAGATGCTGGTTCTGGCCAGCTTTGAGCGGTACCACACCACCATGCTGCAGTTCCTGTTCGCGGCGGTGGGGATGCTGCTGCTCATCCGGCTGGGCGAGAGCGAGCGGGTGCGGGCCTTCGGCCTGCGCACCGCCTGTGCGGCGGCGGCGCTGGCGCTGGCGGTGGTCTTTCTGCCGGTGGGGCAGCACGGCGCGCAGGCGCTGTACAGCCGCACCCCGTGGCGCGACCCGTACGGCACCCAGCAGCCGGTGCTGGGGCTGAAGCAGCAGTACGGGCTGACCGACGGCAGCCGTTACTTATTCTATACCCGCCACAGCGGCATCGACACATGGTCGCTGGGGTATATGGCGCGCTATGTGCTGAACACCAACACCGCCGACTTCTGGCAGTTCGAGGAGGAGTGGTTCTCCATCGACGAGCTGTATGCCAATTACGACTATCTGGTGGTACTGCACCGGGACGGCGAGATCGAGCAGTTCCTTGCGGAAAACGGGTACGACCCCGCCGCCGACTGCGTTCATCTGCTCCGGAGCTGAGCGGAGGTGCCTATGAACGAAGGGATGATGGCCTTTTTGGTCTGGGCGGCGGTGGCCGCCGTGTTTGCCGCGCTGGGGGTATACTGCCTGTTTGCGAAAAAGGCGGTGGGCTTTTGGGCCAACGCGGAGATGTTCGAGGTGACCGACACCCGGCGGTACAACGCCGCCGTGGCAAAGCTGTTCTTCGCCTTCGGTGTGGGGACGCTGCTGCTGGGGCTGCCGCTGCTGGCGGGGGAAAGCTCCGCGTGGGTGCTGGTGCCCATTTTGGGCATGGTGGCCGAGTGCATCGCCGCCATGGTGGTCTACACGGCCGTCATCGAGAAAAAATACCGCAAAAAGTAAAAAACACCGGGCGCGTCCGACAGGGGATACGCCCGGTGCTTTTTGTTGGCTCAAAACAGAAACCGCCCTGTGCGTCCCGTTCCCGGGTGCGCACAGGGCGGTCGGTCTTTGCGAAAAAACAGGCTCAGCCGATCCGGTCGATGAAGCCGCCGCCCCACACCGCGCCGTCCCGGTAGAGCACTGCGCTCTGGCCGGGGGCAGGGGCGCGCACCGGCTCGGGGAAGGTGAGGGTGGCCTCGCCGTCAAAGTGGGCGGGCACGGCCTGCGCCGCGCTGCGGATCTTCACCAGGTACTCGCCGGCGGGCAGAGGGCCGGGAGCCGCGATGTCCCGCAGGGTCAGCCGGGTGTAGAACTCCTCGCCCGACCAGCCCAGCTGCACATCACCGCCGGGCAGGATGGCCTTGACAAAGCAGGGCTTGCCCAGCGCCAGCCCAAGCCCCTTGCGCTGGCCCACGGTGTAGTGCTGTACCCCCTTGTGGGGGCCGAGGTCCTGCCCGTCCGGGCCGATGAACCGCCCGGCCTTGGGGGCGTAGCCCGCGTTTTGGATGTAGGCGGCGTGGTCGCCGTCGGGGATGAAGCAGATCTCCATGCTGTCGGGGGCGTCCGCGCAGGCGAGGCCCATCTCCCGGGCCATCTCCCGTACGTCCTCCTTCTCGAACTCGCCCAGGGGCAGGCACAGCCGCTCCAGCACCTCCGCGCCCAGCCGATACAGCATATAGGTCTGGTCGCGGGCGCCGCTCTCGGCGGTGTGGACGCGGGTCACACCGTCGGCATCCTGCTCCACCCGGGCGTAGTGGCCGGTGGCCACAAAGCCGCAGCCCAGCTTGTCGGCCTTTTCGGTCAGAAGGCGGAATTTCACCGCCGGGTTGCATTGAATGCAGGGGTTGGGGGTCTCGCCGCGGCAGTAGCCCTCGCAGAACGGCTCGATCACCGCCTGACGGAAGGCGTCGCCGCCCTCCAGAACGTGCAGGGGCACGCCGAGCTGCCGCGCCGCGGTGCGGGCGGCCTCCACTGCGCCGTCGTGGGCGGGGGAGAAGCGGATGACCGCGGCCTCCACCTCAAAGCCCATCTGCATCAGGATCGCGCAGGCCACCGACGAGTCCACCCCGCCGGAGAGGGCCAGCAGCACCCGATCCTGCTTCTCCAAGGTGTGGAAGCTCTCCATCACACGCCGCAGCTGCCGTGACAGTCGTGGCAGTCGCCCTCCAGCTTGCCGACGATCGGCTCAGGATCAATGCCCTGACGGATGTAGTAGTCGCTCAGGGCGGCCTTGACCGCCTGCTCCGCCAGCACGCTGCAGTGGACCTTCACCGGGGGAAGACCGTCCAGCGCCTCCACCACCGCCTTGTTGGTGACCTTGAGCGCCTCGGCCACGGTCTTGCCCTTGATCAGCTCGGTGGCCATGCTGCTGGTGGCGATGGCGGCGCCGCAGCCAAAGGTCAGGAACTTCACGTCCACGATGACGTCGTTCTCGATCTTCAGGTACATCCGCATGATGTCGCCGCACTTGGGGTTGCCCACCTCGCCCACGCCGTTGGCGTCGGGCATCTCGCCCACGTTGCGGGGGTTGGCGAAGTGATCCATAACTTTTGCACTGTACATACCGGCCATAGATTCTATCTCCTTTGTGAGAACGTAAATTTTAGTGTGGTCGCGCTCAGTCCTTCAGGCTGAAGTCGCGCACGGTGTTCTGGCTGTGCAGCCACATACAGCTCATGGCGCGGCGGCGGGGGATGACCTCCTCCAGCACCTGGCACAGGTACTCCGCCTCCTCCATGGTGTTCTGGGGGCCGAAGGTGAACCGCATACTGCCGTGGCCCACCTCCTCGGGCAGACCCAGGGACATCAGCACATGGCTGGGGTCCAGACTGTCGCTGTTGCAGGCCGAGCCGGTGGAGGCGCAGATGCCGTGCATATCCAGATCCAGCAGGATGGTCTCGCCCTCCAGACCCGGGAAGCTGATGTTCACGTTGCCGGGCAGGCGGTCATCGCGGCTGCCGTTCAGGCGGGCCAGCGGGATGTTCTTCAGGATGCGGTCGATGACGTAGTCACGCAGGGCCTGCTGGTGGGCCATCTTCTCCTCCAGCTTGCCGGTGGCCAGCTCCAGCGCCTTGCCCATGGCGGCGATGCCCGCCACGTTCTCGGTGCCGGCGCGCCGGCGGTTCTCCTGACCGCCGCCGTCCACCAGATTGTAGGGCAGCACGCCCCGGCGCACATACAGCGCGCCCACGCCCTTGGGGGCGTTGAACTTGTGGCCGGACAGGCTGAGCATATCCACGCCCAGCGCCTTCACGTCCACGGGGATCGCACCCACCGCCTGCACCGCGTCGGTGTGGAACCACACGCCATGGGCCTTGCAGATGGCGGCGATCTCAGCGATGGGCTGGATGGTGCCGATCTCGTTGTTGGCCATCATGATGGTGACCAGCGCGGTGTCGGGGCGGATGGCGGCCTCCACGTCCTCGGGGCGGACAAAGCCCTCCGGGGTGATGGGCAGGTAGGTGACCTCAAAGCCCTCCCGCTCCAGCGCCTTCATGCTGTGCAGCACAGCGTGGTGCTCAAACTGGGAGGTGATCAGGTGCTTCTTGCCCTTTTTGGCCAGCTTGTTGGCGGTGCCCTTGATGGCCCAGTTGTCGGCCTCGGAGCCGCCGCCGGTGAAGAAGATCTCACCCGGCTGGCAGTTCAGCGCGGCGGCCATCTGCCCGCGGGCGGTGTCCATCAGCTCGTGGGCTTCATAGCCCACGCTGTAATGGCTGGAGGGGTTGCCGCAGGCACCGCTCAGGGCCTGCACCATCACGTCCAGCGCTTCGGGCGCCACCGGGGTGGTGGCGGCGTTGTCAAGATATACGATTTTATCCACAGTGTGCATCTCTCTTCCTATTGGGATTTGCGAAGGGGGACGACGTGAAAGGCGTCGTGCGCTTCACGGTATATACTACACTGTTTTAGTGTAGGTTGCAAGTGCGCGGGGCAACATTTGCCATAAAATAAGGAATAGAATATTAAAAAGGGCGGCCGTTCAGGCCTGCCGCCCGCCGAAGCGCTTGCTCTGCGCCACCGCAAGCTGGTCGCAGCGCTCGTTCTCCGGGTGGCCGGCGTGCCCTTTGATCCAGATGTAGTGGAAGGTGTGCCGCTCGGCCAGATCCAGCAGCCTTGCCCACAGGTCGCTGTTCAGGGCGGGGGACTTGTCGGCCTTTTTCCAGCCGCGGGCCCGCCAGCCCTTGGCCCAGCCCTTTTCCAGCCCGTTGATGACGTACTGGCTGTCGCTGCACAGGTCGATCTCGCACGGCTCCTTGAGCTGCTCCAGCGCCGCGATGAGGGCCATCAGCTCCATGCGGTTGTTGGTGGTCTCGGCCTCGCCGCCGCTCAGCTCCTTTTCGTGGGCTTTGTAGCGCAGGATCGCGCCCCAGCCGCCGGGGCCGGGGTTGCCGCTGCAGGCGCCGTCGGTGAATATCTGAATGCGTTTCATGGTGATGTTCCGCCTTTTCTGATTCTTGGTTCGATACAGTGCTATTATACCCGCCCGGGCGCGGACGGGCAAGGGGGAAGCGGGCGGTGTTTGCGGCGGCGCCGGGCAGCCAAAACTCATTGACAAGCAATGGCGCTGAGCCGTATAATAAGACCATCGAATGACGTGTACGGTTTGGATCATCAGGCCGGGGTCGCATTGAACAGATGGACTCCATGTGCCCACAGGTTTTGAACGGCTGCCTTTTTCGGGGCGTATTCTGCCCGCGCAGCCGATGTCACAGCGCCCACAGCAGCGCCCATGGACGGGGAGACTGCAGCGGGCTTGTTTTCCGTATGGATTTTGCCCGGTTTTGGGCAGGAACCGCCCGGCACTGCGCATGGAAGGCCGGGACGGCGGAGCGGTCATTCGTCAGATCAGGAAAAACAGCTTCGGCTGTGCGATTTTTGAACGGAACGCGACACAACAACATCTTTTTGCAGGGCAGAGGGGGCCGCAGGCGGCTGGGCCTCATCCCCCATGCTGCCCGGAATTTTTTGGAGGATACAAATGGCTGAACATCAGAATCAGGGTCGGCAGCCCCGCCGCGTCGCGGACGGGCAGCCCGCCGCCCGCCGCCGCAAGCCCTTTTACACCCGCAAGCCCAAGGCCCCGGTCAAGGCGCAGGAGCCGGCTGTTCCTGTGAAGGTCATCCCGCTGGGCGGCCTGAACGAGGTGGGCAAGAACATCACCGTCTACGAGTGCCAGGACGACATGATCGTGGTGGACTGCGGTCTGGTCTTCCCGGACAGCGATATGTACGGCATCGATCTGGTCATCCCCGACTTCACCTATCTGGTGCAGAACAAGGACCGCATCCGCGGCGTGGTCATCACCCACGGCCACGAGGACCACATCGGCGCGCTGCCCTACCTGCTCAAGCAGATCAATCTGCCCATCTACGCCACCCGGCTGGCCATCGGCCTGATCAAGAACAAGCTGGAGGAGCACGGTCTGGTGGGCAGCACCCGCCTGATCGAGATCAGCCCCAAGCAGAAGTTCCATCTGGGCTGCTTCACCGTGGAGCCGATCCACGTGAACCATTCTATTCCCGACTCGGTGGGCTTTGCCATCGAGTGCCCCGCAGGCGTCATCCTGCAGACCGGTGACTTCAAGATCGACTACACCCCCCTGTCGGATGACCCCACCGATCTGGCCACCATCGCTGAGTACGGGCACAAGGGCGTGCTGCTGATGCTCAGCGACTCCACCAACTCCGAGCGCCCCGGCTATACCTCCACCGAGCAGAAGGTGGCCGCCGGCATCGGCAGCCTGTTCCGTCAGGCCGACCGCAAGCGCATCATTGTGGCCACCTTTGCCTCCAACATCTACCGCATCCAGCAGATCATCGATCTGGCGGTGGAAAATGGCCGCAAGGTGGCGGTGAACGGCCGCAGCATGGTGGGCAACACCCAGATGGCCATGGAGCTGGGCTACCTGCACGCCCCCGAGGGCGTCCTCATCGACATCGAGGAGGTCAACAAGTACCCGCCCGATCAGGTGGTGCTCATCACCACCGGCAGTCAGGGCGAGGCGCTGAGCGCCCTGTCCCGCATGGCCAGCGCCAGCCACCGCAATGTGCGGGTCGGCCCCGGCGACTTCATCATCATCTCCGCCAACCCCATCCCCGGCAACGAGAAGATGGTCACCAAGGTGGTCAACGGTCTGCTGCATCTGGGCGCGGAGGTCATCTACGAGAGTATGTACGACGTACACGTCTCCGGCCACGCCTGCCAGGAGGAGCAGAAGCTGATGCTGACTCTGGCCCGGCCCAAGTACTTCATGCCGGTCCACGGCGAGTACAAGCACCTGAAGCGCCATGCCGAGACCGCCCTGCGGCTGGGGATGCAGCCCAAGAACATCCACATCGGCCAGAACGGCGAGTGCCTGATCGTCTCCAAGGACGGCCTGACCATCGGTGAGTCGGTGACCGCCGGCAGCGTGATGGTGGACGGTCTGGGCGTGGGCGACGTGGGCAATGTGGTGCTGCGCGACCGCCGCCATCTGAGCGAGGACGGTCTGGTCATCGTGGTGGCCACGGTGGAGGCCTCCACCGGCCGTGTGCTGGCCGGCCCCGATCTGGTGAGCCGCGGCTTCGTGTATGTGCGGGAGAGCGAGGAGCTGATGGAGGGCGCCCGCCATCTGGTGGAGCAGACCTTCAACCGCTGCACCGCCGAGCGGGTGCGCGACTGGAACAGCGTCAAGACCCGCGTGCGGGAGGCACTCTCCTCCTACATCTACCGCAAGACCAAGCGCAACCCCATGATCCTCCCCATTCTGATGGAGGTCTGACCGTTTTAATGCACAGGCATCGGCCGGCCCCGTGCGGGGCCGGCCGATTTTTCATAGAAGGAGGCACGGAACCTTATGAATTCCGATCCGAAGCCGAGAGGCGAACTTGAAACTCTGGTGATCGTGCTGGCGGTGACCTCGCTGGCGCTGGGGGTCGTGCTGGCTCTGCAGCGCCCCGTCCTGCTGCTGGCGGTGCTGGTCTTTGCGGTGCTGCTGACGGTGGTGCTGGTGCTGTGGGGCAGCCGGCTGCGCTCGCTCATCGCCCGCAGCCTGTCCGGCGGGGTGTTTGAGGGCAGCGAGGTGCAGTACAGCCTCGCAGGGATGCCCACCCCCACCCTGCTGCTGGGCGGCAAGACGGTGCTGTGGTACAACGGGGTTTTTAAACAGGAGCTGATGTGCGCCCACGACTATGTGCTGCAGCCGGTGAGCCGGGTACTGCCCGGCCTTGAGGTGCACACCTGCCGGGAGGCGGGCGGTCAGGTGCTGGAGTGTCAGGGCCGCCGCTGGCGGGTGTATGCCTCCAGCGTGAAGCGCAGCGAGGAGCTGACCATCGTTTGGCTGGTGGACATCACCCGCCTGAGCGCCGAGGCGGCGGAGTACCACGCCACCCGCCCGGTGTACATGATCTTTCAGGTGGACGGCTCCGACTTTTTGATGGAGAACCTGAAGGAATCCCAGCGGGCGCGCCTGCTTGAGGGCGTGAACCTGCTGCTGGAGAATTACATCGGCCGCACCACCGGCTTCTTGCGCCGGGTGGCCAGCACCCGCTATGTGGCGGTGGTGGAG
Source organism: Oscillospiraceae bacterium (assembly GCA_045118955.1). Classification (GTDB taxonomy): domain Bacteria; phylum Bacillota; class Clostridia; order Oscillospirales; family Ruminococcaceae; genus SFJ001. The sequence goes on along the minus strand of JBGVKB010000067.1, from coordinate 45,424 downwards.
GAGCGGCATCTCACCGACATGGTGGCCGGCAAGTTTGACATTCTGGACAAGATGCGGGTGCTGGACGAGAACGTGGGTCTGACCCTGTCCATCGGCGTGGGCCGGGGCGGCACGCTGGCGGAGTGCCAGCAGCGCGCCCGGCAGAGTTTGGACATGGCGCTGGGGCGGGGCGGCGATCAGGCCGCCATCAAGACCGAGGAGGGCTTTGAGTTCTACGGCGGCGTGTCCCGCAGCATCGAGAAGCACAGCAAGGTGCGCAGCCGCATGGTGGCTGCCGCCCTGACCGACCTGATCCGGGAGAGCGACAGCGTGCTGGTGATGGGTCACCGCATGAGCGATCTGGACAGCGTGGGCGCGGCGCTGGGCGTGCTGCGCATCTGCCACATCTACGACGTGCCCGCGGCGGTGGCCATCCGCAAAAACGCCACGCTGGCACCCCAGCTCATCCGCCGCTTCGAGGACGCGGGGCTGGGGGACAGCTTCATCGACCCGGAGCTGGCCCGGGAGGCCGTGACCGAAAAGACCCTGCTGATCGTGGTGGACACCTGCCTTGCCTATATGCTGGAGAGCCGCGAGCTGTACCAGCAGTGCAGCCGGGTGGCGGTCATCGACCACCACCGCCGGGCGGTAGGGGCCATCGAGAATGCCGCCGTGTGGTATCAGGAGACCTACGCCTCCTCTGCCTGCGAGCTGGTGAGCGAGCTGCTGCAGTACGCGGGCGAGAAGGGCGACAAGCCCACCCAGCTTGAGGCGGAGGCCCTGCTGGCCGGCATCATGCTGGACACCCGCAACTTTTCCCTGCACACCGGCGTGCGCACCTTTGAGGCCGCCGCGTGGCTGCGCCGCATGGGCGCCCGCACCGAGGCGGTCAAGAGTATGTTCTCCACCAGCCTGGAGGAGTACGCCGCAAAGGCCGATCTGGTGGAGCGGGCCGAGCTGTACATGGGCTGCGCCGTGTCGGTGGCGGGCGAGCTGCCCCCCAAGGCGCTGGTGGCGGTGCCTCAAGCCGCCAACGAGCTGCTCACCATCGAAGGGGTGGAGGCCAGCTTTGTGGCGGTGGAAAAGAACGGCGGTGTGAACATCTCCGCCCGCAGCATGGGCGCGGTGAACGTGCAGGTCATTCTGGAAACGCTGGGCGGCGGCGGTCACCTGACCATGGCGGGCGCGCAGCTCCGGGATGTGGATCGGGACACCGCCCATCAGATGATCTTCGATGCCATCCGCAAGTTCCGCACCGACGAGGCTCAGAAAAAGGAGGCCGCCCGGATGCAGGAGGACTGACTGAGAAAAAAGCACCCGGGACGCGGCAGCGTCCCGGGTGCTTGTGTCTGCGGGGTGGTCAGCGGCGCAGCTTGTACAGGGCAAGCCCCACCAGCACCGCCCCCACCAGATAGGTGGGCCAGTAGATGAACGAGTACAGCACCAGCCAGTCCGGCAGGGTCCAGCGCTCGATGGTCATGTGGTACAGGCCGCTCACCACGGGCGCGGCAAAGGGGCACAGCCCCAGCAGCAGAACGAGCTTCCAGCGGGCGGTGTGGTTCATGGTGTGGCCTCCGTTTCGTGATGATACGATGAATTTCAAAGCGAGGGGCTGGGCGGGGCGGGCGGCGCGCTGTCAAACAGGAACACCAGCGCGATCAGAAAGGCAAAGTACAGCAGGCAGACCGCCAGCCCGGCGGCTGCCGCGGCACGCTGCCCGGCGGACAGGCGGCCGCGCCGCAGCAGGAGCAGCCCGCCGCAAACCAGCAAAAGCAGCCCGGCGGCACACGCCGCGACGGGGGTGAGCAGCAGATCGAACAGGGAACTGGTCATGGTCATTCTCCTCTCGGTCGCGGGCGGGGACGCCGCCCTCTCTTTTAAGTATAAACGAGAGAGGGAACGGATTTATTGCAATACCGGAAAAATGTGATTATAATAAAAAGATACAAGACACAAGCCGGATCCCCATCCGGTGCAATATGCCGCGCGGCCTGTGCGCCGCGCCGAGAGAGCGAGGTAATCGATATGAAAGTCATCCTGAAACAGGACGTGAAGTCCATCGGCAAGAAGGACGAGATCCATGATGTCTCCGACGGCTACGCCCGCAACTTCCTGCTGCCCCGCGGTCTGGCCGCTGTGGCCGACTCCAGCGCCGTGAACATGGTGCGCACCAAGAACGAGGCCAAGGAGCACCACGCCGCCGAGGCGCTGGCCGCCGCCAAGGAGCTGGCCGCCAAGATCGCCGACTGCACCGTGGTCGTCAAGGCCAAGGGCGGCGCGTCCGGCCGTCTGTTCGGCAAGGTGACCACCAAGGAGGTGGCCGCCGCCCTGAGCCAGAAGGCCGGCGTGGAGTTCGACAAGCGCAAGGTCGAGCTGGACCGTGACATCAAGGACTTCGGCACCTACAACGCAACCGTGCGTCTGCACACCCAGGTGACCGCCGCCTTCAAAGTGAAAGTCGAGGAGCTGAACTGACCATGGCCGACATGGGCTACCGCCGCAGCAGTGGCACCGAACTGAATCTGGAGAGCATGGGCGTCAACCTGCCCTACAGTATGCAGGCGGAGCAGTCCGTGCTGGGCGCGGCTCTGCTGCAGGCGGATATCATCCCCGAGCTGGTGGAGACGCTGCGCCCGGAGATGTTCTACGCCCGCCAGAACGGGCAGATCTTTGCCGAGATGGTGCGCCTGTTCACCGCCGGCCAGACGGTGGACTTCGTCACCCTGCTGGACGCGGTGGTGGGCGAGAGCGTGTTCGACAGCCCGGACGCCGCCAAGGTGTATCTGACCGGGCTGGCCGAGACGGTGCCCTCCATCAGCAACGTGCAGGCCTACGCCAAGATCGTTCAGGAGAAGTACCTGGTGCGCCAGCTCATGGGCGCGGCCAAGACCATTCTGGAGCAGAGCAGCGATGAGTCCGACGCCGACCTGCTGCTGGAGAGCGCCGAGCAGAAGATCTATGAGATCCGCTCCGGGCGGGATTCCAGCGCCCTGACCAGCATCTCCAGCGTCATTGTGGACACGCTGGTGAACCTGCAGAAGATCTCCGGCCCCGACCGGGACAAGTACGCGGGCATCCCCACCGGCTTCACTTATTTGGACACGGTGCTGACCGGTCTGGGCCGCTCGGACCTGATCATTCTGGCTGCCCGCCCCGGCATGGGCAAGACCAGCTTCGCGCTGAACATCGCCACCAACGTGGCCAAAAAGCAGAAGATCCCCGTGGCCATCTTCAGCCTTGAGATGACCAAGGATCAGCTCACCAGCCGCATCCTGTCCGCCGAGGCGGGCATCGACAGTCAGGCCTTCCGCACCGGCAAGCTCAGCGACGAGGACTGGGACGACCTGGCCCGCGCTTCCGAGATGCTGCACAGCGCGCCCATCTACATGGACGATACCTCCGGCATCACCATCCCGGAGGTGAAGGCCAAGATCCGCCGCATCAATCAGGATCCCGGCCGCCCCAACATCGGTCTGGTGGTCATCGACTATCTGCAGCTCATGACCAGCGGCAAGCGCACCGAGAACCGGGTGCAGGAGATCAGCGACATCACCCGGAACCTGAAGATCATGGCCAAGGAGCTGAACGTCCCGGTCATTGCCCTGAGTCAGCTCAGCCGTTCGGCGGAGAAGACCACCGGCCGCAGCGACCACCGCCCTCAGCTCAGCGATCTGCGTGACTCCGGCTCCATCGAGCAGGACGCGGACGTGGTGCTGTTTTTGTACCGCGCCGCCTACTACAACAAGCACAAGGACGGCGCGGAGGAGCAGCAGGCGGACGAGCGCACCGCCGAGTGCATCGTGGCCAAGAACCGCCACGGTGAGACCAACACCGTACAGCTCGGCTGGGACGGCGCCCACACCCGGTTCCTGAATCTGGATTTCAGCCATGGAAACAACTGAGCGGCGCTGCGCCCACCCGCTGGAACGCAAGGCGCTGGAACAACTGAAGCAGCACGGGCTGGTACAGCCCGGCGACAGGGTCATTGCAGCGGTCTCGGGAGGGGCCGACTCCATGGCCCTTTTGCTGTTTTTTCTGCGCTGGGGCGAGGAGCTTGGGGTGACGGTGGAGGCCGCCCACATCGACCACGGCCTGCGGGGGGAGGACTCCGCCCGGGACGCGGCCTTTGTGGCGGCGTTCTGTGCCGCCCGGCGGGTGCCGCTGCACCTGCACCGGGCCGAGCCTGCGCCCGTGCGTGCCGGCGAGGACTGGGCACGGCGGCAGCGGTACGCCTTTTTTGACCGGCTGGCCGAGGGCGGCGCGAGGATCGCCACCGCCCACACCCTGAACGACCAGGCGGAGACCCTGCTGCTGCGGCTGGCGCGGGGTTGCTCCACCGCCGGCGCGGCGGGCATCCCGGTGCGCCGCGGCCCCTACATCCGACCGTTTTTGACGGTGGAACGGGCAGAGACCGAGGACTACTGCCGCACCTGCGGGCAGAGCTGGGTCGAGGATGCCACCAACGCCGGGGACGGCTACGCCCGCAATCGGGTGCGCCACACCGCCCTGCCCGCGCTGGAAACGGTGAACCCCAGGGCGGTGCAGGCGCTGGCGCGTTTTTCTGCCCGAATGGCGGCGGTGGACGGGTATTTGACCGCGCAGGCGGACACCCTGTTACAGCAGGCCGCCTGCGCCGGCGGTTGGCAGGCCGCGCCGCTGGCCGACGCGCACCCCGCGGTGCGGGATCAGGCGCTGGCGGCGGTGCTGGGGGCGGACGCGCAGGACGCGCTGGTGGCGCGGCTTGCCGGGCTGCTGGCGGCGGGGCAGGGGAGCGTGAACCTGCCCCGGCGGGGCCGCGCGGTGCTGCAAAAGGGCGTTCTGCGGCTGGAACAGGCACCGCAGCCCTCTGTAAGCATCGTGCCAACGCCCTTTCTTGCCCCCGGCGCGTACCCGTGGCCGGACGGCCGGAGCCTGCGCGCCGAGGTGCTGGACTATGAAAAATTTATAAAACTTCAGCCTGTTCATAAAAAAGACTTAAACTATTGGGCAGATTATGATAAAATACAACAGTATAGCCCTGTTTTGAGGACGCGGCAGCCGGGCGACCGGTACGCGCCTGCGGGGAAGGGCCATACCAAGACGTTGAAAAAATGGTTGAACGAGCTGCACATCCCGCCCGAAGCCCGTGCGCTGCTGCCGCTTTTGGCGCAGCGGGACGGCGACCGGGTGCTTTGGCTGTGCGGCCGGGGCTTTGCCCGGGGCTTTGAACCGGACGAACGAACAAGACGGGTGCTTCGGCTGACCGTCCAACAGGAAAATGAAATGGGGGACACTCAAATGAGTATGAACGACGACATCCTGCGCGTATTGTACAGCGAAGAAGAGCTGGAGGCCAAATGCGCCGAGCTGGGTGCCCAGATCAGCAAGGACTACGAGGGTAAGAACCTGCTGCTGGTGAGCGTGCTGAAGGGCGCGGTCGTGTTTATGACCGACCTGATGCGCCACATCACCGTGCCCTGCGCCATCGACTTCATGGTGGTCAGCAGCTACGGCAGCGGCGTCAAGACCAGCGGTGTGGTCAAGATCGTCAAGGATCTGGACACCGACCTGACCGGCAAGGATCTGCTGATCGTGGAGGACATTCTGGACACCGGCATGACCCTGAGCTACCTCAAGCAGCTTCTGCAGGACCGCAACCCCAGCAGCATCCGCATCGCCACCCTGCTGGATAAGCCCGAGCGCCGCCGCGCCCCCATCCGTGCGGACTACATCGGCTATCAGGTGCCCGATGAGTTCGTGGTGGGCTACGGTCTGGACTACGACGAGAAGTACCGCAACCTGCCCTATGTGGGCATCCTGAAGCCCGCCGTCTACGGCGGCGAGTAAGCCGCAGAGAAGCCCCCCTGCCCGGGGCGTGGGCAAACGGGCAACACAGCGCAGGCCGGGGCCACTGCCCCTCAGATGAGCCTGCGGGATAGGAGTTGATAATTTGCAAAGGAAACCGCATCTGAATGTGCTGTATCTGGCGACCCTGCTGATGCTGATCCTGGTGGCCGTCACCATGTTCACCTCCGTCTCGGACGGGGAGCAGACGCTGGGCTACTCTCAGGTGGTCAGCTATTTCAAGGCCAACCAGGTCACCGGTTTCTCTCTGGATCTGAACACCGGCATCATTGAGCTGAGCCTGAAGGAAGGCTCGGTGGATCTGCCGCCGGAGACTCAGCCGGAGGAAGAGACCATGGGCGCATTGCAGGGGATGCTGACCGCTCAGGATCAGACCACCGTCACCCCCCTGAACGGCGGCACGACCATCGTGCACTACAAGCTGCCTTACCCGGCCTATTTCGTCAACAATCTGCAGGAATACATCGATTCCTACGATGCGGCCAACCCCTCGGCCCCTATGGTGTACGACTTTGTCGCACCCAAGGAGACCATCCCCTGGGGCGAGCTGCTGATGAGCGGCATGATGATGCTGAGCGTGGTCGCTCTGTTCTTCTTCATGTTCCGCGGCGGTCAGGGCGGCGGCGTGATGAACGTGGGCAAGGCCAAGGTCAAGGATCAGCAGGACGGCGGCCGCAAGGCCACCTTCGCGGACGTGGCCGGTGCGGATGAGGAGAAGGCCGAGCTGGAGGAGGTTGTGGAGTTTTTGAAGAACCCCGGCCGCTTCAACACGCTGGGTGCCCGCATTCCCCACGGTGTGCTGCTGGTCGGCCCTCCGGGCACCGGCAAGACCCTGCTGGCCCGTGCCTGTGCCGGTGAGGCCGGCGTGCCCTTCTACTCCATCTCCGGCTCCGACTTTGTGGAGATGTATGTGGGCGTGGGTGCCTCCCGTGTGCGCGACCTGTTTGATAAAGCGAAGAAAAATATGCCCAGCATCATCTTCATTGATGAGATCGATGCGGTGGGCCGTCAGCGCGGCGCCGGTCTGGGCGGTGGCCACGACGAGCGCGAGCAGACCCTGAACCAGCTTCTGGTGGAGATGGACGGCTTCGGCGCCAACGAGGGCGTCATCGTGATGGCCGCCACCAACCGCGCGGACATTCTGGATCAGGCCCTGCTGCGCCCCGGCCGCTTTGACCGCCGCGTGTATGTGGGCCTGCCCGACGTGAAGGGCCGCGAGGAGATCCTGCGGGTGCACACCCGCAACAAGCCCCTCGCCCCCGACGTCAAGCTCAAGACCATCGCTCAGTCCACCGTGGGCTTCTCCGGTGCCGATCTGGAGAACCTGGTGAACGAGGCCGCCCTGCTGGCTGCCCGCCGCAAAAAGAAGGCGATCACCGAGCAGGAGATCGAGGAGGCCTCCATCAAGGTGGTGGCCGGCCCCGAGAAGAAGAGCCATGTGGTCACCGACAAGGAGAAGCGGCTCACCGCCTACCATGAGGGCGGCCACGCCATCACCGGCTACTTCTGCCCCACCCATGACCCTGTGCATCAGATCAGCATCGTGCCCCGCGGTCAGGCGGGCGGCTTTACCATGTATCTGCCCGACAAGGACGCCAGCTATGTGACCAAGACCGCCATGCAAGAGCGCATCGTCACCCTGCTGGGCGGCCGTGTGGCCGAGCAGCTGGTGCTGGAGGACATCTCCACCGGCGCGTCCAACGATCTGGAGCGCGCCACCAGCACCGCCCGCAGCATGGTCACCCGCTACGGCTTCAGCGAGCGGCTCGGCCCCGTGGTCTACGGCGGCGACCCCGCCCAGACCTTCCTGGGCCGTGATCTGGGTCAGGGCAAGGGCTACAGCGAGACCATCGCCACCGAGATCGACGGCGAGGTGCGCGACATCGTGGAGGAGGCCTATGAGACCGCCCGCCGCATCCTGACCGAGCATATGGCCGAGCTGCACAAGCTGGCCGGCTACCTGATGGAGCGGGAGAAGGTCAGCGGCGAGGAGTTCCGCATCATCATGGAGGGCGGCGAGCTGCCTCCTCTGGAGACTGCGGCTGAGACCCCCGCCGAGCCTGCGGCTGAGACCGCCCCCGCCGCTGAGCCTGCCGGGACCGCGCAGGAGAGCGAGCAGGGCGAGGCTCCCGCCCGGCCCATCGCCGAGCCTGCCGATGAGCAGGACGCCCCGGCTCAGCCGGAGGGCGATGCGCCCAACAACGGGGAGAGCGGCGTCTGACGCTGCCCCGCAAGAGGAGGAATCTGGCAATGGAACAGAATTTTGAGCTGGTTGCCCAGTCCCGTGCCAACTATTACACCAAGGGCAGCCCCGTGCAGTTCGTGCGGGTGGAGCTGCTGAAGGGGGAGACCACCGGCGAGATCGCCGTGTGCCTCACCTTTAAGAATGTGGCCCCCGAGGTGGTCAGCGGCCTTGCGGTGAATTTCCGCTGCAAAAACCCCGCGGGCGAGGTGCTGTGCGAGGCGCAGTACCGCTACGAGGGTCTGTACGCGGCGCAGGGTGAGCTGTTCGGCGCGGAGGACGCGGTGTATGTGTCCGAAGGCCCGGTGGGCAGCGTGGACGTGGAGCTGAGTCAGATGTGGCTGGAGGACGGCACCTGTGTGCCGCTGGACCAGTACAAGCGGGTGCGTCTGCCCGCGCCCAAGGCTCTGCCCCAGGAGCTGGCCCGCCGCCTGAAGCAGAAGGTGGGCGGCGAGACCGACCTGAAGGTGGCCCCCCAGATGATGGAGAGCGGCTGGTACTGCGCCTGCGGCGCGTTCCACCCCACCGAGGAGGGCTGCGTGTGGTGCAGTGAGTGCGGCAACGACCGCATCCTGCTGCAGAACGCCCTGTCCAACCTGCTGCAGCAGGGCCACAGTCAGGCCGCCGCGGCCGACGAGCCGACCCGCGTGGTGACCCCCGGCTTCCGGGATGAGAACCCCACCCGTGTGGTCACCGACCTGACCGAGGAGCAGCGCGAGGCGCTGGCCCGCAAGGCTGCCCCCGCCCCCGTGGAGGAGGACGACAGCGACATGAAGATCGCCCCGCCCTCCCACCGTGCCCCGGCTGCCGCACAGCCGGTCTATGAGGAGCCGGAGGACGAGGAGGATGAGGCGGAGGATCCGGACGAGACCGCCCGGGCCATCATCCGCTGGGCACCCCCCATCGCGCTGGTGCTGTGCGCCATCATCGCACTCGCGGGCTACCTGTGGGTGAAGCTGTTCGTGTAAACGCGCGAAACAGACTGAGCGACATCAAACCGTTTCGAGCGGCCGGCAACGGCCGCTCTTTTTTGTCCCACGACCGGGATGCGCGGGGCGGCGGCGGGGAATTTCGGTTGACAGCACGGCCGAAAACATGGTTAAATAAATATTACTGTTTTCAGCCCGGCCCACCGGCTGCCCGCCCCGCCCATGCGGGGCTGCAGGCGGCGCGGAAGGCTGCGGCATTCGGGCGCGGGGCACCCCGCGCGGCAACCACTGAGTACGGAGGCAACACATGGCAAAACGACAGGCCTACGACAACGAGAGCATCACCAGCCTGAAGGGTGCGGATCGGGTGCGCAAGCGCCCAGGCGTCATCTTCGGCTCGGACGATATGGAGGGCTGCGCCCACGCCATCTTTGAGATTCTGGCCAACTCCATCGACGAGGCCCGCGAGGGGCACGGCGACCACATCGTGGTCACCCGCTTCAAGGACGGGAGCGTTCAGGTGGAGGACTTCGGCCGCGGTATGCCCGTGGACTACAACCAGGGCGAGGGCCGCTACAACTGGGAGCTGCTGTTCTGTGAGCTGTACGCGGGCGGCAAGTACACCGCCGGCGAGGCCAACTACGAGTACAGCCTCGGCCTGAACGGTCTGGGTCTGTGTTCCACCCAGTACGCCAGCGAGTGGATGACCGCCGACATCTATCGGGACGGCTTCCACTACCATCTGGACTTCAAAAAGGGCGAGAACGTGGGCGGCCTGCACAAGACCCCCTATAAGGGCCGGCGCACCGGCAGCATCATCCGCTGGAAGCCGGACATCGAGGTGTTCACCGACATCAACGTGCCGGGCGAATACTTCCGGGACGCGATGAAGCGTCAGGCGGTCGCCAACGCGGGCATCACGCTGGTGCTGCGGGACGAGACCGGTGACACGCCCACCGAGGAGAGCTTCTTCTACGCCAACGGCATTCGGGATTACGTTCAGGAGGTGGTCGGTCTGGACGGCCTGACCCCCATGACCTACTGCGAGAGCAGCGCCGTGGGCCGCGACCGCCCCGACCAGCCCGACTACAAGGTCAAGATGACCGCGGCGTTCTGCTTCTCCAACAAGGTGCAGCTTCTGGAGTGCTACCACAACTCCAGCTGGCTGGAGCACGGCGGCACCCCCGACAAGGCGGTGCGCTCCGCCTTTGTCAGCCAGATCCACGCCTGGCTGCAGGCCAAGAACCTGTACAAGAAGGGCGAGAGCAAGATCACCTTCGCGGACGTGCAGGACTGCCTGGTGTTCGTGTCCAACTGCTTCTCCACCCGCGCCAGCTACGAGAACCAGACCAAAAAGGCGGTCACCAACAAGTTTGTGGGACAGGCCATGGCGGACTTCCTCAAGCACTATCTGGAGGTCTACTTCATCGAGCATCCCGACGAGGCCCAGAAGCTGTGTCAGCAGGTGCTGGTCAACAAGCAGAGCCGTGAGCACGCCGAAAAGACCCGTCAGCACGTCAAAATAACCATGACCAGCCAGCTCGACATCTCCAACCGGGTGGCCAAGTTCGTGGACTGCCGCAGCCGGGACGCCTCGGTGCGCGAGCTGTACATCGTGGAGGGCGACTCGGCCATGGGCGCGGTCAAGACCAGCCGCGACTCGGAGTTCCAGGCCATCATGCCCATCCGCGGCAAGATCCTGAACTGCCTGAAGGCTGACTACGACCGCATCTTCAAGAGCGAGGTCATCACCGACCTGATCAAGGTCATGGGCTGCGGCGTGGAGCTGGGCGGCAAGGGCCGCAAGAACATGGCCAGCTTTGACCTGAACGCCCTGCGCTTTAACAAGGTGGTCATCTGTACCGACGCGGACGTGGACGGCTACCAGATCCGCACGCTGGTGCTGACCATGCTGTACCGTCTGGTGCCCACCCTCATCGACAAGGGCTACGTCTACATCGCCGAAAGCCCCCTGTACGAGATCAACACCAAAAACAAGACCTACTTCGCCTACACCGAGGCCGAAAAGGCGGGCATCCTGTCCCGCATCGAGGGGCAGAAGTACACCATCCAGCGCTCAAAAGGTCTGGGTGAGAACGACCCCGAGATGATGTGGCTGACCACCATGAACCCCGCCAGCCGCCGGCTCATTCAGGTGCTGCCCACCGACGTGGAGGAGACCGCCCGGGTGTTTGACCTGCTGCTGGGTGACAATCTGGCCGGCCGCAAGGAGCACATCGCCCTGCACGGCGCGGAGTATCTGGACGATCTGGATCTGTCGTAAGGCAGCGCTTTTTAGGAAAGGCAGTTGAAATACATGGCAAAGAAACCCACCAAAAAACGCACCTCTGCGCCCGCCCGGCCCCAGCTTGGCGACGGCGTGGAGATCCTGTCTGCCGGCGTGGTGCTGCGCACCCCCATCACCGAGACGCTGGAGACCAACTATATGCCCTACGCCATGAGCGTCATCGTGTCCCGCGCGCTGCCGGAGATCGACGGCTTCAAGCCCGCCCACCGCAAGCTGCTGTACACCATGTACGGCATGGGTCTGCTGAAGGGCGCGCGCACCAAGAGCGCCAACATCGTGGGCAGCACCATGCACCTGAACCCCCACGGCGACGCCGCCATCTATGAGACGATGGTGCGCATGGGGCGGGGCAACGAGAGCCTGCTGGTGCCCTTTGTGGACTCCAAGGGCAACTTCGGCAAGGCCTACAGCCGGGACATGGCCTACGCCGCCAGCCGTTACACCGAGGCCCGTCTGGAGCCGGTGTGCGAGGAGCTGTTCCGGGACATCGACAAGGACACCGTGGACTTTGTGCCCAACTACGATGGCTCCACCACCGAGCCGACCCTGCTGCCGGTGACCTTCCCCACCATTCTGGCCAACAACACCCTCGGCATCGCCGTGGGCATGGCCTCCAACATCTGCTCCTTCAACCTGTCCGAGCTGTGTCAGGCCACCGTGGCGCTGATGAAGGACGAGCAGGCCGATCTGTCGGTCTGCCTGCCCGCCCCCGACTTTGTGGGCGGCGGTCAGATCCTCTACGACGCCGCCGAGATGCAGAAGGTCTACGAGCAGGGCCGCGGCAGCATCCGGGTGCGGGCGGTCTACCGCTACGAAAAAGAGGGCAACCGCATCGAGGTCACCCAGATCCCCCCCACCACCACGGTGGAGGCCATCATGGACAAGATCGCCGATCTGGTCAAGGCGGGGCGCATCAAGGAGATCAGCGATATGCGCGATGAGACCGACCTGAACGGTCTCAAGCTGACCATCGACCTGAAGCGCGGTCAGGACCCGGACAAGCTGATGCAGAAGCTCTACAAGGCCACCCCCATGGAGGACTGCTTCGCCTGCAACTTCAACGTGCTGGTGGGCGGCCAGCCCCGGGTCATGGGCGTGCGGGAGATCCTGCGGGAGTGGGTGGCGTTCCGCACCGAGTGTGTGCGCCGCCGCACCTACTACGACCTGCAGGGCAAGCAGAAGCGGATGCATCTGCTGCGCGGTCTGGAGGCCATCCTGCTGGACATCGACAAGGCCATCGAGATCGTGCGCGGCACCGAGGAGGAGGCCGAGGTGGTGCCCAACCTGATGATCGGCTTCGGCATCGACGAGGTGCAGGCCGAGTATGTGGCCGAGATCAAGCTGCGCCATCTGAACCGGGAGTACATCCTCAAGCGCACCGCCGAGATCGAGGAGCTGGAGAAGGAGATCGCCCGCCTGCAGGACATCCTGGCCAGTAAGGCGAAGATGCGCCGCATCATCGTGGACGAGCTGAACGCCGTGGCCAAAAAGTACGGCAAGCCCCGCCGCAGCGAGATCCTCTACGACCTGCCCGCCGAGGCCGGCGAGGAGGAGACCCCCGCCATGGCGGATTACCCGGTGGTGCTGTTCTTCACCCGGGAGGGCTATTTCAAGAAGATCACCCCCCAGTCGCTGCGGATGTCCGGCGACCACAAGCTGAAGGAGGGCGACGAGATCACCCAGCGGGTGGAGGCAAAGAACGACGATTGGCTGTTGTTCTTCACCAACCGTCAGCAGGTGTATAAGTGCCGCGCCGGCGAGTTTGAGGACACCAAGGTCAGCGTGCTGGGCGACTATGTGGCCAACCGGCTGGGCATGGACGAGGGCGAGCTGCCGGTGTACATGGCGGTCACCGCGGGCTACGAGGGCCATATGCTGTTCTTCTTCGAGAGCGGCAAGTGCGCCAAGGTGGCCATGGAGAGCTACGCCACCAAGCAGAACCGCAAAAAGCTGCTGAAGGCCTACAGCGCCAAGGAGGAGCTGGCGGCCATGCTGTACCTGAAGGAGGAGGCGGAGGTGGCCATCCGCACCACCGGCGGTCGGATGCTGCTGGTGGGCAGCGCCCAGATCAGCGCCAAGACCACCCGCGACAGCGCGGGCGTGGCGGTCATCACCCTGAAGCGCGGCCAAAAGATCGCGCAGGTCGGCCCCGCCGAGGGGCTGGAGCTGACCGATCCCCACCGCTACCGGGTGCGCACCCTGCCTGCGGCGGGCGCGATCCTGCGCAGCGAGGACACCGCCGAGCAGCTCAAGCTGGGCGAGAGCTGACCGGCCGGGCGCTTTGCGCGGTTTGGTGAAAAACTTGTCCCCCGGGGATATTTCTGCTTGCAATCAGTGTTTGGTTGTGCTATGATACCATTACATGACGTGTATAATCAGTGAAGGAGCGTTCACACTATGAATATCATGGAAATCATCTGCGGCATTGTTCTGATCCTGGTGGCTGTGGGCATCATCGCCCTGACCACCATGCAGGAGAACAAGGGTAAGGGCCTGTCCGGTGCCATCATGGGCGGCGCCGACCCCATGGCTGTCGGCCGCACCCGCAGCAACGAGGCCAAGATGGCTGAGATGACCAAGATCCTGGGCATCGTGTTCGTCGTGGTCACCCTGCTGGTCAGCGTGATCAGCGTTCGCCTGGGTTAAGCAAAGGCAAGAAAAGCCCGCAGCAGACCTGCTGAGGGCTTTTTTCTTTGCGCGGCGGCGGTGCTGCTGCGCGAAAAATCGTGGAAAGTATACGACAATAGCGGGCGCGGGCCGAGGAGAGAGCGGTGAGCGCCCCGCCGCAGCGCTGCGGTATGGAAGAGGCCCCTGCCCGATGGAGGCATGGGTCGGAATGTGAAAGAGGAGAAAAAGTTATGTCGATCCGCACCAACATTATGATGGCGGCCGAGAAGCGTCCCGTCCGCCTGCGCGACCTGGTGACCCGGGGCGCGAATGAGAAGAAGATCCTGTGGGAGCTGAACGCGCTGGTCAAGGAGGGCAAGCTGGTGCAGAAGGCCGGCACCTACTACCTGCCCACCCACCCCGCCGTGGCCGGCCCCAAGGAGGACGAGCTGATCCCCTGCACCATCGTCAAGCTGGGCCGCACCTTTGGCTTCGCCATGCGCGAGGACCTGAGCGGCGATCTGTTCATCCCCGGCCGCAGCCTGAAGGGCGCTATGCCCGGCGACAAGGTGCTGGTGCGCAAGTTTGAGCGCCCCCGCGTGGCCGGCAGCGAGGAGGGCGAGGTGGTCAAGATCACCGAGCAGTGCAACAGCTTTGTGGGCACCCTGCGCAGGGAGGAGGACACCGGCCGCCACTATCTGGAGGCCGACGCCTGCCCCGCCGTGCGCCTGTATGTGAAGCGCGGCGCGGCGCAGCCCGGCGAGAAGGTGGCTGTGAGCATTCTGGCCCGCGGCGACCGCCACGAGGAGCATCGGGTGGAGGTGACCATGAGCTTTGGTGCCGCCGATGAGGCCAAGCACTGCGCGCAGGCCATCATTTTCGCCCACGGTCTGGACAAGGACTTCCCCGACGAGGTGAAGGCCGAGGCCGCCCGGTGGGACGATGCCGCCATCGACCCCGCCGACGTGAAGGGCCGTCTGGATCTGCGGGACGCGCCCATCTTCACCATTGACTCCGCCTCCACCAAGGACATCGACGACGCCATCAGCATCGCCCGCACCGAGAACGGCTTTGAGCTGGGCGTGCACATCGCCGACGTGAGCCACTACGTCACCCCCGGCAGTGCGCTGGATAAGGAGGCCTTCGACCGGGGTACCTCGGTGTACTACGCCGATCAGGTCATCCCCATGCTGCCCAAGCAGCTCTCCAACGGCATCTGCAGCCTGAACCCTCAGGTGGAGCGTCTGGCCTTCAGCTGCATGATGGAGCTGGACGAGCGCGGCGAGGTGGTGGACTACTCCTTTGAGAAGACCGTCATCCTCAGCCGGGTGAAGGGCGTGTACAGCGAGCTGAACGAGATGTACGACGGCACCGCCGACGAGGCCATCAAGGCCAAGTACGAGCAGGCCGGCGTGATGGAGAGCCTGCCCCTGCTGAAGGAGCTGTACGACCTGCGCATCGCCGCCCGCAAGGCCCGCGGCGGCATGGAGATCGAGAGCGGCGAGAGCAAGCTGGTGCTGGACGAGAACGGTGTGTGTGTGGACGTGCACCGCGCCGAGCGCGGCCTGACCGAGGCCATCATCGAGGAGTGCATGCTGTTGGCCAACCAGTGCGCCGCCCACAAGGGCCGCACCGCCAAGGTGCCCTTCGTCTACCGCACCCATGAGGCCCCCGACGAGGAGAAGCAGGAGCGTCTGAAGAAGATCCTGGACGCCTGCAACCTGAACTCCAAGTTCGCCGGCGAGACCCCCACCCAGCGGGAGCTGGCCGCCCTGCTGGACGCCAGCCGCGGAACCCCTGTGGAGCGCTGCGTGCACACCAGCATCCTGCGCAGCATGGGCAAGGCCAAGTACGAGCCGGTGCCCAAGGGCCACTTTGGTCTGGCGCTGACCGACTACGCCCACTTTACCAGCCCCATCCGCCGCTACCCCGACCTGGCCATCCATCGGGTGCTGAGCGAGCTGTGCGCCGGCGCGGCGGCCGAGCAGGTGCAGAAGACCTATGAGAGCTTCGCCGCCGAGGCCAGCAATCAGGCCAGCAACCGTGAGCTGGCCGCCCTGCAGGTGGAGCGCGGCGCGGAGGACTGCTACAAGGCCGAGTTCATGAAGAACAAGCTGGGCGAGGTGTTCGAGGGCGTTGTGTCCGGCGTGGCGCCCCACGGCATCTATGTGGAGCTGCCCAGCACCGTGGAGGGTCTGGTGCACGTGAGCAACCTGTGCGAAGGCCAGCCCGACCTGATCGAGGGTATGCGCTTCTGCGACCCCTACACCGGCATCAGCTGGAGTATGGGCGACACCGTCCGGGTGAAGGTGGCCAAGTGCGATGTGGCGCTGGGCAAGATCGACTTCGTGCTGGCGGAGGACGGGGAGTAAGCCCTGCCGCCTGACCCAATAAAATCTCAAAGCCCGCCTGTCCCTGTGAAACGGGGACAGGCGGGCTTTTTTGCGCGGGGCGGACTATCCCGGGCGGCGGGGCGCATATACATGGGCAAACCTCAATGAAAAGGAGTGCGAACGCCCATGATCGCCGCCGCGAAAAAACTCATCCGCAGGGACGAGCCTATGGATCCCGAGCTGGCCCGCTACCGCCCCACACTGGAACAGGAGATCCGGGACTGTCTGGCCGAGATGCGCCACAACCAGATGGTGTTCGATCTTGAGACCGAGCCGGAGCTGGTGGAGGCCTGCATCTACCAGCGCAGCGCCCTGCAGTGCCGCTACCGCTACCTGATGCGCAGGGCCCGCGAGCTGAACCTGCGGGCCATCCTGTGACGGTGGGCTGGCCGTGGGCGGTGCCGGCGGTGGTGGTGCTGCTGGCGGTGTCCGGTGCGGCCACCCTCAACGAACACCCGGTGCGGTCGGCGATGGCCGGGGCGTTCTGCGGGCTGGGTGCGCTGGGCGCGGTGAACCTGCTGTCCGGCTGGACGGGGGTGAGCCTTGCCCTCAATGCGGCCACCGCCTTTGTCAGCGTGGTGCTGGGTGCGCCGGGGGTGGTGCTGATGCTGGTGCTTCCCATCGTTTAGACAAGCCAAAAAACAAAGAGCCGCTGCTCCCGTACCGGGGGCGGCGGCTCTTTGCAGTGTATGGGACGAATTTCTTAAGAAACTGTGAAGCTTTGCCGCAGGGCTTGCAATCGGACACAAATGGTGGTATGGTTAGTTACAGAAGTAATGAACCAATGAAGGGAGGCGCGGAGCTTGAACGGAGCGCTGAACGAACAGAGTTCCATCTATCTGCAGATCGCCCGGATGATCGAGGACGACATCCTGCGGGGCGTTTACCGGGAGGAGGAGCAGGTGCCCAGCACCAACGAGCTGGCGCGGGTGCTGTGCATCAACCCGGCCACCGCCGGCAAGGGGGTGAACCTGCTGGTGGACGAGGGCATCCTGTACAAGCGGCGGGGCATCGGGATGTTTGTGGCCCCGGGCGCGGCACAGCAGGTGAAAAACAAACGCCGCGCGGCGTTTTACGAGGCCTATGTGCGGCCGCTTGCCCGGGAAGCCGCCGGGCTGGGGCTGACCGCGCGGGACTTGGCGGAGATGGTGGAACGGGCGACACGAGAGGAGGAACCCACATGAGTGAGCGTGTTTTGAAGGCGAGCGGCATCTGCAAGGCCTACGGCAAAAAGCAGGTGCTGACCAATCTGGAGCTGGAGCTGCGGGAGGGCTGCATCTATGGTCTTGTGGGGCGCAACGGCGCGGGCAAGACCACCCTGCTGGGGGTGCTCACCGCGCAGGTGCCCTGGCAGAAGGGCACCGTGACGCTGGACGGGCAGCCGGTGTGGGAGAACCGTGCCGCGCTGGAGCAGCTCTGCTTCTCCCGGGAGCTGAGCGGCACTCTGATGGGCAGCAGCGTCAACAGCCTGCGGGTGGTGGACTACCTGCGGGCGGCATCCATCTACTATCCCGGCTGGGACAAGGCGTACGCCGAGCGCCTGCTGCGGGAGTTCGGCATGGAGGACAAGCGCAAGACCCGCATCCACGCCCTGAGCAAGGGTATGATGAGCATGGTGACCATCGTCATCGCGCTGGCCAGCCGAGCGGCGTTCACCTTTTTGGACGAGCCGGTGGCCGGGCTGGACGTGGTGGCGCGGGAGCAGTTCTACCGGCTGCTGCTGGAGGACCACATGGAGACTGGGCGCACCTTTGTGGTGTCTACCCACATTCTGGAGGAGGCCGGCAGCGTGTTTGAGCGGGTCATCGTGCTGGACGAGGGGCGCATTCTGGAGGATGCGGTCACCGAGGAGCTGGTGGAGCAGTTCCGGCTGGTGACCGGTCATGAGGATGAGGTGACCGCCGCCTGCGCCGGGCTGACCGTGCTGCAGACCCAGCGGCTGGGCCGCCACATGGCCTGCACCGTGCGGGGCAGCGCCGGGCAGCTCGCCGCCCTCGCCGGGCTGCCGGTGGACGTGACCGCCCTGAGCCTGCAAAAGGTGTTCGTGGCGCTGTGCGGCCACGGGGAAGGAGGGGCACAATGAAGCGATCCCTGCGTTACATGGGCTGGTACAGCGCACAGGTGGTGCTGACGGCGGCGGGCGTCCTCGCCCTGATGGCCGCCCTCACCGCCCTGCTGGGGCCTGAGTGCTTTTTCGCCACCTATCTCACCGCCTTTGATCTGATCGGCTATGTGCTGTGCAGCCTTATGTCCTTCAACATCGGGCGGGTCTATGGCAACGAGGCGCTGGCCTTCGGGGCCACCCGGCGGGAGGTGTTCTGGGCCACCGAGCTGTCCGCGCTGGGCATGGTGCCCTTTCTGCTGCTGGTCGAGCGGGCGGCGCGGCTGCTGAACGTCCTGCTGGTGTCGGTGCCGCTGGTGGGCTATGACCGCGGCTCGATCCTGCCCGGCGGGCTGCTGTTCCACGCGGCGTTCCAGCTTCTGCTGGTGCAGGCGGGGATCACCGGCTGCAATCTCCGCAAATGGGGCGGTCTTGTGCCCGCCGTCTGCTGGCTGGGTTGGCTGGGGCTGTTCATCTTCTGGATGTTTCAGGGCGACCCGGTGGCGGGGATGCGCGCCGACATCACGCTGGAGGCCTTCGGGCTGATCGCGCTGGCACTGGCGGCGGTGCTGGCGCTGTGGAACCATCGGCTGACCCTGCGCATGGCGGTCAGGCAGTGAGGGAGGTGCGCGCTGTGATGAAGTTTTTGAAAAATCAGCTCTGGCTGCAGCGGGTCGATTTTCTTCAGATCGCCGCGGTGTGGTGCGGGATGTTCGCGGGTGTCTTTCTGCTGGAGAACCTGGTCTTTTGGTGGATGAACCGGGGCGCGCTGCACCGGACCGCCTTCCCGGCGGCCAGCCTTGTGACGCTGGTGGGCGGTGTGATGGTGCTGCTGATCATCGGCTGGCTGCGCTTCACGAACGAGTTCCGCATCGGGCTGCAGATGGGGGCCACCCGCCGGCAGATGATCGCCGCCGAGCTGTGGCTGTGCCTGTGGCAGAACCTGCTGGGGCTGGGGCTGAGCGCGGTGTTCCTGTGGCTGGAGGTGCATCTCCTCCTGCCGGCGCTCTGGCCGGCGGTGCCCATGGACGTGGATCTCCTGGCGACGATGCCCCTGTGGATCTGGCCGCTGCTGCTGGCGCTGACCACCCTTGCGGCCCCGGTGCTGGGTGCGCTGAGCGACCTGCTGGGCCGCTGGGCGATGCTGCTGTGGTGGGTGCCCGCGATGATGCTGGGCCGCGCGGTGGACGGGCTGGTGGCGCTGCCGCCGGTGGCGCTGCACCGCCTGCTGTGGGGCGGGTTGGCGGTGTTTGCCGCCGCGCTGGTGTGGAGCCTGCACCGGCTGCTGCGCGTCCCGGCGCGGTGACAAAAGCAAAGCTGCGGCAATAAAGAATTTACAAAGAGTGGGGAAATGCAAATGCGTTTTCCCGCTCTTTTTTGGGGCAGGAATACAAAATGGGTGTGCATATTATGAATGAAAACACATCGACATGGGGCGTCGAATGTCAAAAACCGACGAAATAAAGAGGAACATGACAAGAAAGTCCGGGAGAGGTTTGTGATATATTTTGCGAGAAAAATAAGAGAAAAAACTGTGAAAAATGAGAATAAGGTGTTATACTGCTGATGCAAATCGCGGGAGTTAGGTGCCGCTAACGGAGGAGAGGACACCGAGCCATCGCGCAGCGCACAAAATGGCTGCTTCACGGCGGCCGAGATCACAATAGGAGGAACACACATATGAAGAGATTTATCGCCCTCATGCTGGCGCTCGTCATGGCTCTGTCCGTGGTGGGCTGCGGCGGCGCTGCTTCCAGCGCCCCTGCCAGCTCTGCGCCTGCCTCTTCCGAGCCTGCTTCTGAGCCTGCCAGCTCTGAGGCCGTCGAGGAGGCCACCCCCTACATCGTCATCCCCGAGGAGTACCGCTCCTGGGACGAGAACGGTGATCCCCAGCAGTTCAGCCACGCCGGTGCTGCCGGCAAGGCTATGGTCGCTTCCAGCAAGTACGAGGCTTCTGCCATCGGTCTGGAAGTCCTGAAGAACGGCGGCAACGCCGTCGACGCCGCGGTCGCCATGGGCTTTGCCCTGGGCGTCTGCGAGCCCTTCACCTCCGGTCTGGGCGGCGGCGGCTTCATGACCATCTACCTGGCCGAGACCGGCGAGACCACCTTCCTGAACTTCCGTGAGGTCGCCCCTGCCGGTGCCACTCTGGACAAGTATCTGGACGAGAACGGTGAGTTCATCGACGGCTCCAGCGCCTACGGCGGTCTGGCCGTTGGCGTTCCCGGCGAGGTCGCCGGTCTGCTGCACGCTCTGGAGACCTACGGCACCATGGACCGCGAGCAGGTCATCCGTCCCGCTTACAACCTGGCCGATCAGGGCTGGACCGCCACCACCTACTACAGCACCTCTGTGGGCTGGGGCTACGGCAGCATGGTCGACGAGGCCACCAACGAGATCACCCCCATGGGCAAGGTCTTCCTGAACGAGGACGGCCTGCAGCCCGAGGTGGGCAGCGTTGTCACCAACAAGGACTACGCCAAGGCTCTGGATCTGATCATCGAGAAGGGCCGTGACGGCTTCTACAAGGGCGAGGTCGCCGAGGCTCTGGTTGCCTCCGTGCAGGCCGCCGGCGGCGTCATCACCATGGACGACCTGGCTGCCTACGAGCCTTACGAGACTGAGCCTGTCACCGGCGAGTACAAGGGCTACAACATCGTTTCCAGCTCTGTGCCCTCCTCCGGCGGCACCTGCTTCATCCAGATCGCCAACCTGCTGGAGAACTTCGACGTCTACGAGAAGGACTCCGTCGAGCAGATCCACCTGCTGTCCGAGATCCACAAGATGGTCTACGCCGACCGTGCCGAGTACATGGCCGACATCAAGTTCACCGACGTGCCTCTGGAGGGTCTGACCAGCAAGGAGTACGCCAAGAAGCTGGCCGAGAAGATCGACATGACCAAGGCTCAGACCTATGAGTATGACGATCCCTGGGCCTTCGAGGGTGACAACACCAACGGCTACGTTGTCGTCGACGAGATGGGCAACATGGTCGCGGTCACCAAGACCGTCAACTACTACTGGGGCAGCGGCGTTCTGGTGGACGGCTACGGCATCGTGCTGAACAACCAGATGGACGACTTCGTCTACGACGCTGAGTCTGTCAACGTGGTCGAGCCCGGCAAGACCCCCCTGTCCTCCATGACCCCCACCGTCGTCTTCAAGGACGGCAAGCCCGCCATGATGCTGTCCGCTCCCGGCGGCTACACCATCTTCTCCATGCTGTCCCAGCTGTTCATCAACGTGGTCGACTACGGCATGAACGCTGAGGAGGCCATCGCGGCTGCCCGTTACCTGTGCGCCTTCGGCACCCTGCAGTACGACGCTCCCGAGGTGGACGAGGCTGTCTTTGAGGAGCTGGCTGCCATGGGCCATGAGATCTCTGCCACTCCCGGCAAGCGCTTCTCTCTGCCCAGCCTGATCTGCTTCGACGCCGACGGCAACATCACCGGCTGCACCGAGTACACCGACGAGGGTCTGCCTCTGGACGGCTGCGCTCTGGGCTACTAATTCACCGCAAGCGGCTGAATTTTACGCATAGCGTATGAAAAAGGGCGTCCCCTGCGAGGGGGACGCCCTTTTTGATGTTTGCGCAAAAAAAGAGCGCCCCTGCGGGATCACTCCTGCAGGGGCGCTCTTTTGGAAAAAACGACCGGACCGTAAGCCGGGTTCTGTATTAAACGACGATCTATCTTGGCCTTGCGTTGCCGCAAGGCTCACGCCCTCTCCGGGACGCGCGGGGCTGCGCATATGTCCCATGCGGAGGTTGCTTCTGGTAGGGTTTACATAGCCGCAAAGTCGCCAGTGCGCTGGTGAGCTCTTACCTCGCCTTTCCATCCTTACCGCGTTGCCGCGGCGGTCTATTTCTGTTGCACTATCCCTGGGGTCACCCCCGGCTGCCGTTAGCAGTTACCATGCCCCTGTGAAGCCCGGACTTTCCTCAGAGCGAACGCAATGCCACCCCGCCGCCGTATGTTCCACTCGTTTTTCCGAGGGGTATTATAGCACGCCCGCCCGCCGCTGGCAAGGGAAACCGCGCAAAAAAATTGCGATTCTAAGCGTGAGAATTGAAATATCCCTCGAATTGTGATATAATATTTGCCGGATTTTGCGCAAATGCGGGGGAGGGAGCGACATGGCACAGCCGGTATGGCTCTCTTTCACGGTGCAGCCCTGCCACGCCGGGCTGACCCTGCGGGACTTTTTGCGGGGTCAGCAGGTCAGCGCCACCCTCATCAAGGCGGTGAAGTACCGGGGCAGCGGCTTTTTCGCGGACGGTGTGCCGGTGTTCACCGACCTGCGGGTGCAGCCGGGCATGACCGTGCGCTTCGCCCTGCCCCCTGAGGAGCCGACCACCGTGGAGCCGCAGGACATCCCGCTGACCATCCGGTACGAGGACGACCACGCGGCTCTGCTGGACAAGCCCGCCGGCATGGCGGTGCATCCCACCCTGAACGCGGCGGACGGCACCCTTGCCAACGGCTGGATGGGGCTGATGGCCCGGCGGGGCGAGGAGGCGGTGTTCCGCCCGGTGAACCGCATCGACCGGGACACCAGCGGTCTGGTGCTGTGCGCGAAAAACGCCTACGCCGCGCCCATTCTGGCGCAGAACGTGCAAAAGGTCTATCTGGCGGTGCTGGAGGGCGAGCCGTCCGCGCCGCAAGGGGAGATCGCCGCCCCCATCGCCCGCGCCGAGGGCAGCATCATCCTGCGGCGGGTGGCCGAGGGCGGCAAGCCCAGCCTGACCCGCTACAGCATCGTGGCGCGGGGCGGCGGGCTGTGCCTTGCGGCGGCGGTGCCGGTCACCGGGCGCACCCACCAGCTTCGGGTGCACTTTGCCCACATCGGCTGCCCGCTGGCGGGGGACGAGCTGTACGGCGGCGGCCGGACGCGCATCGGGCGGCAGGCGCTGCACTGCGCCCGCATGACCTTCACCGCACCGGGCGGCGGTCTGCGGCAGGTGGATTGCCCCCTGCCCCCGGACATGGAAGCCCTGTGCCGGGATATGGAACCGCTTACAGAAGTGTGAAACTTTCGGCAAAATGCGCCTTTTCTCTTGCCCCGGCGGATACCGGGTGTATAATAAAAAATAGGCATTTGCTTTTACAGCGTTGATTTTACCGGGCGTCTGCCCGAGTTCATACAGTTGGCCTGCCGGTGAGGGCGGGCGCGGGCCGGACAAGGCGGCCCGGAAAGGAGGACGTACCCTTGCAGGTGAAAGAAAAACAGCTCGGCTCGCTGAGCGAGCGGCTGGAACCTTATAAGCAGGAATTCATGCACTGGGCCCGCCACAGCGAACAGGTGGCGTGGCTGGGTGATTTCCTATACCAGATGGGCTTTTGGGCCGAGTACACGCTGGTGCGCACCGGGCGCGGTCTGCGCGCGGGCGCGATGTGGCTGGCGCATACCCTGCTGCGCACCGCAAAGGCGGCGGCCCTGTGGCTGCTGCAGATGGTGGGCGGCGTGCTGCGGAAGCTGACCGCCCCTATCGTCTATCTGTTCAATGGCATCGGTCACACCCGCCAGTCGCTGCAGACGGCCAAGGAGCAGGGGCAGCCCTCCTCGGGTGTGCTGCTTGAAGCGGCGCGCCGGGGCGCAATGAACTTCGCCGTGCTGATGAAGGAGTCCATGGCCTACATTCTGCCTGTGGCGGCAGCGGCATTGTTCCTGTTTACCGTACATACCGTGCTGGGCTACAACTACATCCTGAAGGTGGAAGTGGACGGCAAGCCCGTGGGCTATGTGGCCAACGAGGCGGTGTTTGACAGCGCCCGCGAGGACCTGCGCCGCCGCATCGAGACGGTGGCGGTCAACGATGGGCAGGAGTGGGACATCAAGCCCACCTATACCCTCGCCATTGAGGGCACCGTGATGGACGAGAGCGAGATGGCCGACGCCATCCTGCAGGCATCCAGCAAGGAGATCCAGGAGGGCACCGCCCTGTATGTGGACGGCCAGCTCATCGCGGTCACCACCGACCGTGCCCGGCTGGATCGGACGCTGGCAGAGTTGAAGGCCCCCTACGAGCAGCCCGACACCCCCAACTTCCGGGTGGAATTCACCAAGGACGTGCAGTTGGTGGAGGGCATTTATTTCACCAGCTCCTTCTCCAAGGTGGGGGATGTGGTGGCGCGGCTCACCGGTCTGGAGCAGGCCGAGCTGACCTACACCGTCCAGGAGGGCGACTCCCCCTGGACCATCGCCCGCGACCATGAGCTGACGGTGAACGAGCTGTACGCGCTCAACCCGGCCATGACCGCCAGTGGATACAATATGTATGTGGGCGATGTGCTGGTGGTCAGCCAGGAACGCCCCTTCCTGCAGATCCGCACGGTGGAACGGGTCACCTACACCGAGCCGATCCCCTATGAGACCAAGAAGAGCCCCTCGGACGACTACGCCTTCGGCACCATCAAGGTGGTGCAGGAGGGTCAGGAGGGCCTGAAGGAGATCACCGCCGACATCGTGCGCATCGACGGCGTGGAGGCTTGGCGCGACATCGTGGAGACCACGGTGCTGCAGGAGCCGGTCACCAAGGAGGTCCTGGAGGGCCGCCGCCTGCCCAACGGCGCCATCGCCGCCGGCGGCACCGGCAGCGGCAGCATCATGTGGCCGGTGCCTGCCTACCGCTACGTCAGTCGCTGGATGAGCAGCGGTCACAAGGGCTGCGACATCTGCGCGCCCCGCGGCACCCCCATCTACGCCGCGGACAACGGCGTGGTCACCCGGGCCGGCTGGAACGGCGCGGGCACCAACTACGGCTACTCGCTGATCATCAACCACGGCAACGGCATGACCACCCTGTACGCCCACTGCGATACCCTTAACGTGAGCGCGGGCCAGTATGTGACGCAGGGCCAGCAGATCGGCACGGTGGGTTCCACCGGCTGGTCCACCGGCAACCACCTGCACTTTGAGATCCGCATCAACGGTTCTCTGGTCAGCGCGCGCAACTATTTCCCCAACTTCTAAGGGCGTTCGCCCAAAACTGCGAGCCGCCGCGGGCAAGTCCTGCGGTGGCTCGTTGGTTTTATAGCGGGATAACTTGGCCAAATTTGACAAGGCAAGCCGGATATAAGTTGTGCGATACGCTAATAATATGCGTGAGGCTTTCTTTTCTGCGGCGAGTGGTGTATAATATACAGGTTGAAGTCTGCCGGGAGGGGCGAAGTGCGCCCATTTTTCCGTCAGAACGCCCTTTTGCTGTCGAAAAACAGCGGAAATGGGCGAGAAACATCAGGCTCAAAGGAGAGTTTTGATTGGAGAAATTTGTCATTCGGGGCGGTAAACCGCTGATGGGCGAAGTGGTCATCAGCGGCGCGAAGAACGCGGTCGTAGCCCTGCTGCCTGCCACCATTCTGGCGGGCGGGAAATGCGTGCTGGAGAATGTGCCCGCCATCAACGATGTGCGCGTTTCGCTGCGCACTCTGTCGGCGCTGGGCGCGCAGGTGCGCATGCTGAATAAGAATACCTATGAGATCGACACCACCTGCCTCACCAGCACCGAGGTGCCGGACGACCTGTCCCGCCAGATGCGTGCCAGCTACTATTTTCTGGGCGCGCTGCTGGGCCGCTTCGGCTCCGCCAAGGTGGCCATGCCCGGCGGCTGCGATCTTGGCCCCCGCCCCATCGACCAGCATCTGAAGGCCTTCTGCGCGCTGGGTGCCACCGACTCGGTGGAGTACGGCAAGATCAACGTGCGCTGCAATGAGCTGAAGGGCGCCCATGTGTTCTTCGACACCGTGTCGGTGGGCGCCACCATGAACGCCATGCTGGGCGCGGTGCTGGCCGAGGGCCTGACCGTGCTGGAGAACGTGGCCAAGGAGCCTCATGTGGTGGATCTGGCCAACTTCCTGAACATGATGGGTGCGGACGTGCGCGGCGCGGGCACCGACGTGATCAAGATCCGCGGCGTGAAAAAGCTGCACGGCTGCACCTATTCGGTCATCCCCGACCAGATCGAGGCGGGCAGCTTCATGGTGGCGGCGGCGCTGACCGGCGGCAACGTGCTGATCAAGAACGTGACCCCCAAGCATCTGGAGCCGATCACCGCCAAGCTGGAGATGGCGGGCGCCACGGTGGAGGAGTTCGACGACGCGGTGCGGGTGTACCGCACCGGCGATCTGATGCCGCTGAAGATCAAGACCATGCCCCATCCGGGCTTCCCCACCGATATGCAGCCGCTGATGACCGTGCTGCTGAGCGTGGCCCGGGGCACCTCCATCATCACCGAGAGCATCTGGGAGAACCGCTTCCGCTATGTGGACGAGCTGGCCCGCATGGGCGCGAACATCCAGGTGGACGGTCAGGTGGCCGTCATCGAGGGCGTGCCCGCCCTGATGCCCGCCCCGCTGGAGGCCTCTGACCTGCGCGCGGGCGCTGCTCTGGTGGTGGCCGCGCTGGCCGCCAACGGCGTCAGTGAGATCAGCAAGATCCACTACATCGAGCGCGGCTACGAGTGCATGGTGGAAAAGCTGCAGGGTCTGGGTGCGGACATCTGCCGGGTGGAGCGTCCCGCTCCCGGTGCGGCAAAGGCACTGTAAAACGCATGAAAACGCGATGGCCGCCGGCAAACGGCGGCCATTTTTTGTGGAAAGGAGGCCGGAATGGCCAGTTTCACCACCCTTTATTCCGGCTCGTCGGGCAACTGCGGGCTGGTGCGGTGCGGCGAAAAGTATCTGCTCATCGACATGGGAAAGAGCTGCCGTACCACCGTGAACGCCCTGAAGGAACTGGGGCTGCCGCTGGCTGACCTGCAGGGCATCCTCGTCACCCACGAGCACGTGGATCACGTCAGCGGTCTGCGGGTGTTTCTGAAGCACCACCCGGTGCCGGTGTACGGCGGGGCGGACACGCTGGACGCGCTGGCCTGTGCGGGCATCCTGCCGGACAACGTGGACGCCATCGCGCTGGAGGGTCGGGGCGAGGATGTGGGCGGCTTTTATGTGAGCGCCTTCCCCACCAGCCACGACGTGCCTTGCTGCGGCTACCGCATCCGCACGGCGGACGGGCGGGTGATGGCCATCGCCACCGACCTGGGGCACCTGACCCCGGTGGTGCACACAAATCTGGCGGGGGCGGATCTGGTGGCCATCGAGGCCAACTACGACCTGTACAGCCTGCGCAATGGCCCCTACCCCTACTACTTAAAACGGCGCATCGAGTCCCCCCGGGGCCATCTGAGCAACGACGAGTGCGCCGCCAAAATTCTGGAGCTGCTGCAGGAGGGCTGCACCCGCTTTGCCCTGTGCCATCTGAGCCAGGAGAACAACACCCCTGATCTGGCGCTGGGCACCGTGTTCCGCACGCTGGCCATGGCGGGCGTCACCCCTGAAAAGGGCACGGTCATTCAGGCGCAGAAGCGCAGCCAGATCAGCGACTGGATCGAGTTTTGACAGGAGGAACGCAGCCATGATGAATGTGGATCTGATCTGTGTGGGCAAGCTGAACGCGGCCTACTGCGCCGCCGGTGTGGCGGAGTATCAGAAGCGGTTGGGCGGTATGTGCAAGTTCCGCATCGTGGAGCTGCCCGAGGAGACCATCCACGAGAAGAACGCCAGCCAGACGGTCATCGACCGGGCGCTGGAAAAGGAGGGCGCAGCCATCCTCGCGCAGGTGAAGAAGGGCGCGGCGCTGGTGGCGCTGTGCGTGGAGGGCAAGCAGCTCTCCAGCGAGGAGCTGGCGGACTATCTGGATAAGCAGGCGGTGGGCGGCTGCGGGGATGTGGCCTTCGTCATCGGCTCCTCCCACGGTCTGGCCCCGGCGGTGAAAAAGGCGGCGGCGCTGCGCTTCTCCATGGGGCGCATCACCCTGCCCCACCAGCTTGCGCGGCTGGTGCTGTGCGAGCAGATCTACCGGGCGTTCTCCATCAACGCGGGCACCAAGTATCACAAATGACAGACAGCGGCCCGGGGGCGTTCTCCATCGGGCCGCTGTTTTTACGTTTACACCGTTTTTTGTGGAAATGTTCACGATTTTGCGGTACAATGGGGCCATACTGATTTGCCCATGACCCGGAAAGGGGGATACACATATGAAACCTCGCGCAATGCGGATGAAACGGACGGTCTGCGCCCTGCTGGCGGCGCTGCTGTGCCTGACGCTGGCGGCCTGCGGCGGCAAAAAGACGCAGGTCTACGATGTTACGGTTATCGGCCCGGAGCAGACCGGCGCGCCGGCAAAAACGCCCGCGCCCCAGTCGGCGCAGCCTGCGGTGGACGACGGTCTGCCCTGGCTGGTGCAGCCGGACGCCTCCATCGAATGGGTGCAGAGCCTTGCGGACTACCCCCAGAACAGCAACGACCCCATGACCCATCGGGAGGAGCTGTATCTGTTCTCCCGGGGCGGCAGGGTAGGGATCATCGACCTGCGGGGCCATGTGGTGGTGCCCGAGAGCGAGGACGTACACTGGTGCAGTCTGTGCGGCATCACCAACGCCGATGAGACCAAGATCTTCAACGCCGCCGGTCAGGTGGTGGGGGCCGGCGGCCACGGCGGTCACGGCGACCCCTTTGAGTACGACGAGAACAGCGGTGTGCTGTATGATTCTTACTTCGGCGAGTACACCCCGTGGAACGCTGCCGTCGCCGTCAGCGGTTCCTTTATGGCAAAGGTGGTGCGCCTGAGTGAGCGTGCTCTGGCCGAGGGGGAGGAGCTTGTCGAGCCCTTCCGCTTCAACGCCGACGGCACCCTCACCGCCCTGCAGGTGGAGGAGACCGGCCGGTTCATCCAGATCGACGGCATGACCGGCCGCCCGCTGACCGGCGCGCAGTATGAGGACTACAAGCTCTGCAAGAGCGGGCTGTTCCCGGTAAAGCAGAACGGGCTGTGGGGCTATGTGGACGAGGACGGCGTGGTGCAGATCTCCTGCAAGTACGAAAACGTGCTGCCCTTTGACTCCGGCACCGCCGCCGTGCGCATGAACGGGGGCTGGCGGTACATCAATCTGGCGGACGTCTACCAGACCGATGACATGGACTTTGAGGAGGTTGCCACCGCCTGCGGCGGCAAGGCCTGGGTCAAGACCGCGGCGGGCTGGGGCGTGATGGCGCTGGCCGACTGCGTCAAGGACTGAGTGCGCCACAAGGGGCGATAAAACGCATATTAAAAGGAGGCGAGCGCCGTGAAGTGGCGCGACAGCTATCATCCTTACGCCATGACCACCATCTTTTTCTGGTCGCTGGCGTATGTATTTACCCGGCTTACGTCGGAGGTGTTTTCCCCCTCGGCGCTGGGCTTTCTGCGGTACATCATGGCCTCGGCCGCGCTGGCGGTGGTGGCGCTGGTGACCAAAATGCCCCTGCCCCGCCGGCAGGATCTGGGCTGGTTCGCAGCGGCGGGCTTCACCGGGTTTTTTCTGTATATGATCGCCTTCAATCAGGGAATGCTCACCTTAAGCTCCGCCACCGGCAGCGTCATCATCGCCACCGTGCCCATGCTTACCGCCCTGATGGCACGCTTCGTCTACGGTGAGCGGCTGGCGCCCCTGCAGTGGGCGGCCATTCTGGTGGAGTTCTGCGGCGTGGCGGTGCTCACCCTGCTGAACGGGGTGTTCTCGGTGAACGGCGGCATCCTGCTGCTGATGGCGGCGGCACTGGTGCTGGCGGTGTACAACCTGCTGCAGCGCCGGCTGACCCGCACCTATACGGCGCTGCAGGCCTCCACCTACAGCATCTTCTTCGGCACGGCCATGCTGGCGGTGTTCGCGCCCGAGGCGGTGCGTCAGGCGGCTTCGGCCCCGCCGGAGCAGTTCGTCTATCTGACGGTGCTGGGCATCGGCTCCTCTGCCATCGCCTATGTGTGCTGGGCGCGGGCCTTCGCCAAAGCCCGGCAGACCTCTCAGGTGAGCAACTATATGTTCATCACCCCGCTGCTCACCAGCGTCATCGGCTTTGCCGTATCGGGGGAGGTGCCCGACCGGGCCACCCTGCTGGGCGGCCTTATCATCTTTGCGGGGCTGGGGCTGTTCCATTTTGGCAAGCCCAAGACCGCCTGACCACCGAGCGAAAGGAGCGCGTCTTATGAAAAACACCCATGTCTGCCCCAAGTGCGGCGGCAGCGACATCGTGCGCATCGAGGGCAAGGTGAACGCCTACGGCAACGTGGTGCTCACCGGGGCCACCATCCTGTCGGCGGTGCCGGTGCAGCGGTATGTTTGCTGCGGCTGCGGCTTCTCGGAGGAATGGTTCGACGAGGAGGATCTGGACAAGCTGCGAAAAAATTTCGGATAAGCGTTAAAAAGCGCCGCACCTCCCAAGTGGGGGTGCGGCGCTTTTGCTTTGATGGGTCAGGCCTCGTCGGGCAGCTCGACGGTGAGCACCCGGTCGATGGCGGCGGTCATGCGGCGGTACTCCGCGGTGATCGCGTCCAGATGGGCGATGCCCGCCTCGGTGATGCGGAAGTAGATGCGCACATGATTGTCGCTGGAGAAGGTGCGGGCCTCCTCCTCGATGTAGCCGTGTTCCTTCAGGCGGTAGATGGCGATGTAGAGGGTGTTGAAGGCAATGACGCCCTCGGTGATCTCCTCCATGCGGCGCATGATCTCGTAGGTGTACATGGGCCGGCGGCGCAGCAGGGACAGCACGAGCATCCCGGTGGTGGCCTTTTTCATGCCCTCGCGCATACCGGCGGGGGTGCCGCTCTTGGGGGTCCGTTCGGTGGGATTCTGTGCCATATGCATTCTCCTCGCGATGAACCGATGGGATAAAGGGGCGGACGATGGGTAGCCTGCTACTTTTAGTATATCGGAATCAGACAGCGGAATCAACAAAGAGAAATGAGAGAAACTGCTGTTTTATGTCAAATTTTATGAGATGATTTTGCTCGTTTTGTACAGTGTGCGGTGGGATGCACCAAATTTTAACGGCCCGCGGCAGACAAAAACAGCCCTCCGGAACCGCGAGGCACCGGGGGCTGTCTGTTCGTTTTGTGTATGGGGGATCAGTCGTGCAGCAGCTTGCCGTAATCCTTGAAGTTGCTGTCGATGGAGTGCTGAATGGGGGCGTCCTTCTTGTGCTTGGCCAGAATGGCAGCGGTCTTGATGGGGTCGGCGATGGTGCCGGCACCGGAGATGCAGCCGCCGGGGCAGCCCATGCCCTCCAGCAGGTAGCCGTTGTACTTGCCGGCCTTGGCCATCATCAGCATCTTTTTGCACTCGGCCAGACCCTGCGCGCTGGCGACCTTCACCTCGCGGTCGGGGTACTTGGTCTTGATGTAATTGACCACAGCCTGCGCCACGCCGCCGCCGGCCGCAAAGCCGTAGGCGTCGGCGGTGCCGTACTGCAGATCGTCGCTGTCCTCCAGCTCGGTGAAGTCCACCTCTTTGGCCTCGAACATACCGGCCAGCTCCTCAAAGGTCAGCACAAAGTCCACATCGCTGCGGATGGTGCGGCGGCTGGCCTCCAGCTTCTTGGCGGAGCAGGGTCCGATGAAGCAGATGCGGTCGTCGGGGTGGGCCTGCTTGATCATGCGGGCGGTCAGCACCATGGGGGTCATGGCCATGCTGATGCAGTTGGCGCGCTCGGGGAACAGCTTCTTGGCCATCACGCTCCACGCGGGGCAGCAGGAGGTGGCCATGAAGGGGATCTTCTCGGGCACCTCGGCCAGGAAGTCCTCCGCCTCGTCGATGGTGCACAGGTCGGCGCCGATGGCCACCTCCACGGTGTCCTCAAAGCCGAGCTGGGTCATGGCGGCGGGCAGGTTGGCGGGGGTCAGGCCGGGGAACTGGTTCAGGAAGGCGGGGGCCACGATGGCGTGGACCCGGTCGCCCCGGTTCATGGCCTGAATGAGCTGGAAGATCTGACCCTTGTCCGAGATGGCGCCGAAGGGGCAGTTCACCAGACACATACCGCAGGACACGCACTTGTCGTAGTCGATGTCGGCGCGGCCCAGCGCGTCGCTCTTGATGGCGCCCATGCCGCAGGCGGCGGCGCAGGGGCGCTCGGTCTTGACGATGGCGTTGTAGGGGCAGGCGGTGACGCACTTGCCGCACTTGATGCACAGATCCTGATCGATCACCGAACGACCGCCCTTGAAGGAGATGGCGTTCTTGGGGCAGACCTCATGGCAGGGGTGCGCCAGACAGCCCTGGCACATACGGCTGACCTGCACCACCTTTTCGGGGCACTGGTTGCAGGCGAATTTGATCACGTTGATCAGCGGGGGATCGTAGTATTTGTCGGCGATGACGCTGTGCTCCAGACCCTCGGTGGTGGACACCTGCTCATTGATGGGGCGCAGGGGCAGACCCATCGCAAGGCGGATCCGCTCGGACACGATGGCGCGCTCCAGGAAGATGTTCTGGTTGTGAACGCCCTCCTCGCCGGGAATGATCTTGTAGGGCAGCTTCCGCATCTGATCCGCATAGTCGGAAGAGGTGCCGCCCTGATACGACATACGTGCGACCTCGGTGAACACCTTGCGGCGCACATCGGTCACAGGGGTATAAATTCCTCTCATGGTTCGTAACTCCTTATTCACAAAGCTCGCCCGGGCAAACTTGGTGGTGCATCACACAAGGCTTTACGAGGGCCGGCACACGGCCCCCCCGGGACTGACAAAAGAATAACATAGCTGTTGGACAGTTGCAAGGGCTGACGGCTCCGTTTATTTGGAAAATCGTCTCATTTCGCAAGATATAAAAGGTTTACCCCTCCGCGAGGGCGGCGCGGCAGCGCTGGCCGTCCCACTGCTCCAGCCGCACGGGCAGGATCTCGCCGGAGGCGTGCCCCGCCGCGCGGACGGTGACCGGCACATACAGCCGGGTGTACCCGGTGAAGGTGGTGGAGGACAGCGGGGTCTCCAGCAGCACCTCCTCGGCGGCACCCTCCATGGCGGCGACCACCCGGGCGCGCACCGCGTCGGCGGCGGCCTGCAAGCGGTGGGCGCGCTGTGCCTTGACCTCCTCGGGCACCTGATCCGGGAAGTCCGCGGCAGGGGTGCCGCTGCGGCGGGAGTAGGGGAAGACGTGTACCTTCAGGAAGCCCGCCCGCTCCACGAAGGCCATGCTCTCGGCAAACTCCTCCTCGGTCTCGCCGGGGAAGCCCACGATCACATCGGTGGTGAAGCTTACGTTCGCCGCGCCATAGGCGGCCCGCAGCCGCGCCATGGTGTCGGCGTACTGCTCGGCGGTGTAGGTGCGGCGCATCCGGCGCAGGGTGGCGGTGCAGCCGCTCTGCAGCGACAGGTGGAACTGGGGGCACAGCTCCCGGATCTTTGCCATGCGGGCGATGTCCTCGTCGGTCAGCAGATCCGGCTCCAGACTGCCCAGACGGATGCGCTCGATGCCCTCCACCTGAGCGCAGCGCTCGATCAGGTCGATCAGGCGGGTGCCGGTGTCCAGCCCGTAGCTGGGCAGGTTGATGCCCGCCAGCACCACCTCCTTGTAGCCGCCGGCGGCCAGCGTTTCAAGCTCCTTGACCACGCTCTCCTCGCTGCGGCTGCGCACAAGACCCCGTGCCCGGGGGATGACGCAGTAGGCGCACTGCCGGTTGCAGCCGTCCTCCACCTTGATGAAGGCGCGGGTGTGGCCGGGCTGGCGCTCCATGGGCAGCTCCTCAAAGACCTCGCCCCGCTGGTGGGGGGTGATGGCCACCAGCCGCTCTCCGCTCTCCATCACCCGCTGAATGTTGGCGGGCAGACTGCTGCGGTTGGCGCTGCCGGTCACCAGATCGGCCTCCATCACGTTGGCGGCCTCCTCGGGGAAGGCCTGCGGATAGCAGCCGGTGAGCACGGTCACCGCGCCGGGGTTCTCCCGCTTGGCGCGGCGCAGCCACTGGCGGCTCTTGCGGTCGCCGCTGGCGGTGACGGTGCAGCTGTTCACGATGTATACGTCGGCAGGCTCGCCCGGCTCGGCGATGGTGTAGCCGTTCTGGCACAGAAGATGCTCAAGGGCACCGGTCTCGTTCTGGTTCACCTTGCAGCCCAGGGTGTAAAAACTCACTCGCATACGGTCACGCTCGCTTCTTTTAAACATTATATAAAGGAACGGTGGGAAATCCTGTCCTCAGGCCGGCTCCAAACGCCGCCCGCGGGCACACTTCCCACAATAACTCACTTTAAGTATACACAGCCCGTCAAGCCCGGCGGGCAGACAAAACGGGCCGCCCCCGAAGGGACAGCCCGCAGGATGCAGATGGCTCAGAGGCTCAGCCACAGGTCCATGCCCGCGCCGGCCCGGTCGTTGGGGCGCTCCGAAAAGCCCAGCTCGGTGTAGAAGGACTCCAGCCCCGGCAGGGTGAACAGCACCAGCTTGATCTTCCAGCCCGGCTTGAGCTGGCGGTTGAGGAAGTCGATGTTCCGCCGCACCATGGCGTGGCCGATGCCGTGCCCCTGATAGCGGGGGTCTACCATCACGTCCCCCAGATAGGCGATGACCCCGCCGTCCCACAAAAGGCGGGTGCAGCCGATCAGCCGCCCGTCGTCGTAGCAGCCGGTGAGCAGGGCGGCGCTGTCCAGGCCGTTCTGCACCTGCTCAGGGCACAGGGGCGCCCAATCCACCGACTCCCGCAGGGCGGCGTAATCTTCCAGTGAAAAGCAGTCTTTGTATTCAATGCCCATAAAAGGCCCTCCGTGTTGAAGATCGCGGGCGGGCAGACCGCCGCACGAAAGGGATATTCCCTAGCATAGCACAGGATTCCCGCGGTTTCAATTGCTAAAGTGGCAAAGGTGATGGGATCTTCGGCAAAATCGCGGTTTTCACGGGCGGGCGGCCCCTGCGGCATGACTGATTTTTCCCCCGCGCACATATAGTGGTAGAAAAACAGGCCCGGCGGGCGGGATGCCCCGGAGGGCCGCGGAGGGGGAGATCTCAAACATGAAACGTTGTGCTGCGGCCCTGCTGGCCGTGCTGCTGCTGGCGGCTGTGCTCTGCCCGACGGCCTTCGCCGAGGGGGAGAGCCGCTTTGCCATGCCGTCCTTTGATGTGCCCTGCAAGAGCGCCATCCTCATCGATCAGGCCACCGGCACGGTGCTGTACGAAAAGCAGGCGGACGCCCAGCTGCCCATTGCGTCCATCACCAAGGTGATGACTCTGCTGCTGACCATGGAGGCACTGGAGGCGGGGCGGGTGCAGCTCAGCGACACGGTGCCGGTGAGCGAGCACGCCTACAGCATGGGCGGCAGCCAGATCTGGCTGGAGCCGGGCGAGCAGATGACGCTGGAGGAGATGCTCAAGGCCATCTGCGTGTCCAGCGCCAACGACGCGGCGGTGGCGGTGGCGGAGTTCATCGGCGGGTCGGAGCCGGTGTTCGTGGAGCAGATGAACCGCCGCGCCGCCGAGCTGGGCATGACCGGCACCACCTTTAAGAACGCCTGCGGGCTGGACGCGGCGGGGCACCTGTCCACCGCCCGGGATGTGGCGGTCATGAGCCGTGAAATGCTCAACGCCCACCCCGGCATCACCGCCTACACCACCATCTGGATGGACACCCTGAGGGGCGGGCAGACCCAGCTTCTGAACACCAACAAGCTGCTCAAGCGGTACAGTGGCATCAACGGCCTCAAGACCGGCACCACCGGCGGGGCGGGGGTGTGCATCACCGCCAGCGCCACCCGGGACGGGCTGTCCCTCATCGCGGTGGTGCTGGGCAGCCCCTCCAGCAGCGAGCGGTTCGCGGCGGCCACCACCCTGTTGGACTACGGCTTCGCCAACTTTGAGGCCGGGCAAGCACCTCAGCCGGAGAACGCCCCTGCCGACCTCCCGGTGAGCCGGGGCGAGTTTGACCGGGTGGAGCTGGAATATCCGGCGGCCCAGCGTCTGCTTTTGGCGAAGGGAGAGGGCGCGTCCCTGACCGCCCGGTTGGAGCTGCCCCAGCGGCTGGAGGCACCGGTGACGCAGGGCAGCCCGGTGGGGGAGCTGGCGGTGTACAGCGGCGAGACCTGCCTCGGGCGCTGGCCGGTGCGGGCCGCCGACACGGTGGAACGGCTGGATCTGCGGCGCGGCCTTGCCCGCCTTGTGCGGGCGCTGACGGCGATGTGAACGAACCTGCGATGAACGGGCCGCGGGTTTGCAATTACGGCCAGAAAGTTGTTTTAATCAGCCTTGACAGAAACACCCCCAAAAGGGTATAGTATTAGCAACAGTATTCACAATATTTTGGGGGTATTTTCTGATGAGTGTCTCTTTTAATGGCAAACATCTGGAGCAGTTTGTAAGCGCAAACGAATACGCCGCCCTTTATCCGCAGGTAGAAGTTGCTCACAATCTGCTTGAGAGCAAATCCGGCCCCGGCAACGATTTCCTGGGCTGGGTGGATCTGCCCCGCGATTACGACAAGGAAGAGTTTGCCCGCATCAAGGCCGCCGCCGCCCGCATCCGTGAGGATTCCGACGTGCTGGTGGTCATCGGCATCGGCGGCTCTTACCTGGGCGCCCGTGCGGTCATCGAGGCCGTGAAGGGTCAGATGTACAACAGCACCGCGAAGGACGGTCTGCAGATCTTCTTCGCCGGCAACTCCATTTCGCCCGCTTATTTCCAGGACATTCTGGATTGCTGCAAGGGCAAGCGCTTCAGCATCAACATGATCTCCAAGTCCGGCACCACCACCGAGCCGGCTCTGGCCTTCCGCGTTCTGCGCAAGATGCTGGAGGAGCAGGTCGGCCCCGAGGAGGCCAAGAAGCGCATCTACGCCACCACCGACCGCGCCCGCGGCACCCTGAAGCAGCTTGCTGACGCCGAGGGCTGGGAGACCTTTGTGGTGCCCGATGACGTGGGCGGCCGCTTCTCCGTGCTGACCGCCGTGGGTCTGCTGCCCATCGCCTGCGCCGGCTGCGACATCGACGCCCTGATGGCGGGCGCCGAGGCAGGCCGTCAGAAGTTCAGCGTGCTGAGCGCCGACAACGACTGCTACAAGTACGCCGCTGTGCGCAACATCCTGTACCGCAAGGGCAAGAGCGTTGAGCTGATGGCCTGCTACGAGCCGAACTTCACCATGATGAACGAGTGGTATAAGCAGCTCTTCGGCGAGAGCGAGGGCAAGGACCAGAAGGGTCTGATGCCCACCAGCGTCATCTTCTCCACCGACCTGCACTCCATGGGTCAGTTCGTTCAGGACGGTGCCCGGATGCTGTTCGAGACCGTGGTGGACGTGAAGAACCCCAGCCGCGATGTGTTCATTGAGCCGATCGAGGGCAACTTTGACGGTCTGAACTTCCTGTCCGGCCAGAACATGAGCGTGGTCAACCGCAAGGCCATGGAGGGTACCATCCTGGCCCACAACGACGGCGGCGTTCCCATCGGCGTCATTCAGGTGGATACCCTGAACGAGGCGGATCTGGGCGAGCTGATCTACTTCTACGAGCGCGCCTGCGCCATCAGCGGCTATCTGCTGGGTGTGAACCCCTTCGATCAGCCCGGCGTCGAGAGCTACAAGAAGAATATGTTTGCCCTGCTGGGCAAGCCCGGCTACGAGGACCGCAAGGCGGAACTGGAAGCCAAACTGAATTGATCGAAGCGCCCGGGGCGCAAAGATAAACCCGCAAAACGCAAGGAGGTCAACCCTTATGATCAAACTGATTATCGGAACCAAAGGCTCCGGCAAGACCAAGGCCATGGTGGACATGATCAACAACGCCACCAAGACCACCAACGGTAACGTCGTCGTTATCGAGAAGTGCATGAACCTGACTTACCACATCGACTACAAGGCTCGCCTGATCGACGTGGATGAATATAAGATCAGCGGTTATCCCATGCTGTACGGCTTCATCAGCGGCGTGCTGGCCGGCAACTACGACATCACCGAGCTGTTCATCGACGGCATCCTGAAGGTCGGCGGCCGTGACTATGTGGAGCTGGGCGAGACCCTGGCTGCCATCGACGCTCTGGCCGGTGAGAACGTGAACGTCATCGTGACCGTTTCCGCCAACGAGGACGAGCTGCCCGACAGCGTCAAGAAGTACCTGTAAGCTGCTGCAAATCTTCGGATAAGCGCACAAATCAGCAAAGGATGCGGGAGCCGGAAATTTTTTGGCTCCCGTTTTTCTTTTTTGCTTGACAAACGAGCGCGAATTGCTTATACTGGATAAGCGGTCTTTTAGAGGTGAAGTATGCAATTTGACCTGAAACGACTTTTGCTGCGCGGCCCCGACTATGCGAGCCAGAGCTTCGAGTCCGATCTGAGCGGACGCGATTGGCCCGGCTATCAGGTGTTGGAGCCGGTGAGCGCGGATTTCTCCGTGCGCATCAAGGGCAGCGAGCTGTATCTGAGCCTTCGTGCAAAAGCCACGGCGGTGGGCGAGTGTGCCCGTTGCCTTGACCCGGTCAGCGAGAGCATCGAGCTGGAGCGGGAGTGGAAGGTGCGCGAGGACGATCTCATCGGCGAGGATGAATTGCCGGTGGATGCAAAAGGTGTGCTTGACCTGGACGAGCTTCTCTTTGAGGAGCTGGTTCTGGAAGGCCCCACCCTCCTGCTCTGCAGCGAGGATTGTACCGGGCTATGCCCTGTGTGCGGGTTGAAAAAGGCAGCGGGTTGTACCTGCGAGCCGGCGGAGGAAGAAGCCGCCCCCGTGGACGCAAGGCTGGCGATATTAAGAGAACTGCTAGACTGATTCACATCGAGGAGGTGCTAAAGAATGGCGGTACCCAAGAGAAAGGTTTCCAAGGCACGGCGTGACAAGCGTCGCTCCTCCGTGTGGAAGCTGGAGGCTCCTGCCCTGGTCAAGTGCGACCATTGCGGCGAGTATAAACTTCCCCACCAGGTATGCGGCAACTGCGGCTACTACAAGGGCAAGGAAATCGTCAAGAAGGAAGCCTAAGTTCTGGCTTCTGCGCAAAGGGGGAGGGCTTGCCTTCCCCTTTTTTCTTTGCAACATCGACACGTTTTTGAAAGGAGGCGGCATTCATGGCCATTCAGGTGCAATCGGTGGACAAGGGCAGTCCGGCGGCGAAGGCGGGCATCCTGCCCGGCGACAGCCTGCTGACCGCCAACGGCAGTCCGCTGAACGATATGCTGGACTATGAGTTCCACACCGCGGCGGCCCGCATCGAGGTGACCCTGTGCCGCGGCGGCACGCAGCACACCGTGACGGTGAAAAAGGGCGAGTATGAGCCGTTCGGCTGCGACTTCGAGACCTATCTGATCGACCAGAAGCATTCCTGTGCAAACCATTGTATGTTCTGCTTCATCGACCAGCTTCCCCCGGGTCTGCGCGAGACCCTCTATTTCAAGGACGATGACGAGCGGCTGAGCTTTTTGTTCGGCAACTATATCACCATGACCAACCTCAGTCCCCATGAGGTGGAGCGCATCAAGCAGATGCACATCTCGCCCATCAACATCTCGGTGCACACCACCAACCCCGCGCTGCGGGTGCGGATGATGGCCAACAAGCGGGCGGGGGAGACGCTGGCCTACCTGAAGGACTTTGCCGAGGCGGGCATCGACATGAACTGCCAGCTCGTGCTGTGCCGGGGCATCAACGACGGCGACGAGCTGCGCCGCAGCTTGGATGACCTGTGCGCTCTGTACCCCGCCATTCAGAGCATCGCGGCGGTGCCCAGCGGCCTGACCCGCTACCGCAAGGGGC
Source organism: Oscillospiraceae bacterium (assembly GCA_045118955.1). Classification (GTDB taxonomy): domain Bacteria; phylum Bacillota; class Clostridia; order Oscillospirales; family Ruminococcaceae; genus SFJ001. Next base: position 5,496 of record JBGVKB010000067.1, on the reverse strand, counting down.
TGTATCCGCTGATCCCCTACGATGCGGAGAGCGCCGCCCAGACGCTGGACATTCTGGAGGAATACGGCGCGCGCTGTCTGGAAAAACTGGGAACACGGCTCATCTACCCCGGCGACGAGTGGTATCTGGCGGCGGGGCGGCCCATCCCGCAGGGCGAATTCTACGAGGAATACGCCCAGCTTGAGAACGGCGTGGGGATGTGGCGGCTGTTCCGGGACGAGTTTTTGGCAGAGCTGGAGGACTGCGAGCCGGGCACGAAGCCCATCGAAATGGACGTGGTGACCGGCACGCTGGCGGCCCCCCTCATCACCGAGATGATGCAGTCGCTGAACCGCCGGCACGGTCACATTCGGGTGGCGGTACACGCCATCCGCAACGACTTCTTCGGCGGTAACGTGAGCGTAGCCGGTCTGGTCACCGGAACCGACATCGTGGCCCAGTGCCGGGGCAGGCTGAGCAGCAAGGTGCTGGGCGTGCCCGAGGTGATGCTGCGGGCGGAGCAGGACCGCTTTCTGGACGACATGACCCTCCCCGAGCTGGAGGAGGCGCTGGGCGTGCAGGTGGTCATCCTGCCGGCGGACGGCGCGGGCAACCTGCAGACCATCCTGTCCCTGTGAGGGCGGTTTTGCCCGCGGTTCGGACGATCGTCCGGGTCTGTGCGGCAAAATGAACGCGCGGAGGGCTGGAAATCTGCGCGAATTTACGATATGATAGAAACACTTAAAAGTTTTTAGCTTTTGAGAGGCGACAAAGGAGGCGAGACGGATGAGCAAACCGATCGTAGCGGTGGTGGGCCGCCCCAACGTGGGCAAGTCCACCCTGTTCAATAAACTGGTCGGTCAGCGGCTGGCCATCGTGGAGGACACTCCCGGCGTCACCCGCGACCGCATTTTCGGCGAGTGTGAGTGGCTGAACCACAAGATGCTGCTGATCGACACCGGCGGCATCGAGCCGGAGAGCGACGACGACATCGTGGTGCACATCCGCCATCAGGCGCAGCTGGCCATCGACGCGGCCGACTGCATCATCATGGTGGTGGATCTGCGCGCCGGCGTGACGGCGCACGATCAGGAGGTGGCCGCCATGCTGCGCCGCAGCGGCAAGCCTGTGGTGGTGGCGGTCAACAAGTGCGACAAGGTGGGCGAGCCGCCCATGGAGCTGTACGACTTCTACAGTCTGGGCGTGGGCGAGCTGATCCCCACCTCCAGCGTGCACGGCCACGGCACCGGCGACCTGCTGGATGCGGTGTGCCAGCACCTGAACTTCAAGGACGAGGATGAGGATGAGGACGACCGCATCCCCGTGGCCATCATCGGCCGTCCCAACGTGGGCAAGTCCAGTCTGGTCAACCACATTCTGGGCGAGGAGCGCATGATCGTGGCCAACCAGGCGGGCACCACCCGCGATGCCATCGACAGCATGGTGGACAACGCCCACGGCAAGTTCATCTTTACCGACACCGCCGGTATGCGCAAGCGCGGCAAGGTGGAGGAGGGCGTGGAGCGCTACAGCGTTCTGCGCGGTCTGGCCGCCGTGGAGCGCAGCCGGGTGTGCGTCATCATGATCGATGGCACCGTGGGCTTCACCGAGCAGGACAGCAAGGTGGCCGGCTACGCCCACGAGCAGGGCAAGGCCTGCATCATCGCGGTGAACAAGTGGGACGCCGTTGAGAAGGACGGCAAGACCATGGACGCGATGCGCAAGCAGCTGATGGAGGACTTCGGCTTCATGAGCTACGCCCCCATCATCTTCATCAGCGCCAAGACCGGCCAGCGCATCGACCGCCTGTTTGAGCTGATCAAGTTCGTGGACGAGCAGAACGCCATGCGCATCCCCACCGGCGTGCTGAACGAGCTGCTGGCCCGGGCCACCGCCCGCGTGCAGCCCCCCAGCGACAAGGGCCGCCGCCTGAAGATCTTCTACATGACCCAGAGCAGCACCCGTCCCCCCACGTTTGTCAGCTTTGTCAACCGCAAGGATCTGTTCCACTTCAGCTATCAGCGCTACATCGAGAACCAGATCCGCGAGACCTTCGGTCTGGAGGGTACTCCCGTGCGCATGATCGTGCGCGAGCGCGGCGACGGCAGCACCCGATAAAACTACGCAGAAACACCCCTTGTGCGACAACAACGAAGGAGAGTTTTGCTATGATCAACTTTCTGAGCAGTGTCGGCGTCATCGGCGGCGCGGACGGCCCCACCACCATCCTTGTGAGCGGCCCCCTGGCACAGGCGGACGCGGGCTTCTGGGGCTGGCTGGCGCTGGGCTGTTTGATCGCCTACCTGCTGGGCAGCGTGGACTTCGGCATCGTCGTGAGCAAGCTGCTCTATAAGGACGACATCCGCACCCACGGCAGCGGCAACGCCGGTGCCACCAACATTCTGCGCACCTTCGGCTGGGCGGGCGCGATCCTCACCGCACTGGGCGACATCGCCAAGAGCGCCATCGCGGTGACGCTGGTCCGCTGGCTGGTGACCAACGCCACCGGTGTGCCCGAGCTGGGCGCCTGTGCGGCCTATGTGTCCGGCCTGTTCGCGGTGTTCGGTCACCTGTGGCCCATTTGGTTCAAGTTCAAGGGCGGCAAGGGCGTTGCCACCGCCGCCGGCGCCATTCTGGCCACTGCGCCTCTGGTGGTGCTGGCTCTGGCTGTGGTGTTCTTCCTGATGGTCGTCACCACCCGCATCGTCAGCCTGTCCAGCATCACCGTGGCGGCGCTGTACCCGGTGTTCACCTTCTTCTACTCCTCCTGGCGGGGGTACGATGTGGGCTTCACCACCCTGTGCGCGCTGATCATGGGCGGCTTGGTCATCTGGATGCACCGCGCCAACATCAAGCGTCTGCTCAACGGCACGGAGTACAAGTTCGGGCAGAAAAAGTAAATCATTGCAGCAAAACAGGGACAGACCCGGCGGGTCTGTCCCTGTTTTTGGCTTTTAAACAGCAATCATTTGCTGTACCAATACTTCCGATCCAAACTGCGGAACTGCAGCGCCTCCGACAGATGGGGCACGGCGATGCGGTCTGCACCGGCCAGATCGGCGATGGTGCGGGCCACCCGCAGCACCCGGTCGTAGGCGCGGGCGGAAAGCCCCATATCCGCGAAGGCCCTGCGCAGCAGGGCGCTGGCCTCCGGCTCCATGCGGCAGACCCGGCGCAGCGCCGGGGAGGGGAGCTGGGCGTTGCAGTGGACGTTCTCCAGCCGCAGGGCGGCGGCGCGGTGCTGCTGGATGGCGCGGGCGGCCATGACCCGTGCCCGGATGGCGGCGCTGGTCTCGCCGGTCTCCTCGGCAGCAAGCTCGTCGTAGGACACGGGCGCGGCCTCCACGTGCAGGTCGATGCGGTCCAGCAGAGGACCGCTGATGCGCTGCAGGTAGCGGTCGATGGTGCTGGGGCTGCAGGTGCAGGCGCGGGTGGGATGCCCGTAGTAGCCGCAGGGGCAGGGGTTCATGGCGGCCACCAGCATAAAGCCGCAGGGGAAGCTGGCGCTGCCGGAGGCGCGGCTCACGGTCACGGTGCCGTCCTCCATGGGCTGGCGCAGGATCTCCAGCGCGTCCCGCTTGAACTCGGGCAGCTCGTCCAGAAACAGCACGCCGTTGTGGGCCAGACTCACCTCGCCGGGGCGGGGGACGCTGCCGCCGCCGGACAGAGCCACCGGGCTGACGCTGTGGTGGGGGCTGCGGAAGGGCCGCCGCGCGAACAGCCCGCCGCCGGGCAGCAGCCCCGCCACCGAGTAGATCTGGGTGGTCTCCAGCGCCTCAAGGCGGCTCATGGCGGGCAGAATGCCGGGCAGACGCTTGGCCAGCATGGACTTGCCGCTGCCCGGAGGGCCGATGAGCAGAATGTTGTGCCCGCCCGCGGCGGCGATCTCCATGGCGCGGCGGGCGGCGGGCTGGCCGCGCACCTCGCTGAAATCGGGCAGATCCTCCGGCCATTCGGGGGCGAACTCCGGCGCGGGGGTGGGGGTGAGCTTCTCCGCACCGGTCAGGTGGGCCGCCACCTGTTTGGCGGTGGACGCGCCGTAGACGGTCAGCCCCGCCACGGCGGCTTCGGCGGCGTTCTCCGCCGGCACGAACAGGGTGTGCACGCCGCTCTCGGCCGCGTGGAGCGCCATGGGCAGCACGCCGGTCACCGGGCGCAGCGCGCCGTCCAGCGACAGCTCGCCCAAAAAGGCGCAGCCCTCCGGCAGGGCGGGGAGCTGACCGCTGGCGCACAGCAGCGCCAGCAGCACCGGCAGGTCGTACACCGGGCCGGTCTTGCGCACGTCCGCCGGGGCGAGGTTCACCGTGATGCGGCTCACCGGCCAGGTGTAGCCCAGATTCTTCAGCGCGCTGCGCACCCGGTCGCCGGTCTCCTTGACGGCGCTGTCCGGCAGCCCCACAAGGGTCAGGGCGGGCAGCCCCTGGGACAGGTCGGCCTCTACCGTGACGGTGAAGCCGCTCAGCCCGCGCACCCCGGCGCTGGTCACCTTCGCGAACATACACTTTCCCCCAATGTGTCTTTCTCACGGGACAAAACCCGTATTCTGTATGAAATAAGTATAGTGGATTCGACCGGTTTGTACAATACACAATTGACAAGCAGAACCATTGAGTTTATCATTATAAATAGTGACAATGCCCAAATGCGGGCAAAAACTTTGCAAAGCAGGTGGACGATATGTATAAAGAAGAATACAAGCGCTGGTGCGCAGCCCAGCTGGATGACCCCGACCTTGCCCCTGAACTGACCGCCATCGCCAAGGACGACGAGGCCATCAAGGAGCGCTTCGCCGTCGCGCTGAAGTTCGGCACCGCCGGCCTGCGCGGCGTCATCGGCGCCGGCACCAACCGCATGAACGTGTATGTCGTGCGTCAGGCCACTCAGGGTCTGGCCAACTGGGTCAAGACCCAGGGCGGCACCCAGACCGTGGCCATCAGCTACGACAGCCGCATCAAGAGCGACGTGTTCGCCAAGGCAGCCGCCGAGGTGCTGGCCGCCAACGGCGTGAAGGTCCGCATCTACAGTGCCCTGATGCCCGTGCCTGCCCTGAGCTTCGCCACCCGTTACTACGAGTGCAACGCCGGCATCATGGTCACCGCCAGCCACAACCCCGCCAAGTACAACGGCTACAAGGCCTACGGCCCCGACGGCTGCCAGATGACCGACGAGGCCGCCGACATCGTCTATGCCGAGATCCAGAAGACCGACGTGCTGGGCGGCGCCAAGACCATGCCCTTTGAGGAGGGTCTGGCCGCCGGCCTGATCCAGTATGTGGACGAGGCCTGCTACGAGGCCCTGTATGACGCCATCAAGAGCCGCAGCGTCCGTCCCGGCCTGTGCAGCACCGCCGGCCTGAAGCTGGTCTACAGCCCCCTGAACGGCAGCGGTCTGGTGCCTGTCACCCGCATTCTGGACGACATCGGCATCACCGACATCACCATCGTGCCCGAGCAGAAGTACCCTGACGGCAACTTCCCCACCTGCCCCTACCCCAACCCCGAGATCTTCGAGGCTCTG